>NZ_CP134398.1:945306-1260409 GCF_002968335.2 Mycobacterium sp. ITM-2016-00316
GTCGGCGCTGGTATCTGCTGACCTATGACCGCGACAAACAGGACTGGCGCAGCCTGCGCCTGGACCGGATGGCCGACGTTCGGGCGCTGGGCAGCACCTTCACCCCCCGCGACGCCCCCGACGCGGCGCAGTACGTGCAGCGCGCCATCACCAGCTCGCCGTACCGGTATGTGGCGCGTGTGCGGTACTTCGCCGCCCGCGATGTTGTGGCGCAGACCTTCTCGTCGGCATCGGTGCACATCGAAGCGGACGGACCCGATTCGTGCATCCTGACCACCGGCGCCGATGACCCGGCGGTGATGGCGCTCTACCTGGCCATGCCGGGCTGTGATTTCGAGGTGCTTGAGCCCGTCGAGGTGGCCGACGCGGTGCGAACCGCCGCCGAACGGCTCCGGAGGGCGGGCGCCCGAACGTAGGGTGCCAGGATGCGCGTCACGGGAGCGGAGTCGACGGACCTGTTCGTCGGACCACCCGACGCACCGGTGCAACTGGTCCGCATCACCTACACCGACTGCGCGGCGCCGACCCCGGTGCGGGTGACGGGCACCGGCATCGAGGGCGAGGCCGTCGCCCGCCCGGATGCGTCCACGGTGGAAGTGCCGATGACCGTCGCCGATCCCGAGCCCGGCCGGCGACGGGAGGCCGCCATCGGCAACACGGCCTTCACGTTCACCGACGCCGAACCCGGCTGGACGATGCACATGATCAGCCACTTCCACTACGACCCGGTGTGGTGGAACACCCAGGCCGCCTATACCAGCGTCTGGACCGAGGACCCGCCCGGCGCCTGCCGGCAGACCAACGCGTTCGACCTCGTCACCGCCCACCTGGAAATGGCGCGCCGCGACCCCGACTACAAGTTCGTGCTCGCCGAGGTCGACTACCTCAAACCGTTCTGGGACACCCACCCCGAGGAACGCGCCGATCTGCGCCGGCTGATCGGCGAGGGCCGCATCGAGATCATGGGCGGCACCTACAACGAGCCCAACACCAACCTCACCAGCCCCGAGACCGCGATCCGGAACTTTGTGCACGGCATCGGGTTTCAGCGCGATGTGCTGGGCGGTGACCCGGCCACCGCCTGGCAGCTCGACGTGTTCGGGCACGACCCGCAGTTCCCGGGGATGGCCGCCGACGCCGGGCTGACCTCCAGTTCGTGGGCGCGTGGGCCGCACCATCAGTGGGGCCCGATGGCCGGCGACGGCGACCCGACCCGCATGCAGTTCGCCAGCGAGTTCGAGTGGACGGCACCGTCGGGCCGGGGACTGCTGACCCACTACATGCCCGCGCACTACGCGGGCGGTTGGTGGATGGATTCGGCGGCATCGCTGGCCGACGCGGAGGCCGAGACCTACAAGCTGTTCGCCGGGCTGAAGCAGGTGGCGCTGACCCGTAACGTGCTGCTGCCCGTGGGCACCGACTACACCCCACCCAACAAGTGGGTCACCGAGATTCACCGCGACTGGAACAGCCGCTACACCTGGCCGCGGTTCGTCTGCGCGCTGCCCAAGGAGTTCTTCGCCGCGGTGCGTACCGAACTGGACACCCGCGGGGCCCGGGCGTCGGTGCAGACCCGCGACATGAACCCGATCTACACCGGCAAGGATGTCTCCTACATCGACACCAAGCAGGCCAACCGGGCCGCCGAGAACGCGGTGCTGGAAGCCGAACGGTTCGCCGTGTTCGCCGGATTGCTGGGCGGCGCAACCTATCCGCAGGCGGCGCTGGCCAAGGCCTGGGTGCAGCTGGCCTACGGCGCCCACCATGACGCCATCACCGGCTCGGAATCCGACCAGGTGTACCTCGACCTGCTGACGGGCTGGCGCGACGCCTGGGAGATCGGGCGCACCGCCCGCGACAATGCGCTGCGTCTGCTCACCGGCGCAGTGGATTCCGCTGTGGTGGTGTGGAATCCGTTGGCGCACGGCCGCACCGACATGGTGACCGCACACCTGGACGAACCGTTCTCCGGAGTGGTACGTGACATGAACGGCACCGCCCTGCCCACCCTGATCGAGGACCACACCGTCACGTGGCGGGTCGACGATATCGGTTCGCTGGGCTGGCAGGGCTACCAGTGGGACGACGATACCGACGGCTCACGCTGGCAGCAGATCGATGGCGCGACCATCGCGAACGCGCACTACACGCTGACCGTCGACCCGGCCCGCGGCGGTGGGGTCAGCTCGCTGGTCGCCGACGGCCGCGAGCTCATCGCCGACGGCCGGGTCGGCAACGAACTGGCCGTCTACGACGAGTATCCGGCCCACCCGCAGGCCGGCGAAGGCCCCTGGCATCTGCTGCCCAAGGGGCCGGTGATCGGCTCGTCGGAGTTCCCGGCGACGGTGCAGGCCCACCGCAGCGCGCTGGGGCAACGGTTGGTGATCACCGGGCGGATCGCCGACGTGTTGCGCTACACCCAGACCCTCACCCTGTGGGACGGCATCGACCGCGTCGAATGTCGCACCACCATCGACGAATTCACCGGAGCCGACAAGCTCCTGCGGCTGCGCTGGCCGTGCCCGGTACCCGGGGCCATGCCGGTCAGCGAGGTCGGTGACGCCGTCATCGGACGCGGCTTCGGGCTGCTACACCGGCACGGTTCCCCGGACGCCGTGGACTCGGCGGAGCACCCGCACACCCTGGACAACCCTGCCTACGGCTGGTTCGGGCTGTCCTCCATGCTGCGCGTGCGGATCGGGGCTGGGGTGCGCGCGGTCTCGGTCGCCGAGGTCGTCACCCCCGACGCGTCGTTCGACGAACGCGCGCTGATGGTCGCGCTGGTGCGCGCCGGGGTCACCGCCACCTGCAGCGTCGCCGAACACCCGCGCTACGGCGACCTGGCGGTCGATTCGAACCTGCCGGATGTGCGCATCGTCATCGGTCATCCCGACGAGAATGCTTTTGCCGCAAAGGTATTGGATACTGCGCCGGAGTACCGCGCCGAGCTGGACCGCCAGATCGGCGCCACCGGCGCCGCGCGGGTGTGGGTGCCCGCGGCGGCGACGCTGGCCCACGAGTGGGTTCCGGGTGCCGATCTGAAGGGATCGCGGGCGTTGCCGGTGCTCATCGTCGTCGGCGGTGTCGAGGCACTCATCGACGAGATCGGCGACGCGGAGATCTCGGTGCGTCAGCACCCCGATGGCGGCGTGGAACCGTTCGAGCCGGCCACGGTGGCGCTGCTGAACCGGGGGGTGCCCGGCTTCGCCGTGGAACCCGACGGCACCTTGCACACCTCGCTGATGCGCTCCTGTACCGGCTGGCCGTCTGGCACCTGGATCGACCCGCCGCGGCGCACCGCGCCCGACGGCTCCAATTTCCAACTCCAGCACTGGACGCACACCTTCGACTACGCCATCGTCGCCGACGAGGGCGACTGGCGCGACAGCGAGATCCCCAGCCGCAGTGCCGCGTTCTCGCACCCGCTGCTCGCGGTGCTCAACCGCCGGGCCGGAACCGACGGGCTGCCCTCGCACGGGGCGCTGCTCGACGTCGACTCCGCCGGTGGGGGAGTGCAACTCGGTGCGCTCAAGGCCGCGGGCAACCCCATCGCGGCGGGCAGCGCCGACACCGTCGACCCGGCCTCGGTGGCCCTGCGCATCGTCGAAACACACGGGCGTACCACGCAGTTCGTGGTCCGCTCCGGCCTGAGCGCGGTCGCCCCGCTGCTTCCGGCCGATCTGCTGGAGCGCCGCCTGGACCGCAGCGCCGGATTCACCCTGCACGGCTATCAGATCGCCACCATGCTGACCCACCTGGATGCGGTGAAGATCCTCAACGCCGACAACGAGCAGCTCGCACCGGAAGCCGAAGCGGCACAGCCGTTGTACGCCCGCTACTGGCTGCACAACCGCGGCCCCGCGCCGCTGGGCGGGCTGCCCGCCGTCGCCCACCTGCATCCGCACCAGCTGCAGGGCGAAGCCGGCGAGCAGGTGCGCCTGCGGCTGACCGTGGCCAGCGACTGCACCGATGCCCCGGTCCACGGTCTGCTCAGGCTGATCTGCCCGCCCGGCTGGAACGCCGCGACCGCGGAGCTGCCGTTCGTGTTGCCGCCGGGGGACTACCTGGACACCGACGCCACCGTCGCGATACCGGCTGGGCAGCCGCCGGGGCTGTACCCGATCCGGGTCGAACTCGCGCTCAACGGGCGCGGTGGGCTGCCGCCGTCCTGGCGCCAGGTCGTCGAGGATGTCTGCACCGTCCGGGTGGGCGACGCCGAAGATGCCGAGATACTGCGGCTGGTGGCCGGCCCGACCGAGGTGCGGGTGCGCGCGGGCCAGACGGCCCGCCTCGGTGTCACCGTCGGCACCGATGCCCGCGCCGACCTGGCGGCCGAAGCACACCTGATCAGCCCGTGGGGGACCTGGGAGTGGTTGGGCCCGGCGGCAACCGGGGCCGACCTGCCCGCCGGTGGGACCGCGCGGATCGACTTCGAGGTCGCGCCGCCGCCGTGGGTGCAGCCCGGAACGTGGTGGGCACTGATCCGGGTGGCCTGCGCCGGGAAGCTCGTCTACTCGCCTGCGGTGGCGGTGGTGGTCACGTGACCGCGGCACTGGTGGCCGGCCAGGTGGTCACCGTCGCCGAGATCGACGAACGGGAACGCCTGCTGCGGGCCGGCAACATGGCCTCGGCACTGCCGCGCCCAGGCACCAGCGAGGGCCGTCAGCTGCGGCGCTGGCTCACCCAGCTGGTGACCGCGGAACGGGTGGTGGCGCTGGAAAACTCTGGTGCCGAACAGATTCCGGATCTCGAGGACGTGCTGCCGGACATGGCCGCGCGGCTGGAGATCGGCAGCATCGCCGCGGCGGTGCTGGCCACCGAGGCGGGCCGGGCCGCGTTCGCCCGCGTCACCGCCGGGGTGGGCGTCACCGATATCGAGATCGTCGCCTACCACCGGCGCAACCCCGGCCGGTTCGCGGCCCGCCGGACCGGCGTCGCGGACTTCGCCAGGGCCCGCCCGCTGATCGCCGCACACCTCGGGGCGGCGGCGCGGCGCCGGGCCTTCCGGCTGTGGCTCGACGCGCGGTGCGCCGAACTCGTCGAGCTCTCACCCGGCTATGAGCATCCCGGTGATCCTCGCCAGCCCGACAACACCCACACACACTGATGGGGACCGTATTGGCGCTCGACATCGGCGGCACCAAGATCGCCGTGGGCATCGTCGACGATGAGGGCACCGTGCTGCAGCGGTTCCAGCTACCCACCCCGCGGGACTCCGCCGAAGCCGCCTGGCGGGTGACCGCGGATCTGATCGGGCAGGCACGGTCGGTGGCGCCTGTGCGTGCGGTGGGCATCGCGTCGGCCGGGCCGGTGGCGCTTCATGCCGGCACCATCAGCCCGGTCAATATTGCTGTCTGGCAGGACTTTCCGATCGCCGCGCGGGTCGCAGAGCTGACCGGCCTGCCGGTGCGGCTCGGCGGTGACGGGCTGTGCATGGCGCTCGGCGAACACTGGCGCGGGGCCGGCCGGGGAGCGCAGTTCATGCTCGGCATGGTGGTGTCCACCGGGATCGGCGGCGGCCTGGTGCTCGACGGCGTCCCCTATGACGGGCGCACCGGCAACGCCGGGCACGTCGGTCACATGGTCGCCGACGCCGACGGAGAGCCCTGCGTGTGCGGCGGGCACGGCTGCGTGGAGACGCTTGCATCGGGTCCGCGGATGACGCGGTGGGCGCAGCAGCAGGGCTGGACCGGCGCGGACGCCAAAGACCTTGCGGCGTCGGCCAAGGCCGGCGATGCGGTCGCGCTGGCGGCGTTCCGGCGGGGGACCACGGCGCTGGCCGCGGTGATCGCCTCCACGGCGGCGGTCTGCGATCTCGATCTGGTGGTGATCGGCGGCGGGGTGGCCAACGCCGGTGAGGTGCTGTTCGGCCCCTTGCGTGAGGCGCTGACGCGCCACACCGGGTTGACGTTCATCCGCGATCTGCGGGTGGTGCCCGCCGACCTCGGGGGCGACGCCGGACTGGTCGGCGCCGCCGCCCTGGTGCGGTGAGCTACTTGGCGATGCGGATGAGTTTCTTGTTCACGAACTCGTCGATGCCGAAGCGGCCGAGTTCGCGGCCGAAACCGGAACGCTTCACGCCACCGAAGGGCAGTTCCGCGCCTTCGGCGCCGACGGCGTTGACGAACACCATGCCGGCCTCGATCTTGTCGGCGACCCGCTTGGCCTGCTCGGGGTCGGTGGTGAAGACGTAGGAGCCCAGCCCGAACGGGGTGTCGTTGGCCAGCTCGACCGCGGCGTCCTCGTCGGCGACCTTGTAGACGGTGGCCACCGGTCCGAACAGTTCCTCCTTGGCCGCCGGCGAATCCGGGGACAATCCGGTCAGCACCCCGGGCGGGAAGAACGCCCCGTTGCGCTCGCCTTCGGAGGTCAGCGCGGCACCCGCGGCCACGGCGCGCTGGACCTGCTCCTCGAGGCGCTCGGCGGCGGCCACCGAGGACAGCGGGGCCAGCCCGTCGGCCTTGGCCAGCACCTTGGCGGTGAACTTGTCGAGGAACTCGTCATAGACGCCCTCGGCGACGATGATCCGCTTGGCCGCGTTACAGGCCTGCCCGGTGTTCTCGAAGCGCCCGTCCACGGCCGCCTCGATGGTGGCGTCCAGGTCGTCGGAGGACAGCAGGATGAACGGATCGGAGCCGCCGAGTTCCAGCACGACCTTCTTCAGGTTGCGTCCGGCGATCTCGGCGACTGCGGCGCCGGCGCGCTCCGAACCGGTCAGCGACACCCCCTGGATGCGGGGGTCGGCGATGGCGTCGGCGATCTGCTCATTGGTGGCGTAGACGTTGACGTAGGCGCCCTCGGGATAGCCGGCGTCGGTGAAGATCTGGGCCAGCGCCGCGGCGGATTCGGGGCACTGCGGTGCGTGTTTGAGCACGATGGTGTTGCCCAACACCAGGTTCGGGCCGGCGAAGCGGGCCACCTGGTAGTAGGGGTAGTTCCACGGCATGATGCCCAGCAGCACCCCGACCGGGCCGCGTCGGATCAGTGCGCTGCCCTCACCGTCGAGCAGGTCGATCGGCTCGTCGGCGAGGAATTTCTCGGCGTTGTCGGCGTAGAACTCATAGATCGAGGCGCTGAACTCGACTTCGCCGACCGACTGGTCCAGCGGCTTGCCCATCTCACGCTGGATGATCTTGGCCAGTTCGTCCTTGCGCTCGTTGTGCAGGGCGGCGACCTTGCGGATCAACTCGGCGCGCTGGGCGACCGTGGTGGTCTTCGACCACTCCTTGTACGCCGTGGCCGCCGCCGACACCGCCGCCTCGATCTGGTCGTCGGTGGCGGTGGGATATTCCTTCACCACATCGCCGGTCGCCGGATCAACTACCGCGTACAGACTCATCGATTTCGCTCCTTAACCAAGGTCAGTGGGTGTCACCGTCGAACCTACGCGGTTCCGCGCGTACCGCCTCGTTTTGGCCGATCGGGCTGCGGCAGGCTATTCTTTCCGGGTTCCACCGAAGACCGTCGGTCACCGAGTAATCGGTTGAAGGTCCCGGATCACCCGGGCGGCCCACGCAGGAGGACGAGGTAGAGCATTCTTGCGCGCCCCGACCTGTCTGTGTCGGGGCGTTCGTGTTTTCTCGGCCCTTTGCCCCCGATGGTTGGTGGACGTCCCAACCATTACGAGGAGGCAAGCATGGCCAAGGCTGAAAAGGCCACCGCGGTCGCCGACATCGCCGAGAAGTTCAAGGAGGCGACGGCCACCGTCGTCACCGAGTACCGCGGCCTGAAGGTGTCCAACCTTGCCGAGCTGCGCAGGTCGCTGGGCGACGGTGTGACCTACACCGTTGCCAAGAACACCCTGGTGAAGCGTGCAGCGGCCGAGGCCGGCGTGGAGGGTCTCGACGACCTGTTCACCGGTCCGACCGCCATCGCGTTCATCAGCGGTGAGCCCGTCGACGCCGCCAAGGCGATCAAGAAGTTCGCCAAGGACAACAAGGCGTTGGTCGTCAAGGGCGGCTACATGGACGGCCGTGCGCTGTCCGTGGGCGAAGTCGAGCGCATCGCCGATCTGGAATCGCGTGAGGTCCTGCTGTCCAAGCTGGCCGGCGCGATGAAGGCGAAGCAGTCCCAGGCCGCAGCGCTGTTCGTGGCGCCCGCGTCGCAGATCGCCCGCCTGGCTGCAGCTCTGCAAGAGAAGAAGGCCGGCGAAGACGCCGCCTGACCAAAACCACCACCACCCATTAGAGATAAGGAATCACCATGGCAAAGCTGTCCACCGACGAACTGCTCGACGCGTTCAAGGAAATGACCCTGCTCGAGCTCTCTGAGTTCGTGAAGCAGTTCGAAGAGACCTTCGACGTCACCGCCGCCGCTCCCGTCGCCGTTGCCGCCGGCCCCGCCGCCGGTGGCGCGCCTGCCGAGGCCGCCGAAGAGCAGAGCGAATTCGACGTCATCCTGGAAGGTGCCGGCGAGAAGAAGATCGGCGTCATCAAGGTCGTCCGCGAGATCGTTTCCGGCCTGGGCCTCAAGGAAGCCAAGGACCTCGTCGACAGCGCTCCCAAGCCGCTGCTGGAGAAGGTCAACAAGGAGGCCGCCGAGGACGCCAAGGCCAAGCTTGAGGCTGCCGGCGCATCGGTCACCGTCAAGTAGTTCTCTGCGCACTGTGGGCCGGGTCGAATTCGACCCGGCCCACAGTCGTCTGTGGGGCCATCCAGTGTGCGGTTCGTCGTTGCTGAAAAACTGTGTAGGTTACAGTGACTCAAGCCACAGGCGGGTGCAGCAGGTGGCGCGGTGGTGCTGTGAGCGGAAGGAACCTGTATGGGCGTCCAAATCGACGTGACCGGACTGAGTAAGTCTTTCGGATCGTCGAAGATCTGGGAAGACGTCACGTTGACGGTTCCCGAGGGTGAAGTCAGCGTGTTGCTGGGCCCGTCGGGTACCGGTAAGTCGGTGTTCCTGAAGTCGCTGATCGGCCTGTTGCGGCCTGAGCGCGGCTCGATCGTCATCGACGGCACCAACATCCTGGAGTGCTCGGCCAAGGAGCTCTACGAGATCCGCACCCTGTTCGGTGTGCTGTTCCAGGACGGCGCCCTGTTCGGATCGATGAACATCTACGACAACACGGCCTTCCCGCTGCGCGAGCACACCAAGAAGTCCGAGTCCGAGATCCGCAACATCGTGATGGAAAAGCTCGAGCTCGTCGGTATGCCCAATGACGGGCACAAGTTCCCCGGTGAGATCTCCGGCGGTATGCGCAAGCGCGCCGGCCTGGCCCGCGCCCTGGTGCTCGACCCCAAGATCATCCTGTGCGACGAGCCGGACTCCGGTCTGGATCCCGTCCGTACCGCGTACCTGTCGCAGCTGTTGATCGATATCAACGCTCAGATCGACGCGACCGTGCTGATCGTGACGCACAACATCAACATCGCCCGCACGGTGCCGGACAACATCGGCATGCTGTTCCGCAAGAAGCTGGTCATGTTCGGGCCCCGCGAGGTGCTGCTGACCAGCGAGGAGCCCGTCGTGAAGCAGTTCCTCAACGGTCGGCGTATCGGGCCGATCGGTATGTCGGAGGAGAAGGACGAAGCCACCGCCGCGGCCGAGCAGGCCATGATGGAGGCCGGTCAGCATGACGGTGGTGTCGAGGAGATCGAGGGTGTGCCCCCGCAGCTGATGGCCACTCCCGGTATGCCCGAGCGTAAGGCTGTGGGTCGTCGGCAGGCCCGGGTGCGCGAGATCCTGCACACCCTGCCCCCGGCCGCCCAGGAAGCCATCCGCGACGACCTCGAAGGCACGCACAAGTACCAGGCGCACGAGCCCGGTCACGTCTCGCGCCAGCACGCCCACGAGGACGACACCCCGACGACGTCCATTCCCGTCGCCAAGGAATAGCACTTTCAGCCCGCGAGAAACCGCCCGAGCCTCGGCTCGGGCGGTTTTTTGTTGCCTGCACGGCGACATTGCGTGGCCGCCGACCGGATGGGACCCCGCGGTGACCCCGAATACCGCTGGATCACTGCTCGTGGACGGAAAATCCACAGCCGACACGGCTCTATCTCTTGACGGAAGGCGGCAAACGGGCCAGTCTGTTTTTCAGCAATGTAGGAGGGGTTGAACACGATCGAGTCGCCAGCCAGCGCCCGGTTCACCTTCTACATGCGGTGGTTGAGGAATGCGCCGTCTTGCGCTAGTATCGGACGTTGCGCTGGCTGCATCCTGCCCACCCTTCACTGCACCTGACATCGTGACCTAGCCTGAGCCCTGCTCAGCGATCTAGACGCGTGCCGTGGTTCTTCGAAGACTCGGGCTTGAGAGCCAGCCAAACCGATGCAGATATAGCTGGAAGGGTGCATCTTGGCAGTCTCGAGCCAGAGCAAGTCAGATTCCACTAATAGCTCCGTTCCGGGAGCGCCGAACCGAATTTCCTTCGCCAAGCTCCGTGAGCCTCTCGAGGTTCCGGGGCTCCTTGACGTTCAGACCGACTCTTTCGAGTGGCTGGTCGGTTCGGACCGGTGGCGGACGAAGGCGGTCGACCGCGGCGACGTGAACCCGGTCGGAGGCTTGGAGGAAGTACTCGCCGAACTGTCTCCGATCGAGGATTTCTCCGGCTCGATGTCGCTGAGCTTCTCGGACCCGCGCTTCGACGAAGTCAAGGCGCCGGTGGACGAGTGCAAAGACAAGGACATGACGTACGCGGCTCCGCTGTTCGTCACGGCCGAGTTCATCAACAACAACACCGGTGAGATCAAGAGCCAGACGGTCTTCATGGGTGACTTCCCGATGATGACCGAGAAGGGCACCTTCATCATCAACGGCACCGAGCGTGTCGTGGTGTCCCAGCTGGTCCGTTCGCCGGGCGTGTACTTCGATTCGTCGATCGACAAGGCCACCGAGAAGGACCTGCACAGCGTCAAGGTCATCCCGGGCCGCGGTGCGTGGCTGGAGTTCGACGTCGACAAGCGCGACACCGTCGGCGTCCGCATCGACCGCAAGCGCCGCCAGCCGGTCACCGTGCTGCTGAAGGCGCTCGGCTGGACCAACGAGCAGATCACCGAGCGCTTCGGCTTCTCCGAGATCATGATGGGCACGCTGGAGAAGGACAACACCGCCGGTACCGATGAGGCGCTGCTGGACATCTACCGGAAGCTGCGCCCGGGCGAGCCGCCGACCAAGGAGTCCGCGCAGACCCTGCTGGAGAACCTGTTCTTCAAGGAGAAGCGCTACGACCTGGCTCGCGTCGGCCGCTACAAGGTCAACAAGAAGCTGGGCCTGAACGCCGGCCAGCCGATCACCAACTCGACGCTGACCGAAGAGGACGTCGTCGCGACGATCGAGTACCTGGTGCGTCTGCACGAGGGCCAGACCTCGATGACCGCTCCCGGCGGCGTCGAGGTGCCCGTCGAGGTCGACGACATCGACCACTTCGGCAACCGTCGTCTGCGTACCGTGGGCGAGCTGATCCAGAACCAGATCCGGGTCGGCCTGTCGCGTATGGAGCGTGTCGTGCGTGAGCGCATGACGACCCAGGACGTCGAGGCGATCACGCCGCAGACCCTGATCAACATCCGTCCCGTCGTGGCGGCGATCAAGGAGTTCTTCGGCACCAGCCAGCTGTCGCAGTTCATGGACCAGAACAACCCGCTGTCGGGTCTGACCCACAAGCGTCGTCTGTCGGCGCTGGGCCCCGGCGGTCTGTCCCGTGAGCGTGCCGGCCTTGAGGTCCGCGACGTGCACTCCAGCCACTACGGCCGGATGTGCCCGATCGAGACCCCGGAAGGCCCGAACATCGGCCTGATCGGTTCGCTGTCGGTGTACGCACGGGTCAACCCGTTCGGTTTCATCGAGACGCCGTACCGCAAGGTGGTCGACGGCCAGGTCACTGACCAGATCGACTACCTGACCGCCGACGAGGAGGACCGCCACATCGTGGCGCAGGCCAACTCGCCGCTGGACGGCGACGGCCGGTTCACCGAAGAGAAGATCCTGGTTCGCCGTAAGGGCGGCGAGGTCGAGTTCGTCTCCGCCACCGACGTGGACTACATGGATGTCTCGCCGCGCCAGATGGTGTCGGTCGCGACGGCGATGATCCCGTTCCTCGAGCACGACGACGCCAACCGTGCCCTGATGGGTGCCAACATGCAGCGCCAGGCGGTTCCGCTGGTCCGCAGCGAGGCCCCGTTGGTCGGTACCGGTATGGAGTTGCGTGCCGCCATCGATGCCGGTGACGTGGTTGTCGCCGACAAGACCGGTGTGATCGAAGAGGTTTCGGCCGACTACATCACCGTGATGGCCGACGACGGCTCGCGCCAGACCTACCGGATGCGCAAGTTCGCCCGGTCCAACCACGGCACGTGCGCCAACCAGCGCCCGATCGTGGACACCGGACAGCGTGTCGAGGCCGGCCAGGTGCTGGCCGATGGTCCGTGCACCGAGAACGGTGAGATGGCGCTGGGCAAGAACCTGCTCGTCGCCGTCATGCCGTGGGAGGGTCACAACTACGAAGACGCGATCATCCTCTCCAGCCGTCTGGTCGAAGAGGACGTGCTCACCTCGATTCACATCGAGGAGCACGAGATCGACGCCCGCGACACCAAGCTGGGCGCCGAGGAGATCACCCGGGACATTCCGAACGTCTCCGATGAGGTGCTGGCCGATCTCGACGAGCGCGGCATCATCCGCATCGGCGCCGAGGTCCGCGACGGCGACATCCTGGTCGGCAAGGTCACCCCGAAGGGTGAGACCGAGCTGACCCCGGAGGAGCGTCTGCTGCGTGCCATCTTCGGTGAGAAGGCCCGCGAGGTCCGCGACACGTCGCTCAAGGTGCCCCACGGCGAGTCGGGCAAGGTCATCGGCATCCGCGTGTTCTCCCGCGAGGATGACGACGAGCTGCCCGCCGGCGTCAACGAGCTGGTCCGCGTCTACGTGGCCCAGAAGCGCAAGATCTCCGACGGTGACAAGCTCGCCGGACGCCACGGCAACAAGGGCGTCATCGGCAAGATCCTGCCGATCGAGGACATGCCGTTCATGCCCGATGGCACCCCGGTGGACATCATCCTGAACACCCACGGTGTGCCGCGTCGTATGAACATCGGCCAGATCCTGGAGACCCACCTCGGGTGGGTGGCCAAGGCCGGCTGGAACATCGAGGGCTCACCCGAGTGGGCAGCCAAACTGCCCGAGGGCATGCTGTCCGCTCCGGCCGACAGCATCGTGGCCACCCCGGTGTTCGACGGTGCCCAGGAAGGGGAGCTGGAGGGCCTGCTCGGCTCGACGCTGCCCAACCGCGACGGCGACGTCATGGTCAACGCGCAGGGCAAGGCCGAGCTGTTCGACGGTCGTTCCGGCGAGCCGTTCCCGTACCCGGTGACGGTCGGCTACATGTACATCCTGAAGCTGCACCACCTGGTGGACGACAAGATCCACGCCCGCTCGACCGGTCCGTACTCGATGATCACCCAGCAGCCGCTCGGTGGTAAGGCGCAGTTCGGTGGTCAGCGGTTCGGCGAGATGGAGTGCTGGGCCATGCAGGCCTACGGTGCGGCCTACACGCTGCAGGAGCTGCTCACCATCAAGTCCGACGACACGGTGGGTCGCGTCAAGGTGTACGAGGCCATCGTCAAGGGCGAGAACATCCCCGAACCCGGTATCCCGGAGTCGTTCAAGGTGCTTCTCAAGGAGCTGCAGTCGCTCTGCCTGAACGTCGAGGTGCTGTCTTCGGACGGCGCGGCGATCGAGATGCGAGACGGAGACGACGAGGACCTGGAGCGCGCTGCTGCCAACCTCGGAATCAACCTGTCGCGCAACGAATCTGCCTCTGTCGAAGATCTCGCTTAAATATCTAGTCCCGCAAGGGGAAAGGGAGTTACGTGCTAGACGTCAACTTCTTCGATGAACTCCGCATCGGTCTCGCGACCGCGGACGACATCCGTAACTGGTCCTTCGGCGAGGTCAAGAAGCCGGAGACCATCAACTACCGCACGCTCAAGCCAGAGAAGGACGGCCTGTTCTGCGAGAAGATCTTCGGACCTACTCGCGACTGGGAGTGCTACTGCGGCAAGTACAAGCGCGTGCGCTTCAAGGGCATCATCTGTGAGCGCTGCGGCGTCGAGGTGACCCGTGCCAAGGTGCGCCGTGAGCGGATGGGCCACATCGAGCTGGCCGCACCCGTCACGCACATCTGGTACTTCAAGGGCGTTCCGTCGCGCTTGGGCTACCTGCTGGACCTGGCCCCGAAGGATCTGGAAAAGATCATCTACTTCGCGGCCTACGTCATCACCGCGGTCGACACCGAGATGCGCCACAACGAGCTCTCGACCCTTGAGGCCGAGATGGTCGTCGAGAAGAAGGCCGTCGAGGATCAGCGTGACGCCGACCTGGAGGCCCGGGCCCAGAAGCTCGAAGCCGACCTGGCCGAGCTGGAGCGCGACGGCGCCAAGTCCGACGTGCGCCGCAAGGTGCGCGACGGCGGCGAGCGCGAGATGCGCCAGCTGCGCGACCGTGCCGGCCGTGAGCTGGAGCGTCTCGACGAGATCTGGACCACCTTCACCAAGCTGGCTCCCAAGCAGCTCATCGTGGACGAGGTGCTCTACCGCGAGCTCATCGACCGCTACGGCGAGTACTTCGAGGGCGCCATGGGCGCGGAGTCGATCAAGAAGCTCATCGAGACCTTCGACATCGACGCCGAGGCCGAGAGCCTGCGCGACACCATCAAGAACGGCAAGGGCCAGAAGAAGCTGCGTGCGCTGAAGCGGCTCAAGGTCGTCGCGGCGTTCCAGATGAACCGCAACTCGCCGATGGGCATGGTGCTCGACGCCGTGCCGGTGATCCCGCCGGAGCTTCGCCCGATGGTGCAGCTGGACGGTGGCCGCTTCGCGACCTCCGACCTCAACGACCTGTACCGCCGCGTGATCAACCGCAACAACCGGCTCAAGCGACTGATCGATCTGGGTGCGCCCGAGATCATCGTCAACAACGAGAAGCGGATGCTGCAGGAGTCGGTGGACGCGCTGTTCGACAACGGCCGTCGTGGACGTCCGGTCACCGGGCCGGGCAACCGTCCGCTCAAGTCGCTGTCCGATCTGCTCAAGGGCAAGCAGGGCCGGTTCCGCCAGAACCTGCTCGGCAAGCGCGTCGACTACTCGGGCCGTTCGGTCATCGTGGTCGGCCCGCAGCTCAAGCTGCATCAGTGCGGTCTGCCCAAGCTGATGGCACTGGAGCTGTTCAAGCCGTTCGTGATGAAGCGTCTCGTCGACCTGAACCACGCGCAGAACATCAAGAGCGCCAAGCGCATGGTGGAACGTCAGCGTCCCCAGGTGTGGGATGTCCTCGAAGAGGTCATCGCCGAGCACCCGGTGCTGCTGAACCGTGCACCCACGCTGCACCGCCTCGGTATCCAGGCCTTCGAGCCGCAGCTGGTCGAGGGCAAGGCCATCCAGCTGCACCCGCTGGTGTGTGAGGCCTTCAACGCCGACTTCGACGGTGACCAGATGGCCGTGCACCTTCCGCTGTCCGCGGAGGCGCAGGCCGAGGCACGCATCCTGATGCTGTCGTCGAACAACATCCTGTCTCCCGCGTCGGGCCGCCCGCTGGCCATGCCGCGTCTGGACATGGTGACCGGTCTGTACTTCCTGACCACCGAGATCCCCGGTGACACCGGCGAGTACACCCCGGCGGCGACGGACACCCCGGAGACCGGCGTGTACAGCTCCCCGGCCGAGGCCATCATGGCCCTGGACCGCGGTGCGCTGTCGGTGCGCGCCAAGATCAAGGTGCGGCTGACCCACCAGCGTCCGTCCGCCGACGTCGAGGCACAGCTGTTCCCCGAGGGCTGGAAATACGGCGACGCCTGGATTGCCGACACCACGCTGGGTCGCGTGCTCTTCAACGAGCTGCTGCCCAAGGGCTACCCGTTCGTCAACGCGCAGATGTTCAAGAAGGCGCAGGCCGCGATCATCAACGATCTCGCCGAGCGTTACCCGATGATCGTCGTCGCGCAGACGGTGGACAAGCTCAAGGACGCCGGTTTCCACTGGGCGACGCGTTCGGGTGTGACCATCTCCATGTCCGACGTGCTGGTTCCCCCGCAGAAGCAGGAGATCCTGGAGCGCTACGAGGGCGAAGCCGAGAGCATCGAGAAGCAGTACCAGCGCGGCAAGCTCAACCATGTCGAGCGCAACGGCGAACTGGTGAAGATCTGGCAGCAGGCCACCGAAGAGGTCGGTAAGGCCCTGGAGGCCTACTACCCCGAGGACAACCCGATCATCACGATCGTGAAGTCCGGCGCCACGGGCAACCTGACCCAGACCCGCACACTCGCGGGCATGAAGGGTCTGGTGACCAACCCGAAGGGTGAGTACATCCCGCGTCCGATCAAGTCCTCGTTCCGCGAGGGCCTGACCGTGCTGGAGTACTTCATCAACACCCACGGTGCCCGTAAGGGTCTGGCCGACACCGCGCTGCGTACCGCCGACTCGGGTTACCTGACCCGCCGTCTGGTGGACGTCAGCCAGGACGTCATCGTGCGTGAGACCGACTGCCAGACCGAGCGCGGTATCAACGTCACCCTCGCTGAGAAGCAGGAAGACGGCTCGCTGGTCCGCGATCAGCACATCGAGACGTCGGCGTACGCCCGCACGCTGGCCACCGACGCGGTGGACGCAAACGGCAACGTCGTCATCCAGCGCGGCCATGACCTGGGTGACCCGGCCATCGACGCGCTGCTGGCCGCCGGTATCACCGAGGTGAAGGTCCGCTCCGTGCTGACCTGCACCACGGGCACCGGCGTCTGCGCCATGTGCTACGGCCGCTCGATGGCCACCGGCAAGCTCGTCGACATCGGCGAGGCCGTCGGTATCGTCGCCGCGCAGTCCATCGGTGAGCCCGGTACGCAGCTGACCATGCGTACCTTCCACCAGGGTGGTGTCACCGGTGGCGCCGACATCGTCGGTGGTCTGCCGCGTGTGCAGGAACTGTTCGAGGCCCGCGTGCCGAAGAACCGTGCCCCGATCGCCGATGTCACCGGCTTGGTGCAGCTGGAGGAGACCGACAAGTTCTACAAGATCACCATCGTCCCCGACGATGGTGGCGAGGAAGTCGTCTACGACAAGCTGACCCGTCGCCAGCGCCTGAAGGTGTTCAAGCACGACGACGGTTCCGAGCGTCTGCTCTCCGACGGTGACCACGTCACCGTGGGTCAGCAGCTCATGGAAGGTGCTGCCGATCCGCACGAGGTGCTGCGTGTGCAGGGCCCCCGTGAGGTGCAGATCCACCTTGTCCGGGAGGTCCAGGAGGTCTACCGGGCCCAGGGTGTGTCGATCCACGACAAGCACATCGAGGTCATCGTGCGGCAGATGCTGCGCCGCGTGACGATCATCGATTCCGGTGCCACGGAGTTCCTGCCCGGATCGCTGACCGAGCGCAGCGAGTTCGAGTCGGAGAACCGTCGGGTCGTCGCCGAGGGCAACGAGCCTGCGGCCGGCCGTCCGGTGCTGATGGGTATCACGAAGGCATCGCTGGCCACGGATTCGTGGCTGTCGGCGGCGTCGTTCCAGGAGACCACTCGCGTGCTGACCGATGCGGCGATCAACTGCCGCAGCGACAAGCTGATGGGTCTGAAGGAGAACGTGATCATCGGCAAGCTGATCCCGGCCGGTACCGGTATTGCCCGGTACCGGGACATCCAGGTGCAGCCGACCGAAGAGGCCCGCGCCGCGGCGTACACGATCCCGTCCTACGAGGATCAGTACTACAGCCCGGACTTCGGCCAGAGCACCGGTGCTGCGGTGCCGCTGGACGATTACGGATACAGCGACTACCGCTAACTCAGTACGGAGAAGCCCCCGCTTTCGAGCGGGGGCTTTTTCGTGTCAGCTGGCGAGCAGGTCATTGCGGCCCGCGCAGGCCAGCAGCAATTCGATTGCGGTGCCGCGGATCTCGCGCCCGGTCCCGATGGTCAGATCTGTGTCGGTGGCGACGAGCCGTACCCCGGCGACGAGTTCTCTGGCCCCGCCGAACTTTGTCGAGGTGCGGAGTTGCTGGCGTAGCGAACGCTCGATGGACTGGACCGGATAGTTGCGCTGCAGACCCAGCGGGCCGCGGATGTCCTCGCCGTGCACGACCTCCTCGACGATGCGGGTGTCCGTCGGGGCGAGCGGTGTCGTCGTGCGGGCGGCGGCCTTCTTCAGGCGCTGCAGCGTCTGGGCGGGTGTCGCGCCTTTGGCCCGCGCGATACCGCGCTCGTTCTGGAGGTCGAAGTCGAAGCGAGCCGTGAGCATGTCGCGGGCGAAGCCGAGCCGGGTGGACTCGGCAACGTCGACGAGATGGGCGACGACATCGTGCACGGTCCATCCCGCGCACCGCGACGGCTGCGCCCACTGATCGGGAGCGAGGCCTTCGAGTTCGGCGATGAGAGCCCGGCGCTCGGCGTGCACGAGGGGCCATACGTCATTGCTCATGTCGTGCAGACCTACCCGGATCCGAAATGTCATCGCGTGTGTTCACGGGACCTACCTGACTTCAGTCTCGTGCGGCCGCGGTCGACGATCCGGAAGCCACGTAGGGATCTGGGCACCGATGTCTACCTGACTTCAGTCTCGTGCGGCCCGGACAGCGACGAGTTCTAGCTGGCTTAGGCGCGCTGACGTCCGCTCAGTGAACGCTGCCGCGCCCAAATCGCCGCGTCGGACCCCGCGCCTAAACTGGGCCCCGTGCTCATTGGTTCACATGTGAATCCCGAAGACCCGATCGCCGCGGCCGCCGCCGAAGGTGCCGACGCCGTCCAGTTCTTCCTCGGTAACCCGCAGAGCTGGAAGAAGCCCAAGCCGCGCGAGGACGCCGAGGCGCTCAAGGCCTCCAGCGTGCCGCTATACGTGCATGCGCCGTACCTGATCAACGTCGCCTCGGCGAACAACCGGGTACGGATCCCGTCGCGCAAGATCCTGCAGGACACCTGCGATGCGGCCGCCGAGATCGGCGCCACCGCGGTCATCGTGCACGGCGGGCACGCCGACGACAATGACATGGAGGCCGGTTTCGAGCGCTGGGTCAAGGCGCTGGCCAGCCTGAACACCGAGGTGCCGGTGTACCTGGAGAACACCGCCGGCGGTGACCACGCCATGGCGCGGCATTTCGACACCATCGCCCGGCTGTGGGATCACATCGGCGACAAGGGGATCGGCTTCTGCCTGGACACCTGCCACGCCTGGGCGGCCGGCGAGGCGTTGATCGACGCCGTCGACCGGATCAAGTCCATCACCGGCCGCATCGACCTGGTGCACTGCAACGATTCGCGGGACGCCGCGGGCTCGGGTGCGGACCGGCACGCCAACTTCGGCACCGGGCAGATCGACCCCGACCTGCTGGTGGCTGTGGTCAAGGCCGCCGGCGCCCCGGTGATCTGCGAGACCTCAGAAGAGGGTCGCAAGGACGACATCGCCTTCCTGCGCGACAACCTCTGACGGCACACCGGAATTTTCGGCAAACGGCGGGCGACGCACAGGTGAACTAGGCTCACCACTCGTGGCGACGATTGACGAGGAACAATCGATCGTCGTCCATCGCGTCGCGACGCCCGGCCGTCGCACCCAGCGCCTGCGCTATCTGCGCTACGCCGCGATTACCGTCTGGGCTGGCGTCGTGCTGTGGCGCACGGTGACCGACGGTTTCGCGTTCAACCGGGAATTGGTGCTGCTCTACATCAGCACCGGACTCATCGCGGCCAGCATCGGCCAGGGCCGGCGCATGTTCTACGTGCTGCGCGATTGGCTGCCCTTCGCGCTGCTGCTGATCGCATACGACCTCAGCCGGGGAGCGGCCGATTTCGTCGGTCGCCCGACGCTGTGGCACTGGCAGGCCGACGCCGACCGCTGGCTGTTCGGCGGCACCATGCCGACCGTCTGGCTGCAGGAGCGCCTGAAGCTGCCGCATCCACCCTGGTGGGAAGTCGGGATCAGCACCGTCTACATGTCGTTCTTCGTGCTCCCGTACGTCATCGCCGGGGTGCTGTGGCTGCGCGACCGCGAGGAATGGAAGCGGTTCGTCAAGCTCTTCGTCGGCTTGAACTTCGCCGGGCTGGTGATCTACGCGCTGGTGCCCGCCGCGCCGCCGTGGGCGGCGGCGCGCTGTACCCCCGAGGACGTCGCCGGCGGACCGTCGGGCCCGCGCTGCATGTTCAAGTCCGCGCGCGGCGTCCCTGACGGCGGTGTGCTCGGCGGTATGGAGAGCGTGCGGGACGGCGCCAACGACTGGATCGAGCGCATCGTGACGCGCGGGTGGGGAAACCTGAACATGCACACCGCGACCGCCCTGCTGGACCAGGGCCAGGCCAGCGTCAACCTGGTGGCCGCGATCCCGTCCCTGCACGCGGGGATGTCGGCGGCGCTGGCCGCGTTCCTGTGGAACCGGTTGCACCGCGGGTGGCGTCCGGTGCTGGTGGCCTATCCGCTGGTCATGGCGTTCACGCTGGTCTACACCGCCGAGCATTACGTCATCGACATCCTGCTGGGCTGGGCCCTTGCCGCCGCGGTGATCTACGCCGGGCACGCCTACGAGTCACGGCGTAAGGCCTCGGTGGCTCAGGTCAGGTAGATCTTGCGCAGGGTGTCGGTGACCGTCCAGGTGGTCTCGGCTCCGGCGGCCAGGCGTCCGATATCGCCGGCGCGCAGGTGCAGCGGCGCAGTGCCGTCGGCGAATTCGACGGTGGCGGCACCGGCGAGGACGACGAACACCTCGTCGGCCTCGACATCGGTCATGGTGCCGACCGACATCTCCCAGACGCCGATCTCCAAACCGCCGAACTGGGCGAGCGTCGAGGCTGCCGTGCTCGGGTCGCCCGCGACGGACTGGTCGGCGGGCACCGGCTCGTGGGTGAGCGCCAGCGCGGCGGCGTGGATGGCGGTATTGGGCTGCACCGCACGAGTATGCACTGTGTTACGTATCTTGTGCAGCTGTCGAGAAAATGTAACAGTGGGGCATGGCCACTCACGTCGTCACCAACCAGGTTCCTCCGCTGCGCGATCACAATCCGGCCGCCTCACCGGTGCTCATGGAGGCGCTGGTCCGAGAGGGCGGCGGTTGGGGAGCCGACGAGGTCACCGAACTCGGCGCCCTGAGCGGGTCGGATCAGGCGCAGCGCTGGGGCGAACTCGCCGACCGTCACCGCCCGGTGCTGCACACCCACGATCGCTACGGTCACCGCGTCGACGAGGTCGAATTCGACCCGGCCTATCACGAACTGATGAATGTCGCTGTCACGCACGGACTGCACGGCGCACCGTGGGCCGATGATCGCACCGGATCCCACGTGGTCCGGGCCGCCAAGACCTCGGTGTGGACACCCGAACCGGGCCACATCTGCCCGATCTCGATGACCTACGCGGTGGTTCCCGCGCTGCGTTTCAACCCCGAACTGGCCGCTGCCTACGAACCGCTGCTGACCAGCCGGGTCTATGACCCGGAGCTCAAGGTGCCCACCACCAAGGCCGGTCTCACCGCGGGTATGTCGATGACCGAGAAGCAGGGCGGCTCCGATGTGCGGGCGGGCACCACCGAGGCGGCACCCAATGCCGACGGCACCTACACGCTGACCGGACACAAATGGTTCACCTCGGCACCGATGTGCGACGTGTTCCTGGTCCTCGCCCAGGCACCCGGTGGGTTGAGCTGCTTCTTCCTGCCTCGGGTGCTGCCCGACGGCACCCGTAACCGGATGTTCTTGCAGCGGCTCAAGGACAAGCTCGGCAACCACGCCAACGCCTCCAGCGAGGTCGAATACGACGGGGCGACGGCCTGGCTGGTCGGCGAGGAGGGCCGCGGGGTGAAGACCATCATCGAGATGGTCAACCTGACCCGGCTGGATTGCACGCTGGGCAGCGCCACCAGCATGCGCACCGGGCTCAGCCGTGCCGTTCACCATGCCCAGCACCGAAAGGCGTTCGGCGCCTACCTGATCGACCAACCGCTGATGCGCAACGTGCTGGCCGACCTGGCCGTCGAGGCCGAGGCCGCGACCATGCTGGCCATGCGGATGGCCGGGGCGACCGATCGAGCGGTGCGCGGTGACGAACGCGAGTCGCTGTTGCGCCGGATCGGCCTGGCGGCCGGGAAGTACTGGGTGTGCAAGCGGGCGACACCGCATGCCGCCGAGGCGATGGAGTGTCTGGGTGGCAACGGTTATGTCGAGGACTCCGGGATGCCGCGGCTGTACCGGGAGGCGCCGCTGATGGGCATCTGGGAGGGGTCGGGCAATGTCAGCGCACTGGATACGTTGCGCGCCATGGCAACCCGCCCGGAATGTGTGGACGTGCTGTTCGACGAACTCGCCCAGGCGCAGGACCCACGGCTTGATGCGCACGTGACCGCGCTGAAGGCGTCGCTGAGCAGCCTCGGCGATATCGAGTACCGCGGACGGCAGGTCGCCGAGGACATCTCGCTGGCGCTGCAGGGTGCGCTGCTGGTGCGCCACGGGCATCCCGCGGTCGCCGAGGCGTTCCTGGCCAGCCGGCTCGGCGGGCAGTGGGGCGGCGCTTTCGGCACGCTGCCGACCGGCCTGGACCTGGCGCCCATCATCGAGCGCGCGTTGGTCAAGGGATGAGCATCGACACGCTGACGACCATGACCTACGAGGTGACCGGCCGCATCGCCCGGATCACCTTCAATCGCCCCGACAAGGGCAACGCCATCATCGCCGCCACCCCCGTCGAACTGGCGGAACTGGTGGAGCGCGCCGATCTGGACCCGGGCGTCCACGTCATCCTGGTTTCCGGTGCCGGAGCGGGCTTCTGCGCGGGCTTCGATCTCGGGGCCTATGCCGATGGCAGCTCCTCGGCCGGTGCGGACCGCCGTGGCACCGTGCTCGACGGCCGCACCCAGGCCGTCAACCACCTGCCCGATCAGCCGTGGGATCCGATGATCGACTACCAGATGATGAGCCGGTTCGTGCGCGGCTTCTCCAGCCTGATGCACTGCGACAAACCCACGGTGGTCAAGATCCACGGCTATTGCATCGCCGGTGGCACCGATATCGCGCTGCACGCCGACCAGGTCATCACCGCCTCGGACGCCAAGATCGGCTACCCGCCGATGCGGGTGTGGGGTGTGCCCGCGGCCGGCCTGTGGGCGCACCGCCTGGGTGATCAACGCGCGAAACGCCTACTGCTGACCGGTGATTGCCTCACCGGCGCGCAAGCCGCGGAATGGGGTCTGGCGGTGGAAGCCCCCGAACCGCAGGACCTCGACGAGCGCACCGAGCGCCTGGTGGCCCGCATCGCCGCCATGCCGGTGAACCAGCTCATCATGGCCAAGCTGGCCTGCAACACCGCGCTGCTGCAACAGGGCGTGGCCACCAGCCGGATGGTCAGCACCGTCTTCGACGGTATCGCCCGGCACACCCCGGAGGGGCACGCGTTCGTCGCCGACGCGCGCGAGCACGGTTTCCGGGAGGCCGTCCGGCACCGCGACGAACCGCTGGGCGATCACGGCCGCCGCGCCTCCGGAGTCTGACCGGTGCGCCTGACCGCCCGTTCGGTGGTGCTGAGCGTCCTGCTCGGTGCGCACCCCGCCTGGGCATCGGCGGCCGAACTCGTGCTGTTGACAGCTGATTTCGGTATCCGGGAGTCGACGCTGCGGGTGGCGCTCACCCGGATGGTGGGTGCGGGCGATCTGGTGCGTTCGGCGGACGGTTACCGGCTCTCCGACCGGCTGCTGGCGCGGCAGCGCCGCCAGGACGGCGCCATCGAACCGCACGAACGACCGTGGGGCGGCATCTGGACGACGCTGCTGATCACCAGCGTCGGCGCCGACGCCCGTACCCGTGCCGAGTTACGGAACACCTTACTGCAGAGCCGGTTCGGCGAGCTCCGCGAAGGTGCGTGGTTGCGGCCGGACAACCTCGCGGTGGAATTGCCCGAGGACATCCGGACCAAGGTGCGGGTGCTGCACAGCCGCGACGATGACCCCGCCGGGCTGGTGGGGCAGTTGTGGGATCTGCCGGCCTGGGCCCGCGAAGGTGAGCGGTTGCTCGCCGAGATGGCCGAAGCCGCCGATGTGCCAGGGCGTTTCGTGGTGGCTGCCGCCATCGTGCGGCACCTGCTGACCGACCCGGTGCTGCCGGCCGAACTGTTGCCGCCGCGCTGGCCCGGCGAACGGCTGCGGCTGGCTTACCGGGATTTCGCCGCCGAACTGGTCGCGCGGCGCGACGATCGAGTGGAGGCAGTGTGAGTGACTCGGCAGGTGTGCGGGTGGAGCGCAACGGTGCGGTGACGACGGTCATCATGAACCGGCCGGAGGCCCGCAACGCGGTCAACGGACCGGCCGCCGCGGAGTTGTACGCGGCTTTCGACGAGTTCGATCATGACGACGGAGCATCGGTCGCGGTGCTCTGCGGTGACAACGGAACCTTCTGTGCCGGTGCAGATCTCAAAGCTATGGGCACCGCTGAGGGCAATCAGGTGCGTGCTGATGGTCCGGGACCGATGGGTCCGTCGCGGATGATCCTGTCCAAACCGGTGATCGCCGCGGTCAGCGGTTACGCAGTGGCCGGTGGCCTGGAACTTGCGCTGTGGTGCGACCTGCGGGTGGTCGAGGAGGACGCCGAGTTCGGGGTGTTCTGCCGGCGCTGGGGTGTCCCTTTGATCGATGGCGGCACGGTGCGGCTGCCGCGCCTGATCGGGCACAGCCGCGCGATGGACCTCATCCTCACCGGCCGGGCGGTCGGGGCGCAGGAGGCCATGCAGATCGGGCTGGCCAACCGGGTGGTGCCGAAGGGGCAGGCCCGCGCGGCCGCCGAGGAACTGGCCGCCGAGCTGGCCGCGCTACCGCAGCTGTGCCTGCGCGCCGACCGGCTTTCCGCCCTGCGTCAGTGGGGCGAAACCGAAGAGACGGCAATGGACTTCGAGTTCGGTAGCCTGGCCAAGGTGTCCACGGAGCTGTTGGCGGGCGCCAAACGGTTCGTCGACGGGGCCGGACGGCACGGGGCCGGCAGCTAGCCCTTGCTGACCTTGTTGCCGCTGCCGAGGTCCTCGACCTTCGGGTCACCGGCCTTGTAGACGACGGTGTTGTCGATGCCGACCACGCTGATCTCGGTCTCGACGTTGTCCAGCGTCACCTTGTTGTCGGCGCCACCGATGTTGACGCTGGAGCAGGTGCCCTTGATGGTGAGGGTGTTGTTGGAGCCACCCACGTTGAGCGCCTTGCCCTGCGCGCAGTCGATATCGGCGGTGGTGCCGAACGACCCGTAGTTGATGGTGTTGCCGATCTCGACCTGTGCGCCCGAGGTGCCGGCGGTGACGGTCGGGGCGCCGGAATCCCCACTCGATCCGCATCCGGCCAGTCCGAGCGCGAGCGCCACGGCGGCGACGGTTCCTGCGATATGAGTGCGCATGCTTCCTCGATTCGTAGCCGGTCTTCCCAGCCTAGGTGAGCGGGACGTTGATGATGGGCCGGCGCTCACCGGCGCCCGGGCCGTCGAAATGCCACCACTCGCCGGAGTAGACGCTCAGCCCGCCGGCCGCCATGGCCTCGCGCAGCACGGCGCGGTTGTCTTGCGCGGCGGCGCTCACCCCGTCGGTGGCGTAGGCGTGCGAGGCGGCGGTGAAATCGTCGAAACCGGTGCCCATCTCCGAGAGGCTGGTCGCGCCGGCGGTGGTGACATCCACCGACCGGCCCGATTCGTGGCTCTTCGAGTACGGGCCGGGCTGCGCCACCCAGGCCGGGTTGGACACCACCTGGAACATCCGGACCTGCACATCGTGGGGCCGGTAGCAGTCCCAGAACACCAGCCGCAGACCCCGGGTGCGCAACTGCGCCGCCGCGGTGGCCAGCCCGGCCGCCAGCGATTCATGGACCAGGCAGCGCGCCGCGGGCGGATACAGCGGTGTCCCGACGAAGTTGTTGGCGGTGGCGTAGCGCAGATCGATGACGGCGTCGGGCACCGCGCTGCGGACGTCGATGAATCCCACCGCCCGGGCCGCGGCCGATACCGGGGCGATCTGCGGCTCCCCGTTCGCCACCGTGGCCACCTCGGGATTCATTGCGGCGCCGCCGATTCCGCCCAGTAGGGCGAACAGTGCGATGAGCCGGCGCACAGGGTCAGGCCGGGGCCCAGTTGACGCGGTTGGTCATGCCGAGTTCCCGGCCGCGGTCGATCACCGCGGGCGCACCGTTGTGATAGATCACCGTCTGGTCATAGCCGTACACGGTGACGTCGTTGATGATGTTGTCGGCGATGACGATGTTCGACGATCCCTGCAGCGTCACCGCCCAGCAGGTGCCCTTGGCGTTGATGGTGTTGCTGGTCCCGTTGACGAGCAGCGTGGCGTTGTTGCAGTCCAGCGTCTGCACGATGCCCTGACCGGTGATGTGGGTGTCGCCGTTCTTGGCGTGTGCCGACGGTGCGGCCATGCTCGCCAGCAGCAGTGGGGTGACCAGCGCGCCCGCCGCGATGCACCGGCTCCGACTTTTCACACTCAGGGTCGCCATGGGTCAACAGAGTACGGTGCCGGACCCCTCCGGTGGCACCGCTTGGCCGGGTTTCCCGTCCGGTCGCCGACTGCGTTGCCGCTGGGTAGCGTGGGCACCGATGTATGGGCGTGGCTTCCGGACGATTCTCCGGACTCTTGCCGTGGCAGCCACCGTCATGGCCGCTGCGGGCTGCGTGCAGCAGGTCGACGGCGTCGCGCAATCGGCCCAATCCGCGGACGCCGACGCCGAGCACAGTTACGGCTACGCCGACAACCGCTGCGGGCTGCTGTCGGACAGTTCGGTGCAGTCGGTGTTGGCCGCAGAGGATGTGGTCCGGCCCTACAGCGGTGCGGTCTGCCAGTACGTGCTGACCCGCGACGGTGACATGCTCGACGCGACGTTCGCGTGGTTCGACACCGGCGACCTGGACCGCGAACGCGCGCTCGCGGTGGAGCGTGGCGCCGAGGTCAGCGACACCGTGATCGAGCGCAGAACCGCGTTCCTGGCCCGCCGCGACACCACGGGTTCGGGCTGCGCGGCGACCGCGGCCGCGGGCGGTGGCGTGCTGAGTTGGTGGGTCCAGGTCCGGGGCGAGCGCAGCGACGGGGAAAACTCGCGCGACCCCGCCGGTGCCGACGCCTGCCCGGACGCCCAGAAACTGCTGTCGGCGACGCTGAGATCGGATATGTGACATGCGTCGTCCCGTGCTGATCGCCGCATTCGCCGCGGTGCTGGCCGCGCTGCCCGGCTGTGGTGCCGAGGCGACCGAGCGGGCGGCCCCGGCCACCGGAGAGCAGCGCGCCGGCGGCGGGTTCGACGGCGGGGACTGCCACGGCATCACCGACGCCGATATCGCCCGGGTCACCGGCGCCGCGATGTTCACCAAGGTCCTCGTCAACGACACCGGGTGTTTTTGGCAGGAGAACACCGTGATCGGCACGTTCGGTGCGGGCATGGGCATCTCGACCTGGTGGTACCGGGGCAGCGATATGGACGTCGAGCGCGAACTGGAGAAGAAGGCCGGCCGCACCCTCACCGAGATCTCGATGGACGGCAACAAGGGTTTCAAGGCCTACGACGCGAATGCCTGCAGCATCTACATCGCGAAAGGCGATGACCTCATCACCTGGTCGATCCAGACGATGAACCCGGCCACCCTGCCCGCGCTGTGCGGCATCACCGACGAACTGGCCAAACTCAGCCAGGACCGGGTGAACTAGAGTCATTAGTCAACCCGGCTTCGGGGGATCTCGACGAACCGGAGGGTGGGCGAATGGCAGCGCGGGCGACCAAACTGAGCCGCGACGCAATCGTGAACGCCGCACTGGCCTTCCTCGATCGCGAGGGCTGGGACGCGCTCACCATCAACGCGCTGGCCACCCAACTGGGCACCAAGGGCCCGTCGCTCTACAACCACGTCCAGAGCCTGGAAGACCTGCGCCGAACGGTGCGGATGCGGGTCATCCGGGACATCATCGGCATGCTGAACGCGGTCGGCGACGGGCGGACCCGCGACGATGCGGTGGTCACCATGGCCAGCGCCTACCGCAGCTACGCCCACCACCATCCGGGCCGGTACTCCGCGTTCACCCGGATGCCGTTGGGCGGGGACGACCCGGAATACACCGCGGCTGCGCGGGAGGCCGCCGGGCCGGTGTTGGCGGCGCTGGCCTCCTACGGACTGGTCGGCGACAACGCGTTCTACGCGGCCCTGGAGTTCTGGTCCGCGCTGCACGGGTTCGTGTTGCTGGAAATGACCGGGGTGATGGATGACGTGGAGACGGACGCCGTGTTCACCGACATGGTGCTGCGGTTGGCCGCCGGCATGGAGCGCAGATAGCGACGTCTGTAGCCTGTTGGTAGGCGCCTCAGTACGGCTGTAGCGTCTGACCTGCGATAAGGGCCCTACAGACGGGTTTGGTTCGGCACGCCCACCCCTGGTATTGTGGAGCCTCGTGCCTGGCTGTCAGGGGCGTATGCGGCTGTTGTAAATGGCCCGTACGCTTGCAGGTCGGGCGAATTCGTGTGTCTTCGTGTCCCCGAATGCATCGGAAGGTTCGGTGTCGGGCGCGTGCGACACGCCCGGTCGCGGGGTAGGCGATCAGGCGTAAACAGCAGTACAGAGACTTAAAAGTTCGACTGAGTTACCACCGAGCCACCAGAAGTAGAAGTAGCAACACAGAAAGCCGGTACATGCCAACCATCAACCAGCTGGTCCGCAAGGGTCGCCGCGACAAGGTCGCGAAGGTCAAGACCGCGGCCCTCAAGGGCAGCCCGCAGCGCCGCGGCGTGTGCACTCGCGTGTACACCACCACCCCGAAGAAGCCGAACTCGGCGCTTCGGAAGGTCGCTCGCGTGAAGCTGACCACCGGAGTTGAGGTCACCGCCTACATCCCGGGCGAAGGCCACAACCTGCAGGAGCACTCGATGGTGCTGGTGCGCGGCGGTCGTGTGAAGGACCTTCCCGGTGTGCGCTACAAGATCATCCGCGGCTCGCTGGACACCCAGGGTGTCAAGAACCGCAAGCAGGCACGCAGCCGTTACGGCGCGAAGAAGGAGAAGAGCTAATGCCGCGCAAGGGTCCCGCGCCGAAGCGCCCGTTGGTCAACGACCCGGTCTACGGGTCGCAGCTGGTCACCCAGCTGGTCAACAAGGTGCTGCTGGACGGCAAGAAGTCACTGGCCGAGCGCATCGTCTACGGCGCGCTGGAGCAGGCCCGTGACAAGACCGGCACCGATCCCGTCGTCACCCTCAAGCGCGCGCTGGACAACGTCAAGCCCGCCCTCGAGGTGCGCAGCCGCCGTGTCGGTGGCGCCACCTACCAGGTGCCGGTCGAGGTCCGTCCCGAGCGGTCGACCACACTGGCACTGCGCTGGCTGGTCAGCTTCTCCAAGGCCCGCCGCGAGAAGACCATGGTCGAGCGTCTCGCCAACGAGATCCTCGACGCCAGCAATGGGCTCGGCGCCGCTGTGAAGCGTCGCGAGGACACGCACAAGATGGCCGAGGCAAACCGGGCCTTCGCGCACTACCGCTGGTGATTTCGGCCCCTCGGGGCTTTACACCGGACAGCAATCAAGCAAGCGAAAGAGTGGGAATCTAGCCGTGGCACAGGACGTGCTGACCGACCTCACGAAGGTCCGCAACATCGGCATCATGGCGCACATCGACGCCGGCAAGACGACGACGACCGAGCGCATCCTCTTCTACACCGGTATCTCGTACAAGATCGGTGAGGTGCACGACGGCGCCGCGACGATGGACTGGATGGAGCAGGAGCAGGAGCGGGGTATCACCATCACCTCGGCTGCCACCACCTGCTTCTGGAACGACAACCAGATCAACATCATCGACACCCCCGGCCACGTCGACTTCACCGTCGAGGTGGAGCGTTCGCTGCGCGTGCTCGACGGCGCCGTTGCCGTTTTCGACGGCAAGGAAGGCGTGGAGCCGCAGTCCGAGCAGGTGTGGCGTCAGGCCGACAAGTACGACGTGCCGCGTATCTGCTTCGTCAACAAGATGGACAAGCTGGGCGCCGATTTCTACTTCTCGGTGCAGACGATGAAGGACCGCCTCGGCGCCAACGTCATCCCGATCCAGCTGCCGATCGGCTCCGAAGGCGACTTCGAGGGCATCGTCGACCTGGTCGAGATGAAGGCCAAGGTGTGGCGCGGTGAGACGAAGCTGGGCGAGACCTACGAGACCATCGACATCCCGGCGGATCTGCAGGACAAGGCCAACGAGTACCGCACCGCCATGATCGAGGCCGTCGCCGAGACCGACGACGACCTGATGGAGAAGTACCTGGGCGGCGAGGATCTCACGATCGAGGAGATCAAGGCCGGTCTGCGCAAGCTGACCGTGTCCAGCGCGGCGTACCCGGTGCTGTGCGGTAGCGCGTTCAAGAACAAGGGCGTGCAGCCCATGCTCGACGCCGTCATCGACTACCTGCCGACCCCGCTGGACGTTGCCGCGGCCGAGGGCCACGCGCCGAACAAGGAAGACGAGATCATCTCTCGTAAGCCTTCGGCGGACGAGCCCTTCTCCGGGCTGGCGTTCAAGGTCGCAACCCACCCGTTCTTCGGCAAGCTGACCTACGTCCGGGTGTACTCGGGCAAGGTCGACTCCGGTGCTCAGGTCATCAACTCGACCAAGGGCAAGAAGGAGCGTCTGGGCAAGCTGTTCCAGATGCACTCCAACAAGGAGAACCCGGTCGAAACGGCCAGCGCCGGCCACATCTACGCGGTCATCGGCCTCAAGGACACCACCACCGGTGACACCCTGAGTGACCCGAACAACCAGATCGTGCTCGAGTCGATGACGTTCCCGGATCCGGTCATCGAGGTCGCCATCGAGCCCAAGACCAAGAGTGACCAGGAAAAGCTGGGCACCGCGATCCAGAAGCTCGCCGAAGAGGACCCGACCTTCAAGGTCCATCAGGACGACGAGACCGGCCAGACCGTCATCGGCGGCATGGGCGAGCTGCACCTGGACATCCTCGTGGACCGTATGCGTCGCGAGTTCAAGGTCGAGGCCAACGTCGGCAAGCCGCAGGTGGCCTACCGCGAGACCATCCGGCGCACCGTCGAAAAGGTCGAGTACACCCATAAGAAGCAGACGGGTGGCTCCGGCCAGTTCGCGAAGGTCATCATCAGCCTGGAGCCGTTCAGCGGCGAGGACGGTGCGACCTACGAGTTCGAGAACAAGGTCACCGGTGGCCGCATCCCGCGCGAGTACATCCCGTCGGTGGATGCCGGTGCGCAGGACGCCATGCGGTACGGCGTGCTCGCCGGCTACCCGCTGGTGAACGTGAAGGTCACGCTGCTCGACGGCGCCTACCACGACGTCGACTCGTCGGAAATGGCCTTCAAGGTGGCCGGCTCCCAGGCGCTGAAGAAGGCTGCCCAGGCAGCTCAGCCGGCGATCCTGGAACCGATCATGGCCGTCGAGGTCACCACGCCCGAGGATTACATGGGCGATGTGATCGGCGACCTGAACTCCCGCCGTGGTCAGATCCAGGCCATGGAGGAGCGCAGCGGTGCGCGCGTCGTCAAGGCGCAGGTTCCGCTGTCGGAGATGTTCGGCTACGTCGGCGACCTGCGGTCGAAGACCCAGGGCCGGGCCAACTACTCCATGGTGTTCGATTCGTACGCTGAAGTTCCGGCGAACGTCTCGAAGGAGATCATCGCGAAGGCCACCGGGCAGTAGTCCGGTACCTTGCAGACCACACAACTGAACACATCAACACACCTGCTTTACGTAAAAGCACCAACAAGTCCAGGAGGACACCACAGTGGCGAAGGCGAAGTTCGAGCGGACGAAGCCGCACGTCAACATCGGGACCATCGGTCACGTTGACCACGGCAAGACCACGCTGACCGCAGCGATCACCAAGGTTCTGCACGATCAGTACCCCGATTTGAACGAGTCGCGCGCATTCGACCAGATCGACAATGCGCCCGAAGAGCGTCAGCGCGGTATCACGATCAACATCTCGCATGTTGAGTACCAGACCGAGAAGCGTCACTACGCGCACGTCGACGCCCCCGGCCACGCTGACTACATCAAGAACATGATCACCGGTGCGGCCCAGATGGACGGCGCCATCCTCGTGGTCGCCGCCACCGACGGCCCGATGCCGCAGACGCGTGAGCACGTGCTGCTCGCTCGCCAGGTCGGCGTGCCCTACATCCTGGTCGCGCTGAACAAGTCGGACATGGTCGACGACGAAGAACTGCTGGAGCTCGTCGAGCTCGAGGTCCGCGAACTGCTGGCCGCCCAGGACTTCGACGAGGACGCCCCCGTCGTTCAGGTCTCGGCGCTCAAGGCACTCGAGGGTGACCCGAAGTGGGTCGAGTCGGTTCAGAAGCTGATGGCCGCCGTCGACGAGTCCATCCCGGACCCGGTGCGTGAGACCGACAAGCCCTTCCTGATGCCCGTCGAGGACGTCTTCACCATCACCGGTCGTGGCACCGTGGTGACCGGTCGCGTCGAGCGTGGCGTGATCAACGTCAACGAGGACGTCGAGATCGTCGGCATCAAGCCGACCACCACCAAGACCACCGTCACCGGTGTCGAGATGTTCCGCAAGCTGCTCGACCAGGGCCAGGCCGGCGACAACGTCGGTCTGCTGGTTCGTGGCATCAAGCGCGAAGATGTCGAGCGTGGCCAGGTCGTCGTCAAGCCCGGCACCACCACCCCGCACACCGAGTTCGAGGGCAGCGTCTACATCCTGTCCAAGGACGAGGGTGGCCGCCACACGCCGTTCTTCAACAACTACCGTCCGCAGTTCTACTTCCGCACCACGGACGTGACCGGCGTTGTGACCCTGCCCGAGGGCACCGAGATGGTGATGCCCGGTGACAACACCGACATCTCCGTCAAGCTGATCCAGCCCGTCGCCATGGACGAGGGTCTGCGGTTCGCCATCCGTGAGGGTGGACGTACCGTCGGCGCCGGCCGCGTGACCAAGATCAACAAGTAAGTTCGCTTCAAAACAGAGCGGCGCTCACCCGAAAGGGTGGGCGCCGCTTTGCATTTCCCGGGCCACCGCTGCGGCGAAACTCGCGTACCCGGGGTTGCAAAGCCCCGCTGAACCCCGGGTACGCGAGTTTCGCCGCGCTTGGGGGCTAGAGATCTTCGATGCTGAGGATCCCGTCCTGCACGGCACGGGCGATCAGCGCCGCCTTGGTGGGCGCCGGCCGGCCGACGGCCGCGTACTTCGCGCGGGCCCGCTGCAGATGGGTGCGCACCGTCGACGGTTCGATGAAGAGCCGCTTGGCGACGAACTCCTTGTTCTCGGTCTGGAACCAGGCGATGAGCACCTCGCGCTCGCGGGTGCTCAGCCCGGGCCGCCCGACCGTGCGGTCGTTGAACAGCGCCTTGGCCATCCGCGGCCCCACGTACGGGGTGTTGGCATGGGCGGCGTACACGGCGTCGAACAGATGCTGCTTGTCCTCGCCCTTGGCCAGGAAGGTGGTGGCGCCGGCGTCCAGGCTGGACAGGATCACCTCGTCGGTGGCCATGTGTGAGTAGACGATGACGCGGTGCCCGGCCTCGCATACCTGCCGCAGCGTCTCGAACTCGGGCTGGAAGCGGTCGTACTGCAGATCGAACATGACCACCTCAATGTCCTCGCCGCCCTTGGGGTGGTCGGCAAGGAAGGAGGTCGGGTTGGGGTAATCGGCGACCAGATCGATGGGCGGATTGCAGCCGGCAAACCAGGCGCGGACGCCGGCGTGGATCACATCGTGATCGTCGATCAGTGCGACCGTGATGGCGTCCGTCGTTTTGTCCACTCCGCGATTCACGGTCCTAGTCATGCGTTTCACCCGACAGTGAAGAGGTCATCGGTGAGCCCCCAGCACATTGCAGTACACAGACTGTACCCCCAGCAAACTCCATGTGAAGCCCCAACTTCACATCTTGGCTAACGGAATTGTCGCCAGGGTAGATTTTAGGCGATATCGGCGTGTTCCTCGACGGCAATGGCGGTATCCGGGAGTGCGTGATGCACGCTGATCCATACCGTGCCGCCGATCTCGGTGACCTCGATGCGCGGATGCTCGGCGGTACCGGGGCGCGGCTCGACCCCCGAACCGTCGTCGTCGCACAGGATGCTGGCCACCAGTTCCCCGGGTACCACGGTCAACCCCAGCCGGGCGTGCTCGACGGCGCGGGCGAGGGCCGTTTCGATCGGCTCGAGCAGCCGGCGGCGCTGTTCGCGGTCCAGTCGCGGTAGGTCGTTGTCGGCGTTCAGGGACACCACCACCCCACGGGCGTCGGCCTCCTCGATGGCGCTACGTAACTCGGCGACCAACGGATGGCCGAAGGTACGGGCCTGGAAGATGTAGAGCCGCAGCCGGCGTGATTCGATGCGCGCCCGCCACCGGATGTCGGCGTCCATGGCGCCGGTGCTCAGGGTCTGCAGTAGCGGGAACACCCCTCGGATCAGCTTGGAGGTGCGCCGCACGTAGTCGTCGTGCAGCGCCTCGGTGATCCGCCGCTGCGCGTCGTTGGCCCACCGGTCCCGGATCTCCTCGGCGGCAGTGGCATTGGCGCTGCGTAGCAACGCCGGGAATGACAGTACGAAGATCTGCACCACGAAGATGCCGGCGGTGTACAGCGCCAGGTTGTAGGCCGTGACCATGCCCGGGTAGCGGACGAAATTCAGGATGGCGGTGCCCAGCCAGAACGTGATCATGACGGCCGCGGCGTGAGCCAGCCGCAACCGCAACAGGTAGGGCAGCACGCACAGCGAGGTCGCCAGCAGCGGCCACTGGGCGGGCCCGCCGAGCATGTCGACGGGCAGCAGGCTGGCCTGCAGGTAGACCACCGCCGCCATCAGGATGAGCGCTGGCACGGTGAGGTTGGGACGCCTGTCCAGCACTCGGGGGATGGCCGCGAGCGCCACCAGCGCCGCGAGCCCGCCCAGGGCGAATTGCGCCGCGGGGTGGTCGGTACTGGTCGCCGCATACGGCACCGCGAGCGCCAGTTGCACGAAGGCGAAAGCCACGATGCCCAGGCCGAACCGCACGAAGATGCGTTCGGTGAGCTGGTCGACGTCCTCGATTTGCGGCGCACCCGGAGTGGTGCGCTGCAATTGATGCCAGTTGACGGTGACGACCGTGCCTGCGCCCGGGGTGGAACGCACCGAGGCGGTGCCGTTGGCGCGCCGCATCCGGGCCACGATCGATTCGGCAACACCGTGTCCGAGCGTGGTGGTGATCGGGTCGAACCCGATGCCGTCGTCGGTGACGGTCACGGTCGTCGGCGAGATGTCGATGACGATGCGCTGGGCCCGTGCATGTCGATTGGCGTTGTTGATCGCCTCGCGCACCACCGCGACGACGGCGTTGGCGGTGCGGCCGTCCAGCACCAGCCTGCTCAACCCGGTCATCTCGATCGGGGTGGTCGAATGCTTGACCTCGACGCCGATCGCGGCGGCGACATCGGTGGCCGACCCGCCGCCGAGGCCGATCGGTTCACCGGCCAGCAGCGCGAGGTCTCGGGTGGCCTGCGCGGCGATGCGTTCCGGCGAGACCTCGGCACCCTCGCCGACGAGATGCAGGGTGGAGGCGGCGGTGTCATGCACCAGCGCCATGTGCTCGAGTTCGTGATCGCGCACCGCCGCGGCGATGGCATCACGCAGCGCGGCATCGTGGTTGGCGGCGCGCGTCTGGTCGACGCGGCGGGCCACGGTCCGCGCGGTCAGCACCAGAACCGTGGTGATGCCCCACTCGACGGCCAGCATGTAGTAGAGCATCGGGATGTGCAGGACCTGATCCCAGCCGACGACCTGCGCGCTGCCGGCCGAATACGTCGCCGTGATCGCCAGTGCCACAGGAAAACTGATCCTCGGGGGCTGGGCGATGGCGAAGGTGATCACCGCGACACCCGCGATCACCTGGGGCACCGAGTTGGTGTAGAGCAGCTGCGGGTCGGTGCCGAAGACGGGGACCGACGCCGACACCACCAGCACGTAACAGAGGTCGAGGATCTGGAACGTCGTCGACCGCGACCGGGTCATCAGGCGGTAGACCGACCAGCACACCAGCAGCGCCAGCGCGATCAGGCCGATGTTCGATTCCGGGGTGTTCGGCAGCAGCAGCGCGCTGATCGATGCCACCAGCGTGACGCTGTTCAGCAGAATGACGGCGAGGTGCTGTGCGTGGGCGATCACCTGCTGCTCGGATACATGGACCGCCGGGTCGTGGCCGCGCTCGAGCACAGGACATTATGTACCGAATGTCAGTGTCGAGGTCAGTCAATTGACGGACATTGCCAGATGGTCCGCCGCCGGCCCGTCGACCGGACCACGGCGCCGCCCGACTGCAGCTAATCTGAGCGCGTCGAGGCGCTCGGATTCCCCGCCGCTTCGCTCGCCCCGAGGAGCGTGGCCGATGTTGTGGCGTTACGTAAAAGCGCAGAGCATGGTGTTGCTGTGTGGCGGCCTGGTCGGGCCGATCTTTCTGGGCGTGTATTTCGCCACGGGCCAGAGCGACCTGATGAGGTGGATGTTCTGGGTGGGGCTGCTGGTGACCGCGGTCGACGTGCTCGCCGCGCTGGCCATCGCCGGCTACGGGGCAAAGGCGCAAGCCAGGTCCAATCAGCTGGAGGCGCATGGCGTGCTGGGGCTCGCGCAGATCATCGGGATGGCCGAGACGAACACCCGGATCAACGATCGGCCGGTGGTGAAACTCAACTTGCGCATCGCCGGGCCCGGAATCGCGACGTTCGACGCCGAGGACCGGGTGATCGCCGACGTGACCCGGTTGGCCATGCTCACCGCCCGGCGGTTGGCGGTGCTCGTCGATCCCGCTACCAGCGAGTTCCAGATCGACTGGGAGCGCAGCGCATTGATCAACGGGCAGGTGCCCGCGACGTTCTCGATCGCCGAGGACAACACGACCTACGACCTGTCCGGGCAGGCCGAGCCGCTGATGGAGATTCTGCAGATCCTCAAGGCCAACGGTATCGGCATGAACAGCATGGTCGACCTGCGTGCCAACCCCGGGGCGCGCGCCCAGGTGCAGGCGGTGGTCCGCCGGGCCGCGGCCCAGCGGGCGGCCCCGCAGGGCGCCCCGTCCGTCGCGGAGTACCCGCCCGCGCCGGCCGGAACGTACCCACCGCCGATCCCCGAGCCCAGCACCGCGCAACGGTTGCAGGAATTGGAGACCCTGCGAGCCACCGGGGCGATCTCCGACGACGAATACGCCGACAAGCGGCGGCAGATCATCGCGGAGCTGTGAACGGTGCCTGATTGGCCAGCCATGCCAGTTCGTGTGCGGTAGCGTCCGGCCCAGTGACCTAGGTCCCGGGGAGGACGGTGGGGTGCCATGACCGCAGCGGAAGTCGACGTCAGGGACAACAAGGTCAGTCTGCCCACCCTGACCGCCATGGTCATCGGTTCGATGATCGGGTCGGGTGTGTTCCTGCTGCCGCGCCGCTTCGGCGTGGAGACCGGTGTCGCGGGCGCCCTGATCGCCTGGACGATCGCCGGTGCCGGAATGCTCATGCTGGCCTTCGTCTTTCAGCGGCTGGCCACCCGCAAACCCGACCTGGATGCCGGCATCTACGCCTACGCCCGGGCCGGATTCGGCGACTATGTCGGTTTCAACTCCGCGTTCGGATTCTGGGCATCGGCGTGTGCGGGCAACACCTCGTACTGGGTGTTGATCATGGCCACCCTTGGGTCACTGTTCCCGGCGTTGTTCCCCACTCTCGGTGACGGTTCCACCGTCATCGCCGTGGTCATCTCGTCGGTCGGGGTGTGGCTGTTCTTCTATCTGATCCTGCGCGGCGTCAAAGAGGCCGCCATCATTAACCGCATCGCGACGTTTGCCAAAATCATCCCGATCCTGATGTTCATCGTGATCGTGGCCATCGCGTTCGAGGCCGATGTGTTCACCGGGAACTTCTGGGGTGGCGACGGAAACTACTCCTGGTCCTCGCTTTTCGAGCAGGCCAAGGGCACGATGCTCATCACGGTTTTCGTGTTCATGGGGATCGAGGGCGCCAGCGTCTACTCCCGCTTCGCCAAGAAGCGCGAGGACGTCGGCAAGGCGACGGTGATCGGTTTCCTGGCTGTGCTGTCGGTCTTCATGCTCGTGACGCTGTCCTCTTACGGTGTGATGGCCCAGTCGGAGCTGGCGGGGGCGTCCCAGCCGTCGATGGCCGCGGTACTGGAATCGGTTGTCGGGCCGTGGGGTTCGGTACTCATCCGGGTGGGTGTCATCATCTCGGTGCTGGGTGCCTACCTGGCCTGGACGTTGATGGCTGCCGAGATCCTCTATCTGCCCGCCAAATCCGACGATATGCCGAGGTTTCTGGCCCGGGAGAACTCGAATGGGGCTCCGGTCAACGCGCTGGTCATGGCCGCCGGGCTGGTGCAACTGCTGCTGATCCTGCTGGTGTTCTCGGACAATGCGCTGGACTTCATGCTCGATCTGACAGCGGCGCTGGCATTGATCCCATACCTACTTGCCGCCGGTTACGCGTTGAAGCTGACCATCACCCGCGAAACCTACTCCGATGGAAAATCCTTGGTCCCGGATATGGCGATCGCCGCGGTGGCGACGTTCTACACGCTGTTCTTGGTGTATGCAGCGGGGTGGGATCACCTCTTGTTGTCCTGCATCCTCTATGCCCCCGGCGCGCTGCTGTATTGGATGGCCCGCAGGCAGAGCGGACTGCGGGTGTTCAAGCCCGCCGAGGCGGTGTTGTTCGGCATCATCGTGTTGGGTGCGATCGGCGGGATCTCCGGCCTGATCACCGGCGCGATCCAGATCTGATCTCGACCAGAGCTGCTAAGGAGAACGTATGACCGCCAAGCCATCCGACGCCTACGGGGTGCACTCCGAAGTGGGCAAGTTGCGCAAGGTGCTGGTGTGCTCGCCGGGCCTTGCCCATGAGCGGTTGACGCCGACGAACTGCGATGACCTGTTGTTCGACGACGTGCTGTGGGTGCAGAACGCGCGGCGCGATCACTTCGACTTCATGGACAAGATGCGCGACCGTGACGTCGAGGTCGTCGAACTGCACGAGCTGCTCACCGAGACCATGGAGAACGCCGAGGCGAAGGCCTGGTTGCTCGACCGCAAGATCACGGCCAACGAGGTGGGCCTCGGACTCGTCGAGGACGCTCGTGGCTTCCTGGACTCCCTGCAGCCCCGCCGGCTGGCCGAACTGCTGATCGGTGGCATGTCGACGCTTGACCTGCCATCGGACATCCAGTCCGGGTACCGCGCGCTGACCCGGGAGGACACCCGGGTCGCCGAGTATCTGATGCCGCCGCTGCCCAACACGCTCTACACCCGAGACACCACCTGTTGGATCTACGGCGGGGTGACGCTCAACCCGCTGTACTGGCCGGCTCGGCAGGACGAGACGCTGCTGATGAAGGCGATCTACGAGTTCCACCCGGATTACGTGGGATCCCGGGTGTGGTGGGGCGATCCCGAGAAACAGTGGGGACTGGCCACCATCGAGGGCGGTGACGTCATGATCCCCGGCAATGGGGTCGTGCTCATCGGGATGAGTGAACGGACTTCGCGGCAGGCCATCACCCAGGTGGCCGCCGAGCTGTTCGCCAACGGCGGTGCCGAGAAAGTGATCGTGGCCGGGATGCCCAAGCTGCGCGCAGCCATGCACCTGGACACGGTCTTCACCTTCGCCGACCGCGACGTGGTCACCATCTACCCGGACATCGTGGACAACATCGCCCCGTTCACGCTGCTGCCCAGCGACCGCGATCCCGGTGTGGAGGTCATCGAGGAGCACAAGCCGTTCACCGAGGTGGTCGCCGAAGCGTTGGGCCTGCCGCAGCTACGCGTCGTCGAAACCGGTGGCACCCGCTACGACTCGGAACGCCAGCAGTGGGACAGCGGCAACAACCTCGTCGCGGTCGAACCCGGGGTGGTCTTCGCCTACGACCGCAACACCCACACCAATTCGTTGCTGCGTAAGGCCGGTGTCGAGGTCATCACCATCGTCGGCGCCGAACTGGGCCGGGGCCGGGGCGGCGGTCACTGTATGACCTGCCCCATCATCCGTGATCCCGTCGTGTTCTAGATACCGGCGCAATCACTAGAACACGTTTCAGTTCTACTGCTAGCCTGGCGCGGGACCGACGGGGTGATTTGGGAAGGACCGGCTGATGACGGCGGCAAGCGAGACACTCGAGGGCCGGGTGGCCTTTATCACCGGCGCCGCCCGCGGCCAGGGACGGGCGCACGCCATCCGGCTCGCCAACGAGGGCGCCGACATCATCGCCTCCGATATCTGCGCGCCGGTCTCGAGCTCGGTCACCTACCCGGCGGCCACCGCCGAGGATCTGGCCGAGACGGTGCGCGCGGTGGAGGCCACCGGGCGCAAAGTGCTGGCCCGCGCCGTCGACATCCGCGATCTGGAAGCCCAGCAGCAACTGGTGGCCGACGCGGTCGAACAGTTCGGCCGCCTCGACATCGTGGTCGCCAATGCGGGCGTGCTGAGCTGGGGCCGGCTCTGGGAACTCACTCCGGAGCAGTGGGACACCGTCATCGACGTGAACCTCAACGGCACCTGGCGGACCATCCGGGCTACCGTTCCGGCCATGATCGAGGCCGGCAACGGCGGGTCCATCATCATCGTCAGCTCCTCGGCGGGGGTGAAGGCCACACCCGGGAACGGGCACTACGCGGCGTCCAAACACGGCCTCACCGCGTTGACCAACTCGCTGGCGCTGGAGGTCGGTGAGTTCGGCATCCGGGTGAACTCCATCCACCCGTACTCCATCGACACCCCGATGATCGAACCGGAGGCGATGGGCGCGCTGTTTGGCAAGCACCCCAGCTTCCTGCACAGCTTCGCGCCGATGCCGTACCACCGGGTGACCGACGGCAAGAGCGAGGGCCTGGCGGCGTTCATGGCGCCCGAAGAGGTCGCCAATGTGGTGGCCTGGCTGGCCAGTGATGCGTCATCGACCCTGTCGGGCAGCCAGATCGCCGTCGACCGCGGTGTGATGAAGTACTAGGCGTCCACCATCGCTTCGGCGAATCGGTCCACCGCCCAGTCGATCTCGTCCCTGGTGATGACCAGCGGCGGGGCGAAGCGCAGGGTGTGACCGTGGGTGTCCTTCACGAGCACACCACGTTCGGCCAGCCGCAGGCTCACCTGTTTGCCGGTGCCGAACCGTGCGTCGATGTCGACGCCCGCCCACAATCCCATGCCGCGCACGGCGGTGACGCCGGACACGCCGGTCAGCCGGGTGTGTAGGTGGGCGCCCAGTTCAGTTGAGCGGGACTGGTATTCGCCGCTCTCCAGGATGGAGATGACGGTGGATCCGATGGCGGCTGCCAGCGGGTTACCGCCGAAGGTGGAGCCGTGTTCACCGGGGTGCAGCACGCCCAGCACATCACGGTCGGCCACCACCGCCGACAGCGGGACCACGCCGCCGCCGAGCGCCTTGCCCAGTACATAGACATCGGGTACCACGCCCCAGTGGTCGCAGGCGAAGGTACGGCCGGTGCGGGCCAGGCCGGACTGGATCTCGTCGGCGATCATCAACACGTTGTTGTCGGTGCACAGTTGGCGCACCCGGGGCAGGAAGTCGGCGGGCGGCACGATGATGCCGGCCTCACCCTGGATGGGCTCCAACAGGACCGCGACGGTGTGCTCGTCGATGGCCGCCGCCACGGCCTGCGCATCGCCGAACGGCACCGCCCGGAAACCGGGGGTGAACGGTCCGAACCCGCCGCGGGCCGTCTCGTCGTCGGAGAAGCTGATGATGGTGGTGGTGCGGCCGTGGAAGTTGTTGCGAGCCACGATGATATTGGCTTGTCCGGCCGCAACGCCCTTGACATCGGTGCCCCACTTGCGGGCCACCTTGATCGCGCTCTCGACGGCCTCGGCGCCACTGTTCATCGGCAGCACCATGTCCTTGCCGCACAACCGGGCCAGCGCCTCGCAGAACGGGCCGAGCCGGTCGGAGTGAAATGCCCGGCTCACCAGCGTGACGGCGTCGAGTTGGGCGTGGGCGGCTGCGGTGATCACCGGATTGCGGTGGCCGAAGTTCACCGCCGAGTAGGCGGCCAGGCAGTCCAGATAGCGGTGACCGTCCACGTCGGTGATCCAGGCGCCCTCGGCGGATGCCGCGACGACCGGCAGCGGGGAATAGTTGTGTGCGGCGTAGCGGTCGTCGAGGGCGATGGCGTTTCGGGTCCTGGCGCTGATATCGCTCACGACGCTCACGGATGTACTTCCAGCGTGCAGCATTTGATCGATCCGCCGCCCTTGAGCAGTTCGGAAAGATCCACGCCGATCGGTTCGAATCCGGCCTGGCGTAGTTGGTCGGCGAATCCGGTCGCGCGGATCGGCAGGATGACGTGGCGGCCATCGGAGACCGCGTTGAGGCCGAGCACGAAGGCGTCCGCGGAGGCGACCTCGATGGCGGAGGGGAACAGTTCGCGCAAACGGGCCAGGGCGTCCGCGGAGAACGCCGGCGGATAGTAGGCGACGGTGACGTCGGGTCCGTCGCTGAGCACCGTGAGTGCGGTGTCGAGGTGGTAGAACCGCGGGTCGACGAGTTCCAGGCTGATCACCGGCAGTCCGGTGATCGCGGCCACCTCGTCGTGGGCCCGCCTATCGGTGCGAAAACCATAGCCGGCCAACACCGTTGTCCCGGCCACCAGCAGATCGCCCTGGCCTTCGTTGTGGTGCCGGGTGCGCTCGGGTCGATGTCCGGATGCGGTCATCCACGCGGCGTACGCGTCGGCCTCGGCGGCGCGCTGCGGGAAGGTGAAGTTCGCGACCACCGCGCGGCCGTTGACCACGAGTCCGCCGTTGGCGGCGTAGACCATGTCCGGTAGCCCGGCGACCGGGTCCACCAGATCGACGGCATGGCCGAGCTGGGTGTAGGCGTCGCGCAGGGTGTCCCACTGGCGCAGCGCGAGATCCACATCGACGGCGACGCTGGTGTCCATCCAGGGATTGATGGCGTACTCGACGGCGAAGTGGCGCGGTGCCGTCATGACGAAGTGGCGGGCGCGGGCCTTGCGGAGAGATGTACGGGCGGGTTTGGGGTCGGGAGAAGCCACAGTGGCGGTGAGATCGGAGACCGTCATGATCATGACGGTATTCGCCTTATCTGAAGCAATCAATCGCCGTGTATTGCGTCTGTAGTATCGATTCATTGTGCTTGAGCGCTATGGGCAGCGATTTGTTGTTCACAGGAGGTGATGGACGGTGGATGAGACCGATGAACGCATTCTCGCCGAGTTGACCGATGATGCGCGCGCGACCTTCGCCGAGATCGGGCAGCGGGTGAACCTGTCGGCGCCCGCGGTGAAAAGACGGGTCGACCGCATGCTCGACACCGGAGTGATCCGTGGGTTCACCGCGGTGGTGGATCGCAATGCGCTCGGCTGGACCACCGAGGCCTATGTGCAGGTGTACTGCCACGGCACGATCGCGCCCAGCGAGTTGCGCCAGGCCTGGGTGGACATCCCGGAGGTGGTCAGCGCGGCTACCGTGACGGGTACCGCGGATGCCATCCTGCACGTATTGGCTCGGGATATGCGCCACCTCGAGGACGCCCTGGAGCGCATCCGGGCCAGCGCCGATATCGAGCGCAGCGAGAGCATCGTGGTGCTCTCGAACATCATCGAGCGCACCCGGTCCTGAGCGGTACCGCCGGGGTGGTGGACTACAGAAGCGCGCCATCGTGTAAGAAACACCACGTGGCAACCAATGGGGGCATCGTCATTGTCGGTGGTGGGCTGGCTGCAGCCCGAACGGCCGAACAATTGCGCCGCGCCGAATACACCGGACCGATCACCATCGTCAGCGACGAGCAGCACCTGCCGTACGACCGGCCGCCGCTGTCCAAAGAAGTCCTGCGCAACCCCGAGCACGATGTGGTGCTCAAGCCGCAGGAGTTCTACGACGAGGGCAACATCACGCTGCGCCTCGGCTCGGCCGCGCAGTCGGTGGACACCGCGGCGAAGGTGCTCACCCTGGCCGATGGCTCGACGCTCGGATACGACCAGCTGGTCATCGCCACCGGCCTTGCCCCCAAGCGCATTCCATCCTTCCCCGACCTGGCGGGCATCCGGGTGCTGCGCTCCATCGGCGAGAGCGCGGAACTGCGCGAGCACGCCGCGACCGCCCGGCGCGCAGTCATCATCGGTGCCGGCTTCATCGGGTGTGAGGTCGCGGCCAGCCTGCGTCAGCTCGGTGTCGACGTGGTGATCGTGGAACCGCAGCCGACCCCGCTGGCCTCGGTGCTCGGCGAGAAGATCGGGTCGCTGGTGACCCGCCTGCACGAGGCCGAGGGCGTGGATGTGCGCTGCGGTGTCGGGGTGGCCTCGGTGGCCGGCACCGACAAGGTCGAGAAGGTCGTGCTCTCCGACGGCACCGAGCTGGACGCCGATGTGGTCGTGGTCGGCATCGGCTCGCATCCGGTGACGGGGTGGCTCGACGGCAGCGGTATCGCGGTGGACAACGGTGTGGTGTGCGATGCCGCCGGCCGGACCAGCGCCGAGAATGTATGGGCCATCGGCGATGTGGCGTCCTGGCGCTCCGAGGTGGGCCATCAGGTGCGCGTCGAGCACTGGAGCAACGTGGCCGAGCAGGCCCGGGTGCTGGTGCCGGCGATCCTGGGTCAAGAGCCGGGCAACGCCGCGATCTCGGTGCCGTACTTCTGGAGCGACCAGTACGACGTCAAGATCCAGTGCCTCGGCGAGCCCGCGGCCGACGACGTGGTGCATATCGTCGAGGACGACGGCCGCAAGTTCCTGGCCTACTACGAGCGTGACGGTGTCGTCACCGCCGTGGTCGGTGGCGGGATGCCGGGCAAGGTGATGAAGGCCCGCGGCAAGATCGCCGCCGGCGCCCCCATCGCCGACGTAATGCCTGCCTAGAGCTCGCCCAGGTAGAACCGGGCACCCTGGTCGTCGGTGCACAACGCGGACCTACCGTACGACTGCGTCGAGGGTTCCTCGATGACGGTGCCGCCGGCCGCCCGGACCCGCTCGACCGCGGCGTCGATGTCCTCGACGGTCCACATCGGCACCGTTGTCGGCTTGGCGTCTCCGCCGGCGATGCCCGCCATCGGGTGTGCCCCCTGGACAGCCCAACCGTCCTCGACCCGCCCGGACTCGAAGGTCCAGTGCAACACCCGGGAGTAGAATGCCCGGAAATCGGCGGAGTTCTCGGTGAAATAGGTGATGTACGAAAGTTCGCCCGGCCCAGTACCGTTGAGCGCGGGACGCGGGGTGCCCGGGGCTGACTTGAACACCGCGAACGCGGCGCCCGCGGGGTCGACGGCATCCAGTACGGTGCCGAAGTCGAACTCGATCTCCCCGCCGGGCTCGCCACCGCCGTCGGTGATGGCCCGCCGGGCGCCGTCCAGGTCGTCGACGGCGTAGCAGCACACCATGGTCTGCGGACCGTCGACCTGGAAGATGCCGGTCGGCAGTGTGGTGTTGGTGACCTGGCTGGTCTGCCGGTCATAGGTCCAGCCCAGCACGTGACCGTAGAACGCGGCCGCCCGTTCGGCATCCGGGGTCCACAGCGACACGTAGCCGACATCGCCGTGTTTGATCTGCACCCGCGCGCCGGTCATCGGGCCCGACAGCATCCAGCGGTGCCCGGACGGGTCGACGATGGTCGCGCCGCGCGAGCCGTGGTCCTCGTAGACCTCGCGCAGCACGGTGGCCCCGTGGTCGCGGGCCCGCTGCAGTGTGGCATCGGTGTCGGCCACCGGCAGCATCAAGCTCACCGAAACAGACTGCGGAGCAGGTGCTTTGAGACCCATCTCGGGGAATTCGTCGGCCAGGTAGAGCACCCCGTCGCCGATGGCGAGCTCGGCATGGCCGACTCGGCCGTCGCCCATCAGGATCGGATCGCCGATGACGGTGGCGCCCAGCGCCGCGACGTACCAGGCGATGGCGGCCTGGGCATCCGGCACCGCCAGGTAGGGGATGGCCGCCGGCCGCGGCGGTGCGGTTGTGGTGGGGGTGGAATTCAGTTCTGCGATAGCGGTATCGGTGCCGCTCATGACAACTCCTGACGTGTTGGCGGGCAGGGTGAGGGCCGATTCCAGTCGCGCCCGCAGCCGTGCCGCGAACGCCGGATCGGGCGCCACCGGGAGTTCGTCGCCGTGCAGCACGGCCAAGGGATCCCTGTTGTTGTTCACGACGGCCCTCCTTCCGGTGCCGGGTATTGCGATCTGAAGGCGCGGCGGGCCCGCACCAGCAGGGTTTCGGTGGCGTGCACGGTGCGCCCGATCAACTCGGCGCATTCACCCACCGAGCAGTCGTCGAGATAGCGCAGCGCCAACACGGTGCGGTGCTGCTCGGGCAGCCGGGCCAACACCGCCTCGGCGACGATGCGGTCCAGCTCGGCGTCCCAGACGTCGACAGGATCGACCGGTTCGGGCAGGTCGGCCACCGGCACGCTGAACCTGTCGTGCCGTCGGCGATAGTGGTCGGCCAGCTTGTGCCGGGCCACCCCGATCAGCCAGGGCACCGTCATCGGCGGCGGCGCCGGTTTGCGCGCCGCATCCATGGCCGCCAGGAAGGTGTCCGACGTCAGATCCTCGGCAGCCGCGCGGTCACCGCAGCGCCGGGTGAAGTACCCGTACACCGCGGGCAATGCCTCGTCGTAGAGCTCCAGTAGCTCCCGAGGGGCATCGCGGTGACCCGATTCGACGCTCACATCTCTATCGTCGCCGTCCGGGGTGAAACTCCGACACCCCAGTTTCCAGCGATTTGTGCGGGCTCAGTAACGCCCAGCGTTACGGATCTCGCATAAATCACAGAGAGGTGAGGCCGCGGCCGACGACGTCGAAGGAATCGCCGAGTAGTTGTTCCAGGGAGACCGACTCGTCGGCCAGCCACTGCTCGTAGGCGGTCAGGGCGACTCCGAGCAGCGTCCAGGCGGCGGTCTGGGGGACCAGGCCGTCCGCTTTCTCGCCGCGGCGGCGGGCCACATACTCGGCAACCACGGTGCGCCAGCCGGCGTACATGGTCATCGAATGAGCCTGCAGCGCATCGGTTCCCAGGATCAGGCGCATGCGCTGTCGGTGCCGCTCCTCGTCGTCGAAGCGGTTGAACGCCAGCAGTGCGGTGCGCAGGGCCACGGCGATGTCGCCGCGCTGGTCACCCTCGGCGAGCAGCTCGCGCATGAGGTTCAGGTGCGCGTCGAAGTCGCCCCAGGGGATGGCGTTCTTGGACGGGTAGTAGCGGAACAGGGTGCGACGGGCGATTCCGGCCGCCCGCGCGACATCGTCGACGCTGACCTCATCGAAGCCGTGGCTGGCGAACAGATCCAGCGCGACGGAGGTGATGTGGTCCTGGGTGGTCGACGGCCGGCGACCGACACGAGGTCCGGACGACTTGGCCATGAAACCCACCCTTCCATTTCTGCACTCGATGCCATATTCTTGCGACCCAGGTCACAAAAGTCGATGACCTAGACGTATCACAGCCAAGAAAGGTGCGATCCCCCATGGACCAGAATCAGCAGGTTGAGACCGAAGCGCAGCTCGTCACCGAGTCCCTCGTCGAAGAGGTCTCGATCGACGGTATGTGCGGGGTTTACTGATCGTGAGCGCACCCACTGCTGATGCAGTGGCGTTCGACCCCGATCGCGGCTGGCGGCTGCACCACCAGGTGGCGGTGCGGCCGGAGCCGTTCGGGGCGCTGCTGTACCACTTCGGTACCCGCAAGCTTTCGTTCCTGAAGAACCGGACGATCGTCGCGGTGGTCAACTCGCTCGACGAGCATCCCGACATCCGATCCGCTTGTCGCGCCGCCGGAATCGACGACGCCGCCCAAGGCCCGTACCTACATGCGCTGAGTGTGCTGGTGAAATCCAACATGCTCGTGGCGAAGGAGACCGTATGACTGCAGTGCTGCCCGAGGCGCCTGCCCGCGTCCCCCGGCTCGTCGAGCAGTTCGAGCACGGACTCGATGCTCCCATCTGCCTGACCTGGGAACTGACCTACGCCTGCAACCTGTCCTGCGTGCACTGCCTGTCCTCGTCGGGCAAGCGGGATCCCCGCGAACTGAGCACTCAACAGTGCAAGGACATCATCGACGAACTCGAGCGCATGCAGGTGTTCTACGTGAACATCGGCGGTGGGGAACCGACTGTGCGGTCGGACTTCTGGGAGCTCGTCGACTACGCGACCGAGCATCATGTCGGGGTCAAATTCTCCACCAACGGCGTGCGCATCAACCGCGAGGTGGCGGCCAAGCTCGCCGCCAGTGACTACGTGGATGTGCAGATCTCGCTGGACGGTGCCACCGCCGAGGTCAATGACGAGGTGCGTGGTCCGGGTTCGTTCGCGATGGCGATCCGGGCGCTGGAGAACCTCAAGGACGCCGGCTTCAAGGACGCCAAGATCTCGGTCGTGGTGACCCGCCAGAACGTGGACCAGCTCGACGATTTCAAGGCACTGGCAGACACTTACGGCGCCACCCTGCGCATCACCCGGCTGCGGCCGTCCGGTCGCGGCGCCGACGTCTGGGACGACCTGCACCCCACGCCGGTGCAGCAGGTCCAGCTCTACGAATGGCTCGTCGCCCACGGCGAAGGAGTCCTGACCGGTGACTCCTTCTTCCACCTGTCGGGTCTCGGTGAGCCGGGTGCGCTGGCCGGGCTCAACCTGTGCGGCGCCGGCCGGGTGGTGTGTCTGATCGATCCGATCGGTGATGTGTACGCCTGCCCGTTCGCCATCCACGACAAGTTCCACGCCGGAAACATCCTGCAGGACACCGGTTTCGGCACCGGATTCAAGAACGTCTGGCAGAAATCGCCGTTGTTCCAGGAACTGCGCGAACCGCAGTCCGCCGGTGCGTGCAGCGGCTGCGCGCACTACGACTCCTGTCGGGGTGGCTGCATGGCGGCCAAGTTCTTCACCGGCCTGCCCATGGATGGGCCCGACCCCGAATGTGTGCAGGGGTACGGCGAACCCGCCCTGGCTGCCGAGCGGGACAAGCCCAAGTCCTCGGTCGACCACTCCCGCGCAGGCGGGAGAAAGGGCCCCATCCCGCTCAAACTGCTCACCGTCCCGCCCAAGAAGTTCTGTAACGAAAGTCCTGTGTAGAGATCATGGCTCGCGATACCTGGTTCGAGACCGTTGCCATCGCCCAACAGCGTGCGAAGAAACGGCTGCCCCGCTCCGCCTACTCCTCGCTGATCTCGGCGAGCGAGAAGGGGGTTTCGGTCTCTGACAACGTCGAGGCGTTCTCCCAGCTCGGTTTCGCCCCTCATGTCATCGGTGCCACCGAGAAGCGTGAGATGGCGACAACGGTGATGGGACAGGACATCTCGATGCCCGTGATCATCTCGCCGACCGGTGTACAGGCGGTAGACCCCGACGGTGAGGTGGCCGTGGCACGCGCGGCGGCCGCTCGCGGCACCGCGATGGGGTTGTCGTCGTTCGCGAGCAAGCCGATGGAGGAAGTGACCGCCGTCAACGGCAAGATCTTCTTCCAGATCTACTGGCTGGGCAGCCGGGACGAGATCCTGGCCCGCATGGTGCGGGCCCGCGAGGCCGGTGCGGTCGGTCTGATCCTGACCACCGACTGGAGCTTCAGCCACGGCCGGGACTGGGGCAGCCCCAAGATCCCGGAGCGGATGGACCTCAAGACCATGGTGAAGATGGCGCCAGAGGTCATCACCAAGCCGCGCTGGTTCTACAGCTTCGCCAAGACGCTGCAACCGCCGGACCTGCGGGTTCCCAATCAGGGCCGCCGCGGTGAGGCAGGCCCGACGTTCTTCGAGGCCTACGGCCAGTGGATGGGCACCCCACCGCCCACCTGGGAGGACGTGGCCTGGCTGCGCGAACAGTGGGGCGGGCCGTTCCTGCTCAAGGGCATGGTCCGCGTCGACGACGCCAAACGTGCTGTGGATGCCGGGGTTTCGGCCATCACCGTGTCCAACCACGGCGGCAACAACCTGGACGGCACCCCGGCTGCGATCCGCTGCCTGCCGGCCATCGCCGACGCGGTGGGCGATCAGGTCGAAGTTTTGCTGGACGGCGGCGTGCGCCGAGGCAGCGATGTCGTCAAGGCCGTCGCGCTCGGCGCCCGCGCAGTCATGATCGGCCGGGCCTACCTGTGGGGTCTGGCGGCAAACGGACAGGCCGGTGTGGAGAACGTGCTCGACATCCTGTCTGGAGGCATCGACTCGGCGTTGCGGGGTCTGGGCAAGTCCTCGATCCACGACCTGACCCGTGAGGACATCCTGATCCCCGATGGCTTCACCCGCACGCTCGGAGTGCCGCAGTCCTGACACGCCGGTAGCCTGATACGGGCGTGACTGACGTGACTGACGTGACCGGTTGTCCGCCGAGTGGCCGACAGCCGCGGAAATCAATTGCAGCGCATGCGCCAACAATCGGTGCATACCAGGTGAATTCGGCCTACCATCACCGGGTGGCTGTACCCGGGGAGCTCGGCGGTGTGACATCGAGCGGACTGCTTTCCACCGCGCGCCATCAGCAATCCGACGGGTACCCGGCGCTCATCGTGCCGCTCGGCTCCACCGAACAGCACGGCCCGCACCTGCCGCTGGACACCGACACCCGCATAGCGTCCGCCGTCGCACGCGCTGTGGCTGCCCGACTCGGCAGCGGATGGCTGCTGGCACCGGCGCTGAGCTACGGCGCGAGCGGCGAGCACGAGGGTTTTGCCGGCACGGTCTCGATCGGCACCGAGGCGTTGCGACTCTTACTCGTCGAGTTCGGCCGGTCGGCCTGCATCTGGGCTACCCGGTTGGTCTTCGTCAACGGCCACGGTGGCAATGTCGAGGCGCTGGCCGGGGCGGTGGGCCTGCTGCGGACCGAGGGTCGCGACGTCAGCTGGAGCCCATGCATGGTGCCCGGTGCGGACGCGCACGCCGGGCACACCGAAACATCTGTATTGCTACATATTTCGCCCGAGGCGGTACACACCGAGAACGTGGTGGCGGGGAACAGCGCACCGCTGGCCGAGTTGATGCCCGCCATGCGTGCCGGTGGCGTGGCCGCGGTCAGTGCGGTCGGGGTGCTCGGGGACCCGACCACCGCCAGCGCGGTCGAGGGGGAGCAGTACTTTGCCGAGATGGTCGACGGGTGCGCCCGCAAACTCCTGGCCTGGACACCGAACGGGCACGGGATGCTGACATGACGGGCCCGCGCCTGCCCGACGGGTTCGCCGTCCAGGTGGACCGCCGGGTCAAGGTGCTGGGTGCGGGTTCGGCATTGCTGGGCGGCTCGCCCACGCGTTTGCTGCGGCTGGCTCCAGTGGCCCAGACGATGATCGACGACGGTCGCCTGGAGGTCCACGACGCGCTGTCCGCGCAGCTGGCACGCACTCTGCTCGACGCCACCGTCGCACACCCGCGTCCGCCCAGTGGCCCGTCGCACCACGATGTGACGGTGGTTATTCCGGTGCGTGACAATGTATTCGGGGTCAGCAGGCTGGTCCGGGCGCTGCGTGGGATGAATGTCGTGGTGGTCGACGACGGATCCGCCGAACCGCTGAAGGACACCGATTTCGACGGCGCGCGCTGTGAGGTGCGGGTGCTGCGGCATGCCCGCAGTCGCGGCCCGGCGGCGGCCCGCAATACCGGCCTGCGCGCCTGCAACACCGACTTCGTGGCGTTCCTGGACTCCGACGTGGTGCCCCGCCGCGGCTGGATGGAAGCGCTGCTCGGTCATTTCTGCGACCCGGCGGTGGCCCTGGTGGCACCCCGGATCGTCAGTCTGAACGAGCCGGACAATGTGGTGGCTCGGTACGAGGCCGTGCGCTCCTCGTTGGACCTGGGCATGCGGGAGGCACCGGTGGTGCCCTACGGCACGGTGTCCTATGTGCCCAGCGCCGCCATCATCTGCCGGCGCAGTGCGCTGACCGAGGTGGGTGGCTTCGACGAGACCATGGAGTCGGGCGAGGATGTCGACCTCTGCTGGAGGTTCATCGAGGCCGGCGCCCGGTTGCGGTACGAACCCATCGCCCTGGTCGGCCACGAACACCGCACCCAGCTGCGGGAATGGTTCCAGCGCAAGGCTTTCTACGGGCGGTCCGCAGCACCGCTGGCAGTCCGGCATCCGGGTAAGACGGCGCCGATGGTGGTGTCGCGGTGGATGCTGGTGCTCTGGCTGCTGGTGGCGACGCGGTCCTGCTCGGGCTATCTCGTCGCCGCGGTGGTCGCGGCGTTTTTCGGCAGGCGTATCTCTGCCTCACTGGAGTCAGTCGAGACCGGGCCCAAGGACGTCGCCGCGGTCGCGGCCGGCGGGATGTGGGGCGCGTGCCTGCAGGTGGCATCGGCCATCTGCCGGCACTACTGGCCGGTCGCCTTGCTGGCCGCGGTGTTCTTCCGGCGGTGCCGGCACCTCGTGCTCGCCGCCGCCGTCGTCGATGGGTTGGCCGACTGGGCCGACCGCCGCAACAGCGTTGCCGAGGACACCCATCGGGTGGGCCTGCTGAGCTATCTGGTGCTCAAGCGTCTCGATGATGTCGCCTACGGGCTGGGGCTGTGGACCGGCGTGGTCCGCGAACGGCACGTCGGCGCACTCAAGCCGCAGATCCGAACCTGAAGTGCGCCGCGTTGCACACTGATGTCCTGATCGTCGGTGCCGGCAGTGCTGGTTCGATTCTTGCCGAACGTCTTTCAGCCGATCCCGGCTGTGGTGTCGCGGTCCTGGAGGCGGGTCCGCCGGCGGTCCCACCCAGGGCCGGCGACGCACACCTGGTGCCGATCGGGCCCGGCAGTCCGGTGATCAGCCGCTACCCGGCAACGCTGACCGACACCCCACGCCGGGTGGTCGACCTGGTGCGCGGCGCGGTCGTCGGCGGGTCCGGTGCGATCAACGGCGGCTACTTCTGCCGGGGCGTGCCCGCGGACTACTCGGGCTGGCACACGCCCGGCTGGTCCTGGGACGACGTGCTGCCACACTTCCGGGCGATCGAGACAGACCTGGACTTCGCCGGGCCGCTACACGGTGGCACCGGGCCGATCCCGGTCCGCAGAACACGCGAATTCAGTTCGGGCACCGAGCTGTTTGTGCAGTCGGTGCTGGCAATGGGGTTCCGCTGGATCGATGACCTGAACGGCGACGGACCCGCCGACGGCGTGGGCGCGCTGCCGCTCAACGTGCGCGACGGCAGCAGGGTCGGACCGGGCGCGGCCTTCCTGGGGCCGGCGGCGAAGCGACCGAACCTGGCCGTGCACCCGGCGACCAGGGCGCAGCGGATCCGGTTCTCCGGAACCCGGGCGGTCGGGGTCGATGCGCTCGGACCAGCCGGGCCGGTGCACTACGCCGCGGACCGTGTCGTGCTGTGCGCGGGGGCAATCGGCACCGCGCACCTGCTGCTGGTGTCCGGTTGCGGTCCTGCCGATGTCCTTGGCGCCGCGGGGATCCCGGTGCTGGCGAATCTGCCCGTCGGAGCGCACTTCCAGGATCACCCGGAGTGGGTGCTGCCCGTCGACTGGCCCGCAGACGGTGGGCGCACCCCGATCGAGGCGGCGCTGTCGGTCGACGGGATGGAGATCCGTTTGTACACATCGGGTTTCGCGCAGATGACTGGCGAGCCGCCGTCGGATCCGCCGCACATCGGGGTGGCGCTCATGCGCCCCGCGGCGCGGGGCCGGCTGACGGTCTGCTCGCCGGATATCGCGGTGGCGCCGGTGATCGCACATCACTACGATGCCGTCGCCGAGGATGTCGAGGCGCTGCGGCGCGGCGCCGAACTGGCACGTGAGATCGCCGGAGTCGTTGACCGCGAGGCGAACTGGTCTACCACGCAACACCTGTGCGGTACCGCCCCGTTGGGCACGGTGCTCGATCCGAGGTGCCGGGTGTTCGGTGTCGACGGGCTGTGGGTGGCCGACGGGTCGATCATGCCGACGGCCACGTCGCGCGGGCCGCACGCCACGATCGCGATGATCGGGCACCGGGCCGCGGAGCTGATCACAGACTAGGCGCGGTGCCTGCCGCCGCCGCGGAGGCGGCGCATGACCCGCAACTGCTGATCGTCGCGGCCGGGTGCCCACAGGCCGATGACGACGGCGCTGATGCCCACGATGACCGCGAGTCCCAGCAGCGACGCACTCATCGACTCGACGAACGCTGCCCTGCCGAGTTCGGCGATGGGTGCACCCGCCGGTCCCAGTGTCGCCGAGACCTCAAGGGCCTGGCCGAGGGACCCCAGCGCGGCGTCGCGGGCCGAGGGTGGCAGGTCGGCCGGGAGTCTGGGCGCCAGCAGGTCGGTGTACTGCGCGGCCAGCAGTGACCCGGCCAAGGCGATACCCAGCGCGGCACCCACCTCGCGGGTGGTGTCGTTGACGGCCGAGGCCACCCCCTGCTTGTCATCGGGAGCGGTGTTCATGATCGCGGAAGTGGTTGGTGCGGTGAGGAATCCGATGCCGATACTCATCACCAGCAGCGGCCAGCCCACGGCCGCATAGCCGTCGTCGACGGTGATGGTGCTCAGCAGCAGAAAGCCCACGGCAATCAAGGTCAGTCCGGTGAAGACCACCAGTCGCAGCCCGGCCCTCGGCAGGTACCAGAACGACGTCGCGGACAGCAGCAGGACGGGACCCATCAGCGGGGTGAGCGCGAACGCCGTCTTGATCGGGCTGTAGCCGAGGATCAGTTGCATGTGCTGCATGACGACGTAGAAGAAGCCGAACATGGCGAGAAAGAACACGGTGATCGCCGCGGCGCCGGTGGCGAATGCGGGGTTGGCGAACAGACGGACGTCGAGCAGGGGATGCTCCCGACGCAGTTCGATGACGCCGAACGCCAGCATCATCAGCGCGCCGACGACGATGCAACCGATGACCAGCGCATCGGACCAGCCGCGGGCAGGTGCTTCGAGGATGCCAAACACCAGCACCGCCACCCCGCCGCCGATGACGACGGCGCCGAGCCAGTCCAGTGGTTTGGCGATCGATTCCTTGGATGTCGCGATGGTGAAGGTCAGCACGAACAACAGCACGCCGACGCCCGCGAATCCCCAGAAGATCGCCTGCCACCCGAAGAAGTGCAGCAGCCCACCCGAGCCCAGCATGCCGGCCACCGCGCCGCAGCCCGCGGTGCCCGCCCAGATGCCAACCGCCTTGTTGCGCTGTTCTTTCGGGTAGGCGGAGGTCAACAGGGACAGCGTCGCGGGCATGACGAAGGCGGCACCCGCGCCCGCCGCTCCGCGCGCGATGATCAGGTCCATCGGGTCCGACCAGATCACCGGGGCGATCGACGCGACGGTGAACACCGCCAGGCCTAGCAGTAGGGCGCCGCGGCGGCCGTAGCGGTCACCCAGTGCGCCGGCGGGCAGCAACAAGCAGGCCAGCACCAGGGTGTAGCTGTCGACGATCCAGGTGAGTTCGGTCTGGGTGGCCGAGGTGGCCTTGGCGAGATCGGGGAGCGCGGTGTTCAGCGCGACCATCGAGGAGATCACCAGCAGCACACCGAGACACGCGATGAGCAACGTCCAGACGCGGGCCTTGGTCGAAAGCGCGGCGAGGGTCGGGTCCGTGGGCCGCCCCGACCCGGCGAGTGTGTCGACCATTGCCCCTCCATCGACGGGTGCGTTATTTTTGGTACTGCCCGTCTTGTTTCGAGACTAACAGTCTCGTTCCTCGGTGGGGAAGGGAGTTGGGGACGATGTCGACACACACCGACCCGCGGCCGGCGCGTTCGCGGGCCCGGTTGTTGGAGGCGGCGACAGCGCTGCTGCGCACGGGCGGACCCAGTGCGGTCACCGTCGATGCGGTTATTCGCGCGTCCAAGGTGGCGCGGGCCACGCTCTACCGACACTTTCCGAGCGGGAACGACTTGCTGGCGGCGGCCTTTCACGCGTTGATCCCGCCCGCGCCATTACCGCCGGAGGGCGGCACGCTGCGCGATCGGCTGATCGCCGCGCTGGACGGGTTCGCCGACCTGATCGCCGAGGCGCCGATCAGCCTGGCCGCGACCTCCTGGCTGGCGCTGGGCGGCGGCCTGGATCCGTCCTGGTGGGGCAAGGGCGAACGCGATCCCGAGAGCGACGCGGTGCGCACCCTGCGCGAACGGGTAGCCGAGCAGTACGCGGAACCGTTCGACGCGATCTTCGACAGTCCGGATGGCCGTGCGGCGTTCGGCGCCGTCGATCGAATGCAGGCGGTGGCGCTGCTGGCCGGCCCGATCCTGCTGGGCAAGCTCAGCACCCTGACCGACTTCGACTACCGCACGGTCGCGCGGATGGCCGTCGACGGCTTCCTGGCCACCCACCAGACCTCCGGTGAAACTACCGCAGCGAGTACCTGATCGGCAGGTGCTTGAGGCCGCCGACGAAGGTGGTCGCGGACAGCTCGGGCGTGCCGGAGAGCTCGATCGAGTCCAGGCGCGGAATCAGTTCGGAGAACAGGCTGTTCATCTCCATCCGGGCCAGGGCGGCACCCAGACAGAAGTGCACGCCGTAACCGAATGCGACGTGCTTGTTGGGGTCCCGGCTGACGTCGAAGCGGAACGGCTCGGCAAATACCTCTTCGTCGCGATTGCCCGAAACATAAGCCAGATAGACGGATTCGCCCGCGGCGATCGGCACACCGCGCACCTCGGTGTCGGTGGCGGCGGTCCGCATGAACTCCTTGACCGGCGTCGTCCAGCGGATCATCTCCTCGACGGCGGTGCCCATCAGTGCCGGATCCTTGCGCAACCGCGCCAGCTCATCGGGATTCTCGATGAGAGCCAGCAGCCCGCCGGAGATCGCGTCCTTGGTGGTGTCATGGCCTGCGCTGGCCACGATCACGTAGTAGGACGCGGTGTCCACATCGCTCAGCGGCTCACCGTCGATGCGGCCGTTGGCGATCGCCGAGGCCAGATCGTCGGTCGGGTTCTCCCGGCGGGACGCGGTGAGTTGGGAGAAGTAGGCGAAGAAGTCGAGCAGTACGGCGAGCTGATCCTCCAGGGTTCCGCCGTCGCGCTTGTACTCGTCATCGTCACCGCCGAACATCTCCTGGGTCAGCATGTGCATGCGCTCGTAGTCGTCCTCGGGCAGCCCGAGCAGCGACATGATGACGTAGAGCGGGAAGTGCACCGCGATCTCGGTGACGAAATCGCATTCGGGCCCGATATCGCGCATCCGGTCGACATACCGTTTGGCGAGTTCGTCGACCCGGACCTTCAGATCGCGCATCGCCTTGGGCCGGAACCAGTCGGCGCCGATGGTGCGGACCTTGCGATGGTGCGGGTCGTCCATGTGGATCAGCGTGCGCAGGCCCATTCCCGCTGCCAGCTGTTCCTTGGCCAGATCGTCGGCGGCCGCGGTGGCCAGCAGCGGTCGGGGTTCGCTGAGGAAGAGGTCGTTCTCGCGCTCGATGGCCATGATGTCGGCGTGTTTGGTGATCGCCCAGAACGGGCGGTAGCGCTTGGACTCGACGCGCACGACCGGTTCATGAGCACGCAGATAGGCCAGGGCCTCGTGCAAGCGCGCGTCGTCGGCGTAGGCCTTCGGCTCGACGAACACGTTGGCGTACTGGCTGGCCCGGCCATCCTTGGTCGGAGTGCTCATCGATCTGCTCCTCATGCTGTCTTGACGGCTGTCAAGTTAACAGTCTAGGGGGCGTCCCGGATCGCACGCCCGGAATGCGGGAATCGTCGTCAGTAGGCTCGGGCGGTGCCTTCCATGTCCCGACTCGTCCGCTGTGCGTTGGCATTACTGACCGTCGGGGCGCTCACGCTCGGCTGCGCGGGCCATGACGCGGACGCCCCGGCGTCCCTGCCGCCCGACCCGTCCGTGGTGAAGACGACGGCGGGTCTGGTGCAGGGCGTCGCCACTCTGGACAAACGGCATTTTGCCGGGATTCCCTATGCGGCCCCGCCGGTCGGGCCCCTGCGCTGGCAGCCGCCGCAGCCGGTGGCGCCCTGGGCCGGGGTGCGCGATGCGACCAAGGTCGGCCCGCGCTGCCTGCAGGACGAGGGCAGCGATCTGGAGATGGGCAGGCAGACCGATGAGGACTGTCTCACCCTGAACGTCTGGACGCCGCCGCCGTCCGAAGATCCACGGCCGGTGATGGTGTGGATCCATGGTGGCGCGTTCATCAACGGAAACGGCGGGATGTACGACTCGCGATGGCTGGTCGACCGGGGCGACATCGTCGTCGTCACGCTGAACTATCGACTCGGGGCGCTCGGCTTCCTGGCGCACCCGGCGCTCGGCCCGAAGGGCGCCGTCGGTAACTACGGATTGCAGGACCAGCAGGCGGCGCTGCGCTGGGTCCACGACAACATCTCGGCCTTCGGAGGCGATCCGGACAAGGTGACCATCGCCGGCGAATCGGCGGGCGGGATGTCGGTATGTGATCACATGGTCGCGCCCGAGTCGACGGGGCTGTTCCGAGCCGCGATCATCCAGAGCGGACCGTGTCAGGCCCAGCTGGCGCTGCCGGCGGCCGAGCGCATCAGCGAGGACTACGCGCGGGACGCGGGCTGCGGTGATCCGGCGACCGCCGCCGCCTGCCTGCGCGCACTGCCGGATTCCGCACTGCGAAAGCCGGTGTGGTTCGCCCGGATCGGCGAGGACACCCTCAGTGGGCCGGTGCACGGGACCACTGTGCTGCCCGAAGATCCGATGGTCGCGTTCCGCGACGGCCGGGCGGCCGATGTGCCCGTGCTGATCGGCAGCAACAGGGACGAGTTCACCCTCTTCGTCGCGCTGCAGTACCTGCGCGGGAGCAGGCAGTACGCGGCGGGCGAGTATCCCGGTCTACTCGACAACACCTTCGGGTCGCAGGCGGCGGCGATTGGTGCTCGGTACCCGTTGGACCGGTACGGGGGCAGCGCGGCCCGCGCGTACTCGGCGGCGGTCACCGACGGTGTGTTCGCGTGCGTCGCCGAGCGGATGGCCGACGAACTGTCCGGCGACAGCCAGGTGTACGCCTACGAGTTCAACGATCCGAACCCGCCGACGCCGGAACCCATGCGCACCTTGCCGTTTCCCGTCGGTGCCAGCCACTCGCTGGAACTGCGTTACCTGTTCGACGTCGGGGGCGCTCCGCCGCTGAACCCGGCCCAACAGGAGCTGTCGAATCAGATGATCGACCATTGGGCACATTTCGTGAAGGACGGCGACCCCGGTGGTGGCTGGCCGGAGTTCGGCGACGGGCAGGTCATGTCGCTGCAACCCGACGGTTCGCGGGTGGTCACCGATTTCGACGACGTCCACCAGTGCGAGTTCTGGGCGGGCCTCACCCGCTGAGCGGTGTCACCCAGCAGGTGATGTCGGCGTGCACGACCTCGGTGCCGTCGCGGTCGGTGATGCTCACCGGCACCACCACCTCGACCCCGTCGGTGATGGCGCCGAAATCGGGCGGGGTGAACTCGGCCCGGGCCCGCAGCGAGGTGGTGGCCTTGGCCAGATACTGCACCGTCATCCCCTTGGGGATCCAGCGGTGCGTACCGGGCACCGTCGCCTCCATTGCCATGCCCATCGCCACCTCGGCGGCATTGCACGAGGCGATGGCGTGCACGGTGTGCAGGTGGTTGTAGACGTAGAACCATTTCGGCACCTGGACCTCGGCATAGCCGGGTTCCATCCGCACGATGTGGGGGAGCACGCTGGCGAAGTAGGGCACCCGGACCATCGCGGCCGCCGAGAACAGCCGGCTGCCCAGCGGTTTGTTCGACAGCTGTTGCCAGGCGCGGTAGGTGGGACTGTCTGTCATCCGGCTACCTTACTCTGGAGTAAGATAGCCGCGCGGCGTGCTCCGGCCTGCGGTCTCACGCGGGGTCTCGGCTACCTGATTTCAGCGAGGACCGAAGGCGACCGCGGCCGGCTGACATGAGGTAGGAGATGGGGCCGTCCTGTCTACCTGGTGTCAGCGAAGTAGAGGCCGACGTGCGGCTGGCTGACGTGAGGTAGGCGGTCGAGCGGTTTGTGTACCTCCACAGCGTCTCGACGAGCCTCCAAGCTGCTCATATGGGGATTTGGAGGACGCCGGGATCTGAGGCATACTGTTCGGGTTGCCTTCTGCCGGGTTCGCCTGGCTGAGAGCATCCGACCCGCGTCCTACACGGACGCACCCGGTCCCCACCTCGATTGCGACAGATTATCGACGCGAAAGAGTGTGCGTAAGGGCGACACACCCGAGCGCGGGGGTCGGTGAACCAGAGACAGGTAAACAGCGGCGGCATAGCCAGCGCGCTGTCGTACGGGGAAACCCGGCCGGCAGAGCGCACGAAGACAGAGTTTTTCGCGCCCGAAGCGCGGAAGCCCTTAATAGTGAGGTAGGAAAGCGTGGCGGGACAGAAGATCCGCATCAGGCTGAAGGCCTACGACCACGAGGCGATTGACGCCTCGGCGCGCAAGATCGTTGAGACGGTCACCCGTACGGGAGCAAGCGTGGTCGGCCCGGTGCCGCTGCCGACCGAGAAGAACGTGTACTGCGTCATCCGGTCCCCCCATAAGTACAAGGACTCGCGGGAGCATTTCGAAATGCGGACCCACAAGCGCCTTATCGACATCCTCGACCCCACGCCGAAGACCGTTGACGCCTTGATGCGCATCGATCTGCCGGCCAGTGTCGACGTCAATATCCAGTAGGAGAACCCAGAAAAATGGCTAGAAAAGGCATTTTGGGCACCAAGCTGGGCATGACGCAGGTGTTCGATGAGAACAACAAGGTCGTCCCGGTCACGGTCGTCAAGGCCGGCCCGAACGTCGTGACGCGCATCCGCACCCCGGAGCGCGACGGCTACAGCGCAGTGCAGTTGGCGTACGGCGAGATCAGCCCGCGCAAGGTGAACAAGCCGGTCACCGGTCAGTTCGCCGCCGCAGGTGTGAACCCGCGCCGTCACCTCGCCGAGCTCCGGCTCGAGAACGAGGCCGCCGCTGCCGATTACGAGGTCGGCCAGGAGCTGACCGCCGAGATCTTCGCCGACGGCGCGTACGTCGACGTGACCGGCACCAGCAAGGGCAAGGGCTTCGCCGGCACCATGAAGCGTCACGGTTTCTCGGGTCAGGGTGCCTCGCACGGCGCCCAGGCCGTGCACCGCCGCCCCGGCTCGATCGGTGGCTGTGCCACCCCGGGCCGCGTCTTCAAGGGCACCCGCATGTCGGGCCGCATGGGCAGTGACCGCGTCACCACCCAGAACCTGAAGGTGCACAAGGTCGATGCCGAGAACGGTGTGCTGCTGATCAAGGGCGCCGTCCCCGGGCGCAACGGTGGACTCGTCGTGGTCCGCACCGCGATCAAACGAGGTGAGAAGTAATGTCTCTCAAGATTGACGTCCACACCCCGGACGGCAAGAAGGACGGCTCCGTCGAGCTGCCTGCCGCGCTGTTCGATGTTGAGCCCAACATCGCGCTGCTGCACCAGGTCGTGACCGCGCAGCTGGCCGCCAAGCGTCAGGGCACGCACTCGGCGAAGACTCGTGCCGAGGTGTCCGGCGGTGGCAAGAAGCCCTACCGCCAGAAGGGCACCGGCCGCGCCCGCCAGGGTTCGACCCGCGCACCGCAGTTCACCGGTGGTGGCGTGGTGCACGGCCCGAAGCCGCGTGACTACAGCCAGCGCACCCCGAAGAAGATGATCGCCGCCGCCACCCGCGGGGCGCTCTCGGACCGGGCCCGCAACGAGCGCATCCATGCGATCACCGAACTGATCAGCGGGCAGACCCCGTCGACCAAGGCGGCCAAGGCTTTCCTGGAGAGCCTGACCACCAACAAGAAGGTTCTGATCGTCATCGGTCGCAGCGACGAGGTCGGCGCCAAGAGCGTGCGCAACCTGCCGAACGTCCACGTGATCTCGGCAGACCAGCTCAACGCGTACGACGTGCTGCACGCCGACGACGTGATCTTCAGCGTCGAGGCGCTGGATGCCTACATCAGCTCCAACACGAAGCAGGAGGCGTCGGTCTGATGGCAACGATCACTGACCCCCGCGACATCATCCTGGCCCCGGTCATCTCGGAGAAGTCGTACTCGCTGATCGAGGACAACGTGTACACGTTCGTCGTGCACCCGGACTCGAACAAGACGCAGATCAAGATCGCGATCGAGAAGATCTTCTCCGTCAAGGTCGATTCGGTGAACACGTTGAACCGCAACGGCAAGCGCAAGCGGACTCGCAGTGGCTACGGACAGCGCAAGAGCACCAAGCGCGCCATCGTGACCTTGGCCGCGGGCAGCAAGCCGATCGACTTGTTCGGAGCGCCGGCCTAACGGCGGGCAGAGAGACTCAGGAACTAAGAAATGGCAATTCGCAAGTACAAGCCGACGACCCCGGGTCGTCGCGGTGCCAGCGTCTCCGATTTCGCCGAGATCACTCGCGACCATCCGGAGAAGTCGCTGGTTCGTCCGCTGCACGGCAAGGGTGGACGTAACGCACACGGCCGCATCACCACTCGGCACAAGGGCGGTGGCCACAAGCGTGCCTACCGCGTGATCGATTTCCGTCGCCACGACAAGGACGGCGTCGACGCCAAGGTCGCTCACATCGAGTACGACCCCAACCGCACCGCGAACATCGCGCTGCTGCACTACCTGGACGGCGAGAAGCGCTACATCATCGCGCCGCAGGGACTGAAGCAGGGCACCGTCGTGGAGTCGGGCGCCAACGCCGACATCAAGCCGGGCAACAACCTGCCGCTGCGCAACATCCCGGCCGGCACGGTCATCCACGCTGTGGAGATGCGTCCCGGTGGCGGCGCGAAGCTGGCCCGTTCGGCCGGTGTGAGCGTCCAGTTGCTCGGTAAGGAAGGCGCCTACGCCACGCTGCGTATGCCGTCCGGTGAGATCCGTCGCGTCGACGTGCGCTGCCGCGCCACCGTCGGCGAGGTCGGCAACGCCGAGCAGGCCAACATCAACTGGGGTAAAGCCGGCCGTATGCGGTGGAAGGGCAAGCGCCCCACCGTCCGTGGTGTCGTGATGAACCCGGTCGACCACCCGCACGGCGGTGGTGAGGGTAAGACCTCCGGTGGCCGCCACCCGGTGAGCCCGTGGGGCAAGCCCGAGGGCCGTACCCGCAAGCCGAACAAGGCGAGCGACAAGCTCATCGTCCGTCGCCGGCGCACCGGCAAGAATAAGCGCTAGGGAGTAAAGCGATGCCACGCAGCCTGAAGAAGGGCCCGTTCGTCGACGACCATCTCTTGAAGAAGGTCGACGTCCAGAACGAGAAGAACAGCAAGCAGGTCATCAAGACCTGGTCGCGTCGTTCGACGATCATTCCTGACTTCATCGGTCACACCTTCGCCGTCCACGACGGTCGCAAGCACGTGCCGGTGTTCGTCTCCGAGGCGATGGTCGGGCACAAGCTCGGCGAGTTCGCCCCCACCCGCACGTTCAAGGGTCACATCAAGGATGACCGGAAAGCGAAGCGCCGGTAATGACTACTGCAATTGAGTATCCGTCCGCGACGGCGGTTGCCCGCTTCGTGCCGTTCTCGCCGACCAAGGCGCGCCGGGTCATCGACCTGGTCCGCGGCAAGTCGGTGGCCGAGGCGCTCGACATCCTGCGGTGGGCACCCCAGGACGCCAGCACCACGGTCGCCAAGGTGATCGCCAGTGCGGCCGCCAACGCGCAGAACAACAACGGACTGGATCCGTCGACCCTCGTGGTCGCGACCATCCACGCCGACGGTGGCCCGACCGCCAAGCGCATCCGGCCGCGCGCCCAGGGGCGTGCGTTCCGTATCCGCAAGCGCACCAGCCACATCACCGTGATCGTCGAGAGCCGTCCGCCCAAGAAGAGTGGACAGCAGGGCGCCTCGGCGAGTGCGGCACGCGCACGTCGTGCGCAGGGCAGCAAGGCTGCTTCGACCAAGGCCACCGGAGCCGCTTCAGCGGCGACATCTACCAAGGCTTCCGCAGAAGCGAAGGAGGGCTCGGAGTAGTGGGCCAGAAGATCAATCCGCACGGCTTCCGGCTCGGTATCACCACCGACTGGAAGTCCCGGTGGTATGCCGACAAGCAGTACGCGGACTACGTGAAGGAAGACGTCGCGATCCGCCGTCTGCTGGCCACCGGCCTGGAGCGGGCCGGTATCGCCGATGTGGAGATCGAGCGGACCCGTGACCGGGTGCGCGTGGACATCCACACCGCGCGTCCCGGCATCGTCATCGGTCGCCGCGGCACCGAGGCCGACCGCATCCGGACCGACCTGGAGAAGCTGACCAAGAAGCAGGTTCAGCTCAACATCCTCGAGGTCAAGAACCCCGAGTCTGTTGCGCAGTTGGTCGCCCAGGGCGTCGCCGAGCAGCTGTCCAACCGAGTGGCGTTCCGCCGCGCGATGCGCAAGGCCATCCAGTCGGCCATGCGCCAGCCCAACGTCAAGGGGATCCGGGTGCAGTGCTCGGGCCGCCTCGGCGGTGCTGAGATGAGCCGCTCGGAGTTCTACCGCGAAGGTCGAGTCCCGCTGCACACGCTGCGTGCCGACATCGACTACGGCCTCTACGAGGCCAAGACCACCTTCGGCCGGATCGGTGTGAAGGTCTGGATCTACAAGGGCGACATCGTCGGTGGCAAGCGTGAGCTGACCGCCGCGGCGCCGGCCGCCGACCGTCCGCGTCGTGAGCGTCCGTCCGGTGCCACCCGTCCGCGCCGCAGTGGCGCGTCGGGTACCACCGCGACGAGCACCGAGGCCGGCCGTGCCGCCACCGGAGAAGAGTCGGCCGCACCGACCGCTGACGCGGCTGTCGAGGCGTCTGCCGAGAGCACTACAGAAAATTCAGGGAGCTGAAATGCTTATCCCCCGCAGGGTCAAGCACCGCAAGCAGCACCACCCGAGGCAGCGTGGTACCGCCAGCGGTGGCACCACGGTGAGCTTCGGCGATTACGGCATCCAGGCTCTGGAGCACGCCTACATCACCAACCGGCAGATCGAGTCCGCTCGTATCGCCATCAACCGGCACATCAAGCGTGGCGGCAAGGTGTGGATCAACATCTTCCCGGACCGCCCGCTGACCAAGAAGCCCGCCGAGACCCGCATGGGTTCCGGTAAGGGTTCGCCCGAGTGGTGGGTGGCCAACGTCAAGCCCGGCCGCGTGCTGTTCGAGCTCAGCTACCCGGATGAGAAGATCGCCCGCGATGCTCTCACCCGCGCAATCCACAAGCTGCCGATCAAGGCACGCATCGTGACACGAGAGGAGCAGTTCTGATGGCAGTGGGAGTTACGCCTGGCGAACTGCGTGAGCTCACCGAAGAGGAGCTCACCACTCGCCTGCGCGAATCGAAGGAAGAGCTGTTCAACCTGCGCTTCCAGATGGCGACCGGTCAGCTGACCAATAACCGGCGCCTCCGTGTGGTGCGCCACGAGATTGCACGGGTGTACACCGTGCTGCGTGAACGTGAACTGGGTCTGGCCTCCGGACCCGTTGGTGAGGATTCGTAACAATGGCAGAGACCAAAGGCCCCAACCACACGCCGACCACTGAGAAAGTGCGCGGTCGTCGCAAGACGGCCATCGGCTACGTGGTGAGCGACAAGATGCAGAAGACCATCGTGGTCGAGCTGGAATCCCGGAAGAGCCACCCGCTCTACGGCAAGATCATCCGGACCACCACGAAGGTCAAGGCGCACGACGAGAACGGCGATGCCGGTATCGGCGACCGCGTCTCGCTGATGGAGACCCGTCCGACGTCGGCGACCAAGCGCTGGCGTCTGGTCGAGATCCTCGAAAAGGCGAAGTAGAGCACTCCTTCGGGAACAGCTTCCCAGACCCCCGGTACCGCTTGCGCGGGCCGGGGGTTTGTGCGTTATATGGCCGATTCGGGTTTGTCGGCTCCAATGATTAGCCGGCGTTGGGTCCACGGCGCACATCTCCCGCCGCGCCGCTCATATGACGCCGACCTGTCAGCTTTGCTGAAACCTATCGACATCGACCATTGCTTGCCGGTTCAAGGATTACGCACGTGCTCCCTCCTGCGGTGACCTAGCATCGCGCAGATGGGGCCGGGAATGGTGGTGCGAGACCGGCAGGTTCGTGCACGGTGCGGCCGTCGTCGTCTTCCGTCGGTACGCGCGCCGCTGCCACCACCCGTGTGACTGCTCACATGGCCACCGCAACGACAGCAGACCCGCCGGCGCGGACGCCGATCCTTGAGCGGTACTACGGAGTGCACCCGCTCTACCGGCTGGGCATCCGCTGGTTACTGATCATCGCGCTGACGGCGATCGCCTTCGGCAACACCTTCGTCAGTCTGGCCAACACCACCCGCGAGGGTGGTCTCGGCGGATACGTGTGGACGGTGCCGTTGGTGGCGACCCTGGTGTCGATCGGCGTCGCGCGACGCAAGCGCACCGAACTGCCGATTCATGACCGGCAAACCGACATCATCGTCGGCGGTATGGGTTTCGGTCTCGCGGTCCTGATCCAGGCCGAGTTGCTGGAGCGCTACACGCTGTACTTCCACCTCCTGCGGCTGGACGTGATCGCCGCCTGGCTGTTCGTGTTGAGTTGTTGCATCGTGCTCTTCGGGCTTCGGCCGGTGATCCGCTTCACCTGGGTGTGGGCGATGGCGATGATGGCCTTCTCGTTGCCCTACTACCTCACCGTGGTGTTGTTGGGGGGCGGTACGTTCGCCGCCGGTGCCGCCACGCTGCTGATCGCCGCGGTGGGGACGGGTACCGCGGTGGGGCGGACCTTCCGGCGCGGGGTGTACGGCTCGCTGGGGTCCTGGGTCGTCGGGTTCGCCGTGCTGATCACGATCGCCATGGTTTTCCCCGAGGCGCCGATGGTGGTCTACCAGCAGGTGCCCGCGGTGACGGCGATCAGCGTCGTCGGGCTCCTCATGTTCTTCCAGGCCCGTCGCGGCGCTCCCAAGCGAATACTCGACCGCAAGGTCGAACCACTTGCCTCCAAACAGGTGTGGGCCGGCGTGCCGCTCGTGTTCATCGTCACGATTGTGCTCGCGATGTGCAGCCTGCCGACCCAGACCAGCACCGCCCCGATCAGCAGGCCCAGCCCGGACAGGCTGACGCAGGGACGTCCGCTGGACGCGCCCATCGGATGGACGGTCACCGAGCAACGTGAGTACCGGCAAGTGCACCGCCTCTACGGTGACGGTGCGGTGCTGATCCGCCAGTACATGCTCGCCACGCAGGGAAATCCGGACTGGGACAAACTGTCCCGGCCGCGCACCATCGTCGTGGACAGCATCGTCAGCCGCCGTCCGTTCTCCTTCGGCGTCTACCCGTCACGTGTGCTCTACGGCCTGACCGATGCCCGCATCAGCCCGCAACGACAGATCGATCTCGGTATGGGCGTGCAGGGCAGGATGACGTCGGTGGTCGACGACCGCCTGCTGGTCACCTGGAACTCGATGCAGTTCGCCTGGGGCGACGATGAACTCGCGCAGCGGGTGACGGTCTTCGCCGTCGACAACCATGATCCCAACGCTCCGTTTCCGGCGCCGTCGGTCAGCGTGGCATCCAATATCCGCACCTTGATCACGTTGTTGTTCCGCGGCAACGCGGTACTCGACGACCGCACGCCGGTCTTCAAGGACGAGGACATACTGCGGACCTTCAGCCGTGCGCTGGTGGCGGCGCAGTTCCGATGAAACAGGACAGGATGACGATTCCGGTGAACGCAGGTCTGGCTCGACCGCAGCGACACACTCTTTCTGGAGTGACGTCACGCTTACTTCCCGTGGTCGTGGCCGTGGTGGTCGCCGGCGGGACCGCGTTGTCCGGTGTTGCCGTGGCTGAGCCCGAAGGCGATATGTCACTGGCGAATTCACCCACACTGAGCCTGCGGACGGTCGGCATCGACTCCACGATCTCGCTGTACGGCATCGAAGGCCAGCAGACGCTCTCGATCCCTGTGCAGCCCGGGCTGGTACCCACCGAACTCGTCGCGACGGTGGCGCTGCCCGTGAACGCACTGGGCGGGACGCTGGAGGTCAGTCAGGATGAGCGCATCATCTCGCGAGTCCCGTTGCCTCCGGACCAGGCGCCGATCACCATCCCGCTGGCCGGGGCGCGGATCGTCGACAACGCCGTCACGGTGGTGCTGCGCAGCTATCTGACGCTACCCGAGGGGTACTGCGTGTTCGACGCGTCGAATCCGTTGCGGCTGGTGGGAACCGAGGTCAGGTACTCCGGTCAGGAACTGGCCCCCGCCACCGTCGCGGACTTCCTGCCGCCGGTGTTGCAGCGGCTGACGCTGGCCGTCCCGCCGAACCCGTCGCGTGCCGAATCCGACGCCGCGGTGCGCCTGGCCACGGCGACGGTCGCGCGATACGGCCCGCAGCGCACCGAGATCGACCTCATCTCGACCGACGGCGCGCTGCGGCCACCGGTTCCGCTGGAACGTCAGATCGTGATCCGTGAGGGCGGGGCGCCCGGGGTGAGTCTGGAGGGTCCCAATGCGGTACCGGCCCTGCTGGTGACCGGATCGCCGGCGGATCTGGAGAATCAGGCAAGGCTGCTGTCCAGCGACCTGTCAAAGCTGGCCGTCGCGTCGAGCGCCGTCGCGGGCCCACTGGCGACGATTCCGCAGCTGCCCAGCGATCTCACCACCATCCGCAAGCTGGGCCAGCCCGGTGTCAACGCCACCAGTCTGGTCAATCCGCGGGTCACCGTCCCGCTCGACCAGACCCGGATCGGACGGCCGGTGCAGGACGTCAGGGTGCACCTGCAGGGGTCCTACACGCCGTTGCCCGAGGGTATTGCCGGGCAGGTGACGGTGAGCGTGGCGGGTGAGATGCTGGCCCGCTGGGCGACCGAACCGAGTGGCCAGATCGACCGCTGGATCGACGTGCCCGAACGGGTGCTGGAGCGCTACACCAACCTCGATATCGCGGTGAACGCGGCGGGAAACACCGGTCGATGCGGGGAGTTTCAGCCCATCACGCTGACCATCGACGGTGAGTCGGCGGTCGAGACCACACTGGCCGTTCCGCCGTCGCCGGCCGGTTTCCAGTCCCTGCCGCAGGCGCTGATGCCGCGCATCGAGGTCGGTATCGATGAGGGTTTGGACAATCTGCGCCGCGCGGTCCGCATCGTCACAGGTCTGCAGCGGCTGAGCGGTCTGCCGTTCGACACCGTGGTGGTGTCCCCGGGGGACGCCATGGCGTCCGCGGAACCGGCGATCGTGGTGAGCCCGCAAGGCTGGAACGACGACCGGATTGCGCTGCCCGTCACGGTCGACGCCGACGGCGTCATCACCGTCGAGAGTGTCGATGGCAGCGGCAATTCCAGCACACTGGCGCTGGATCCGGAGGTCGGCTTCGGCTCGCTGCAGACCGTGTATTCCGGGGGCCGCACGGTGCTGGTCGCCACCTCCAGCAATGCACCCGCCGAACTGGACCGGTTGCTCACCTGGCTGGATTCCGATGTCAACCGGTGGTCGGGGCTCACCGGTAACGCGGTGGTCTCCACGCCGGGACGCGAGCCGATCCAGCTGACGACGCCGGCCGCCGAGGACCCGGCGGCGGCATCCGCCGACCGCACAAGCCTCTACGTGGCCCTCGGGGTGGGCGCCCTGGCACTGGCGGTGCTCGGTGCGGCACTCATCGTTCTGCGCGGCAGGCGGTCCCGGGGCCAGCAGTGAGCACACGAGAGATTTTCGACGCCCACACCGTGACGGCCGCGCAGCAGGAGTACGCGCTGGACCGGGCCATCAACGGCCTGCGCGACGACGATCCCAGAAGGTCGGCCTCCAAACCGCTGCTGGGCTGGCAGAAACCGGTGTTGCTGAGCCTGCTGGCCTTCGTGATCGCCGTGGCGGCCTGGCAGCCGATGGCGACGGCGATCGCGCTCATCGGGTTGTGCACCCTGGCCTACCTGCTGACCCTGGGAGACCGGGTACTGATCTTCCGTCGCGGACTGGCCTCGAGGCCGATCGTCATCCCCGACGAGGTGGCCAGGTCCATACCGGATGACGAGTTGCCGTCCTACACGATCCTGGTTCCGGCCTACAACGAGCCCGAAGTGGTGGCCGATCTCATCGGCGCGATGGATTCCCTGGAATACCCGCGGGAACGGCTGCAGGTGCTGTTGTTGCTGGAGGCCGATGATCAGGTCACCATCGACGCGGCGAGGGCATGCGGCGAGTCCGACGTGATCACCATCCTGCTCGTGCCGCCGGCCGAGCCGCGGACAAAACCCAAGGCGTGCAACTACGGTTTGCACTTCGCCACCGGGGATATCGTCACCATCTTCGATGCCGAGGACCTGCCCGAGCCGCTGCAGCTGCGCCGGGTGGTGGCCGCCTTCCGGGACCTCCCCGATGACGTGGCGTGCGTTCAGGCCAAACTCGTGTACCACAACGGGCAACAGAACCTGCTGACGGCATGGTTCACCGCGGAGTACGGACTCTGGTTCGGGTTTCTGTTGCCCGGGATGATGGTCAGCACATCACCGATCCCGTTGGGCGGCACCTCGAACCATCTGCGCAGGGGCATGCTGTTGGGGATCGGCGGATGGGATCCGTTCAACGTCACCGAGGACGCCGATCTCGGACTGCGGATCGCGGCCAGCGGCTACCGCACCGCCGTCATCGACTCGTACACGCTGGAAGAGGCCAACAGCGACCCGATCAACTGGATCCGTCAGCGATCCCGTTGGTACAAGGGCTATCTGCAGACCTGGCTCGTGCACATCCGGCGCCCGTTGAAGTTGTACCGCACCCTCGGCCTGCGCAGCTTCATCAGGTTCACCCTGGTGCTGGCGGGTACTCCGATCATCGCCGTACTCAACCTGCTCTTCTGGTTCATCACGTTGCTGTGGTTTCTCGGTCAGCCCGCGGTCGTGGGCGAGGTATTCCCGGACTACATCTATTTTCCCGCGCTGGTGGCCATGATCATCGGCAACTTCACGGTGATGTACATGAACATGATCGCGCTGCGTGAGGACGACAGGTCCGACCTGTTGGTGGCCGGGCTGACGGTCGCGCTGTTCTGGCTGATGATGAGTGTCGCCGCGGCCAAGGGTTGCTACCAGATGATCCGGCAGCCCTCGTTCTGGGAGAAGACGTATCACGGGCTGGCCGAGCGGCCCGATGACAGCACCGTGCACCAGTCGACAGGCCAGCCATGACGGCGGCGCTGGGCGGGTCGGACCGCAGGCTCAAGTTCTCGATCTTCTTCGTGTGCCTGGCGCTGTACATCGCCGTCGGCTACTGGCTGCAGATCCAGAACGGTTTCATCATGGGCGACACCCTGTCCCGGGTGTCGTCCACCCGGTCGGTGCTGTTCAGCCGCGATCCGCATCTGGCCGCCCTCGGGTTCATCTTCACACCGGTCGCGGCGATGGTGCAGATCCCGGCGGTCTGGCTCAGCCCGCTCTTTCCAGAGATCACCGCCCGTGCGTTCTCGGGCACGCTGATGTCTGCACTGTTCATGTCGGGTGCGGCCGTGCAGATCTTCAGCATGGGCGCCGATCGTGGGCTGCCCCGCACCTATTCGTTGACGATCACCGCACTGTTCGCGCTGAACCCGATGATCGTCTTCTACGGCTCCAACGGTATGAGCGAGGCACCGTTCATCTTCTTCATGACCTGGGCGGTGCGCAGGCTCATCATGTGGATGGTCGACGATGACGTGCATCACCTGGTCGCCGCCGGTGGTGTGGCCATGGGACTGGCGTACCTGACCCGCTACGACGCCCTGGCCACGGTCGGGGCGGCGGGGTTGGTCGTCGGCATCACCACCTACCTGCGGGCCAGGCCGGCGCCCAGAGTGCACCGCGCGGTGATGGACATGTTGATCGTGAGCGGACCAGGCATCGCGGCCTTCCTGGGCTGGGCGGCCGCGGGATGGTTGATCACCGGGGAAGCGTTTGCGCAGTTCACATCCCAGTACGGGAATGCCGCGATCCTGGAGCAGTCGGGCATGACGGCACCGAACACCGTCGAGGCGGTCGGCTTCGCCGCCGCGTGCGTCATGTTTCTCGCGCCGACACTGCTTCCGTTGACGCTGTGGGCGCTGATGCAGCGCTGGGGCCGGCCGAACTGGCAGATGCTGGTGGTCCCGCTGGCGATGTTCGGAGCGGTGCTGGCGTTCCAGGCGCTCAGTTACGCGCAGGGGTCGACCTTTCCGTTCCTGCGGTTCTTCATCATCGCGATACCGATGGCAGCGACACTGGCGCTGCTGGGGGTGCCCGACGGTGTATTCGCCCGTCCCAAACGTCGTGGCAAGTTCGCGCCCGCGGTCACCGAGCCGGCGCCGCAACGCCGTTCGGCGGCAACCTATGTGGCGGTCGCCTCGACACTTGCGATCGGGATTCCGGTCACCGTGCTGGGTATGTCGTTGCCCGACTATGCCCCGCAGGAATACGGTCTTGCCGCGGTGCTGGCCCCGGACCCCGATGATGTCACCGAGCGTGCCGCCACCGAACAGCGCATCGCGCGGACCTTCGGCACCGAGCGCAGGATTGCCGACTATCTGGAAACCCTCGACCTGCCGGACAGTTCGGTCATCACCGACACCGTGTACGGATTCGGCATCATCGCCGCCTCACCACGGCCCAGGGTCTTCGTGATCCCGTCCGATCCGGACTTCACCGAGTTGCTCAACGATCCCGCAGGCAACGGCATCCGCTACCTGCTGTCGGTGCCCCCCACGGGGCGAGGCAGCTCCGATGCGCTCAACCTGCGGTATCCGACGCTGTACGAGACGGGCGCCGAAATCGCCTCGTTGGAGCTGGAGATCCCCAACGACGGTGACGGCCAACCGGATTGGCGGCTCTACCGCATTGCCGAGCAAAGCGGAGCCGGCTAGATCGATCGGTAGGCCCCGGCAACCGCGCGGCGCGCTGACGACCGAAGGACGTAGGACACGGAATGAACGTGCGAGACAGGCTTCGAACGCCATTTCGGTGGCGCGCCTGACACGCTGACACAGCACCGGCGAACCTCGGAGCGGAAACCGAGCAGGACACAGCCGAGCGCACCGCTCGAATGAATGTTCGCCGCTGCTGTAGCGACTCCGCCTTTGGCGCCCACGCATCGGTCGGCGGAAAGCCGTTCTGCTGAAACATCGTTCGCTGGCAGCTGGAACGGAGGGCGCAGGTGCCGCCAGGGAAGGGTTGATCACACCGCCAGGATCGCAATTGCGTCCGGTGCGGACTCCGTGACGTACAGCCGGTGCTCGTCGGGACCGAAGCACATCCGCCCGGGACTCGTCAGGCCGGTGACGGTCGCTTCGAGTGCCGGGGTGCCGCTCACGTCGACCACCGATATCGACCCGTCGTGGTTGTTCGAGACGTAGGCCAGGGTCCCTGCACCATTGACCACCACGTGGGTCGAATACTTGCCGGTGAACATCTGAACGCCCTGCATCGTCGACCTGTCGAACACCTTGAGCGTTCCGTGGTTGAGGTCTCCGGGCCCGCCGCCGCTGTCGCCGCAGCACGCAACGAACAGGCGCTTCCCGTCGGCGCTGAGCGCCAGGCCCATCGGCCCATTGGTCACCGGGACCTTTCGCACCGTCGGCCACGGCGTCGTCAGGTCGATCACCGACAACTCGTTGGCGAACAAATGCGCCGCATAGATGAACTTGTCATCGGGGCTGATGACGATGTCCCGCGTGTAGCCGTCCAGCTGAATCGTCCCCACCATCTTGCGGGTGTCCAAGTCGACGATGCAGATTGCCAGCCGATTGAGATCGTAGAAGTAGAGGTACTTGGCGTTGTTGCTGCCCACCATCGCCAACGGGAAGAAACCGGGAACGTGGTCTGGCAGCAACTGAAACGTAGCGAAGCTGTCCGCAAATGCGGGAGTGAGTTCGCCGAGCTGTTTCTTGTCGGGAAGAATCGCGTACAGGCGTTGATCCGGCATACCGACGCCGAGCAGGCTGCCGTCCGGCGGGCCGTCGAGCGGCCGGTGGAAGTCGACGAACGCCAAGGGGTAGACGCCGTCCACCTCCGTGCCGATGGTCCTGATCTCTTTGGTGTTGAGGTTGATTCGTTGGAGCCGAGTATGTGCTCCGTACAAGGTGTCGCCGTGCACGTACAGGTCGTGCATTCCGTGGCTTCCGAGCGGAATACGGTCGATGAGGGCGCTGGCTGGATCGCTCATGAGGGCAGGCTAGTGTGCAGCGCCGCATCGACCGTGCGAATGAACAGAATCACCGATCCGCCGTCAAATGGCGACGACCGCGACCGAAGGTGTCCCTTCGGCGACGAACAGACGCATCTCGTCGGGACTCAGACACATGCGTGCCGGTTCGTCGAAACCTGTGATGGTGGCGATGACTTCGAGTCCACCGACGCAATCCACGACCGAGATGGAGTTGCTGCGGGCATTGGAGACGTATGCCCGGGTGCCCGCGTTGTTGACCACGACGTGCAGGGAGTACTTCCCGACGGGGACCTGCTGTTCCTGCCAGGTCGAGGTGTCGAACACCGAGAGCGTGCCGTGGTCGAGTTCACCGGGGGCACCGCCGCTGTCACCGCAACAGGCGACAAACAAGCGTTGGCCGTCGGAGCTCAAAGCCACTGCGGCCGGCCCGTTGGTCACCCGCACAGCCTTCTGGGACGGCGGTGACGTGGTGAGGTCGATAACTGCCACACAGTTCTCGTATGCCTGTGCCGCGTAGAGGGTCTGATCGTCAGGGCTGATCGCGATGTCCCAGGAGAAGTTCCCGAGCTGTATCGACCCGACCATCTTTCCGACCTTGAGGTCGACCACACATATCGCGTAGCGGTTGACGTCGAAGAAGTACAGGTACTTGGCCTCGTGGTTGGTGCCCACCATCGTCAGCGCGAAGAAGCTCGTCAGGTGCTCCGGCAGAATCTGGATGTCGCGATACAGGTCCAACCTCGGCGGAACGACCTCCAGAATCCGGTTTCGCTCGGGAAGAACGAAGTAGAGACGTTGGTCGGGCAGGCCGGTGCCGATCAGACCTCCGTCTTCGGGTCCGTCCAGAGGCCGGTGGTAGTCGACGAATGCCATCGGACCACTGCGCTCTGCCGGGGCGATGATGGTTATCTGCTTGGTGTCGAGGTCGATTCGGCGGATGGGCCCGTTCGCCGTGTACAGCACATTGCCGAGCACGTGCAGGTCGTAGGGGATGTCATCGACCAGCGGAATGCGGTCCACGATGGCATGGATCGGGGCAGTCATGAGTGAAGGCTAGGGCGTGTCTGGCCAAAATTTCGGGTGTTGCGCCTAGGGCTTGAGGGATGTCGCGATGTCAGTCGCTCTCTGACGATCAATGGGCATTGATCGAAGAGTTGTTGCCTGTACCGACGGTCAAGCGTGGCAGACCGTTTCGGGATGCCCGGCCGGTGGTGGAGGGCATCATCTACCGCTACCGGTGCGGAATCGCTGGCGTGATGTGCCCGAGGTGTTTGGAACGTGGCACACGATCTGGACCTGGCATCGCCGGATGAGCGCCGACGGAACCTGGGATGCGGTGCTGACTCGGTTGCTTTCGGCAGCTCGAGCCGGCGGGATCATCGACTGGTCAGTTGGACTCCACGATCGCGCACGCTCATCAGCACGCCACCGACCTCACCCGCCCCACAGCGGGCTGGGTCGAACTACACGAATCCGGTCTTTGAACACCTGTTGGCCCATCTGCGGGTACCCCGACTCGGCGGCGGGCCGACGTGCACCCGATCCGATCGAGTCCGCGGTGATTCCTCGAGCGTCCGATCAGGACGCCCACCGCCAACGCAAAGGGTCACGCGGCGGCCGGCCGCCGGCCTTCGACGCTGCAGACTGCAAGGCCCGCAACGTGATCGAACGCGCTTCAACACCACCAAGCAGCGGCGCGGACTGGCCGCCCGCAACGACGAACTCCCCGTCGTCTACGGCGCCGCGGCCCTACGCGCCATCACCGTCTGGCTGCCGCATTTTGTCAGACACGCCCTGGCCGAGGTCACCCATTGATGTCGGCGTCAATTTGTCCGGTGCCCGTCACCCCGCGGGTGTATGGTCCGGGCGTCCGTCAAACCGGGAGGTCCGATGACCGCAGAGTTCCAGGGCAAGATCGCGCTCGACATCCGTGATTCCGAACCGGACTGGGCGCCCTATGCCGCTCCGGTGGCGCCTGCCGATGCGCCCAATGTGCTGTATCTGGTCTGGGACGACATCGGCATCGCCACCTGGGACTGCTTCGGCGGGCTCGTCGAGATGCCGGCCATGAGCCGCATCGCGGAAAAGGGCGTACGGCTCTCGCAGTTCCACACCACCGCGCTGTGCTCACCGACCCGGGCCGCGCTGCTGACCGGCCGCAACCCCACCACCGTCGGGATGGCGACCATCGAAGAGTTCACCGACGGTTTCCCGAACAGCAACGGGCGGATTCCCTACGACACCGCGCTGCTGCCCGAGGTGCTGGCCGAACACGGTTACAACACCTACTGCATCGGCAAATGGCACCTGACGCCGCTGGAGGAGTCCAGCCTGGCGGCCACCAAACGGCACTGGCCGCTGGGCCGCGGCTTCGAACGGTTCTACGGTTTCCTGGGCGGGGAGACCGACCAGTGGTACCCGGACCTGGTGTACGACAACCATCCGGTGGCGCCGCCGGCCACCCCGGAGGACGGCTACCACCTGTCGAAGGATCTCGCGGACAAGACAATCGAGTTCATCAAGGACTCGAAGGTGATCGCACCCGACAAGCCGTGGTTCTCCTACCTGTGCCCGGGCGCCGGGCATGCGCCCCACCATGTGTTCAAGGAGTGGGCCGACAGGTACGCGGGCACCTTCGACATGGGCTACGAGCGGTACCGGGAGATCGTGCTGGACAACCAGAAACGCCTCGGCATCGTGCCGGCCGATACCGAGCTCTCGCCGGTCAACCCGTATCTGGGCGTCACGGGCCCGGGCGGTGAGCCCTGGCCGGCCCAGGACACGGTCCGCCCGTGGGACACCCTCGATGACGAGGAGAAGAAGCTGTTCACCCGGATGGCCGAGGTGTTCGCCGGGTTCCTGTCCTACACCGACGCCCAGATCGGGCGCATCCTCGACTATCTGGAGGAGTCGGGGCAGCTGGACAACACCGTCATCGTGGTCATCTCCGACAACGGCGCCAGCGGCGAAGGCGGGCCCAACGGGTCGGTCAACGAGAGCAAGTTCTTCAACGGCTACATCGACACCGTGGAAGACAGCATGCGCTTCTTCGACGAACTCGGCTCGCCGCAGACCTTCAACCACTACCCGATCGGGTGGGCCATGGCGTTCAACACGCCGTACAAGCTGTTCAAGCGCTACGCCTCGCATGAGGGCGGTATCGCCGACAGCGCGATCATCTCCTGGCCGGGCGGGATCGACGCGCACGGCGAGGTCCGGGACCACTACGTCAACGTCGCCGACATCACCCCGACGGTGTACGACCTGCTCGGCATCACCCCGCCCGACGAGGTCCGCGGCATCGCCCAGAAGCCGCTGGATGGAACGAGTTTCGCGGCCACCCTGAAGGACGCGGAGGTGGCGTCGGACAAGCAGACCCAGTACTACGCGATGCTCGGCACCCGGGGCATCTGGCATGACGGCTGGTTCGCGAACACCGTGCACGCGGCGTCGCCGGCCGGCTGGGGTCATTTCGATGCCGACCGGTGGGAGCTGTTCCACATCGAATCCGACCGCAGTCAATGCCATGATCTGGCCGCCGAGAACCCGGAGAAGCTGGAGGAACTCAAGGCGCTGTGGTTCACCGAGGCGGCCAAGTACAACGGATTGCCGTTGGCCGACCTCAACATCTTCGAGACCCTCGGCCGGTGGCGGCCCTACCTGAGTGGGGAGCGCACCAGCTACACCTACTACCCCGACAACGCCGAAGTCGGTAGTGGCGCAACGCCGGAGATCCGGGGCCGGTCTTTCTCGGTGTTCGTCGAGGTGGACGTGGACGCGGCCGGTGCCGAAGGAGTCCTGTACAAACACGGCGCCGGTCACGGCGGGCATGTGTTGTTCGTCCAGGACGGGCGCCTGCATCACGTCTACAACTTCATGGGTGAGGACGAGCAGCGGGTGTCCTCCGCCGACGTGGTGCCGTCGGGGCGCCACATCCTCGGTGTCCGGTATGAGCGCACCGGGACCGTCGAGAACAGCCACACCCCGCTCGGGGACGTGTCGCTGTACGTGGACGGCACCGTGGTCGGAACCCGCAGCGGGGTGCGTGCCCACCCGGGCAGCTTCGGTCTCGCCGGTGCGGGCATCAAGGTGGGAAGCAATCCCGGCCAGGCGGTGTGCAGCTCCTATCGGGCGCCCTTCCCGTTCACCGGTGGAACAATCGCCAAAGGGGTGGTCGACATCTCGGGTGCGCCCTACCTTGATGGAGAACGGGAATTGGCACGGGCGTTCGCGAAGGACTGATGACAGCTATCCGAGGAGCAGCAGCCGCGGCGGCGGCGACGCTGTGTCTGGCTGCGCCGATGCTGGTCGCGTGCAGCAAGTCGAGTGACGGCGCAGCGGTGGCCGACGACGGCGCCACGGTGACGACCGGCGCCACCACGACGGTGACCGTCACTCCCACCACCGATCCCGGCGGGCCGAGCACCGATATCGGGCATCCGGATTTCGGTGTCGTCCCGACCAGCACCACACCGATCCCGGCAGGCACGGTGACCTGTGAACCCGAGCAGCGCCCGCCGGTCGGCATGGTGGCCGAGGTCGCCGACTCGGTGGCCCCGGTGATCACCATCGCCGTCCCCGAGGGCTGGTCGATGCAGGGCGGGACGGGTGACGTGGGCGCCCAACTGTCGGGGCCGGACGGGATGGCGGCAACGGTGACGATCATGCCGACCACCCTCGATCCGCAGGCGGCGTTCGCCGAGTACGCGGAAGAGCTGACCGCCGACGCGGCGGTGAGCTCGCTGAGCGTGCTGCCCGCCGAACTGTGCGATTACAGCGGCCAGAAACTGCTCGGCGCGGTGTCCGACACCCCCGAGGAGGCGATCGAGTTCGTCGACCGCGTCGTGCACGTGTGGACCAACAGTCGTGACTACCTGGTGTCGGTGCACACCCAGGCCCCGACCGGTACGTCCGCTTTCGATTCCGCCGCAACGCAATTGACCGAAGACTTCGAGGTCAGGATTCCCTGACTGCGGTCGGAGCGCTGCGGCTAGCTCGCGCCGGCCATCTCGGTGCGCTGCGGGGACAACCGCAGGTGGCCGAGCATCGCGACCCCGGCGGTGAGGACCGCGGACAGCGCGAACGGCACGGCGATGTGCCACCGCAGCAGCAGCGCCCCGACGACGGCGCCGGCGAAGATCATCGCGATGGCGCCGAATCGGCGGTTGAACAGCACACCGCCACCCTTGCGTGTCCAGGTTTCACCCGCCAGCGACGCCAGTGTCGAGGTCACCACGACGGTGGTCATATCGGCGACCGCCACGGCCCGGGCGACCATCGCCTGCGAACCCATCACCGCGGCCGTCGCGGCCGCCATCACGACCTGGATGGCCGGCCCGGAGTGGTCACCGACCACGGCGGCGACCACGGTCAGGGCGGCCAAGGTCAGCGCCCCGAGCGTCAACAGGACGGTGATGCGGTGCTGCCACCCCTTGGCGCCTGCGCGCAACACCAGTCCGGCGACGAAGGCCGCCGCGGTGAACGCGGCCAGCGCGATCGCCGGACCCAGCACCGGCAGCTCGTCGGCGCCGGCCACGCCCATACCGAGGATCACGATGTTGCCGGTCATGTTGCCGGTGAACACCCGGTCCAGGGCCAGGAAGCCGACTGCGTCGACGACTCCGGTGACGAAGGTCAACGTGACCGTCGCGGCCAGGGCGAGCTTCTGTTCGGTGTCGGTCAGCGCCATCAGAAGACGAGAATGGCGAAGACCGTGGACAGCACCAGACCGGCCATCACCGGCACGAAGCACTTCCGGGCCAGGGTGAGCACCGGAATCCGGGCGAAGCCCGCGACGGCGATCAGTGACGACCACGCCACCAGGGTGCCGCCGCCGGACCAGATATTGCCCATCTGACCGATGGCGGCCAGGGTGGCGGGATCCATGTTGGCGGCGGGCCCGAGCGCACCGGCCAGCGAACCCGTGAGGGGCAGGCCGCTGAACCCCGAACCATCAAGTCCGGCAACGATGCCCACGAAGAGCACGCCGAAACCGAGGATGAACGGACTCGGTGTCACGTGGGCCATGGCGGCGCTGATCAGATCGAAGAGGAAGGCCGGCCCGGTGGCGTCGGCACCCATCCCGAGCACCCGGGCCGAGAAGTCACCGCTGCCGATGAAGAAGAACCCGGCGATGGGCAACACGACGCCCATGGCCTTGAAGGCGAAGACCAGGCCGTCGATGATGTGTGTGGACGAGCTCTCCAGGAAGTCGCGTTTGTCGTTGGTCAGACAGGCCGCGAACAGCAGGATCGCCGCGATGCCGCCGACGATGCCCGCCGCGTCACCGCCCTGCAGCGGCGGTACCAGCGCGGTGAACTTGCCCAGCAACAGATAGACGATGAACGCCAGGTAGGCGGTGGGCACCAACGCGGCGAATATTTTGGCGGCCAATGATTTCGGTAGCACCGGCTCGGTCAACGTGTCGGTGGGTGCCAGCGTCGCGGTGGCTGAGGTGCCTCCGGATCCGGCCGGCACCGGCGTCCGCGGATCCGATCCGTGCGGGGCCGCTGCGGTGCCGCCGGCACCGTCGCTCGTGCCGCCTTCGGGCACGCCGAACTTGTCGGCCTTGTTCTCCCAGGCGACCAGCAGATCCGGTGACGGTTTCTGCCACGTCCGGCGTTGCATGACGTAGGTGATGAGCAGCGCGGCGATACCGGTGATGAGCGAAAGGACCAGCGCCTTGTCGGCCACGCTGTCGGCGTCGACCCCGGCCGAGGTCGCCGAGATGCCGGGCGCGACCTTGATGATGTAGTCCGAGGACAGGGCCATGCCCTGCCCGGCGATGGCGATCACCATGCCCACCGACAACGGGCTCAGGCCGGCACGGATGGCCACCGGGATGAGCACCGCGCCGACCAGCGGGACGGCGGGCGTGGGCCAGAAGAACAGCGAGATCACGTACGTGACGATCGCGAGGGTGATGAAGCTGCTGGTGCCGGCGCGCATCACCCGCCGGAACGGGGCCACCATCAGTTTGTCGGCGCCCATCTCACGCAGGGCACCCAGCATCGCGGTGATGAAGGCGATGATCAGGAAGATGTTGAACAGCTCCTGGGCGGCGACCAGGCTGGCATTGAAGATCGACGAGAGGCCGGTCACGATGCTGCCTGAAAACACCCACGCGGTAAGCAATGTCGCGACAACCGCGGGCACCACGATGTTCTTGCGCAACGCCATCGTGATGAGGATGACGACGATTCCGGCCAGATAGATCCAGTGGGCCGCGCTGAGTTGTATATCCATCGACGGGTCTTTTCACTCACAACTGCTCGTGGGCTGTGCAGTCTGATGGGGGAATGCTCGGCCCGTTGCCCGAACGGGTCAACGCACACTGTGCACAACGCTGTGCGCACGGCCCTGTGCAACGTGTTCCGACCTTGTCATCCTGATGTCGCGGTGTTTCGCAAACGTTAAAATCCGCGCCGGCGTGCGCGTTGTCACGATGCGGGCGCCCGCGCGGGCTGTGCACAATGACCGATTGCCACCGCCTGGTCTGTGCGCCTTGGCCCACACGGGCGGCGCCTTCGCCGCGGCCGGGGTGAGACAGTGGCTGTGCGGGTGTGATTGCAGCCCGCGCAGACACCACCGCACATCGGCCACGGAAGTCCCCGCCATGACTGACACAGACAGCCGCGCCCCCGCGGGCCCGGCGGTCCCCGACGGCGCCGGCACGCCCCTGGCGCTCGCCGCGCTGCTCTCCGGGACCCTGGTCGGCACGGTGAGCAACAACGTGGTGAACGTGCCGATGCCGGCCATCCTCGCCGAATTCGGTGCGCCGCTGAGCAGCGGGGTATTCGTGGTGGTCGGCTTCCTGATGACATTCACCGCCACGATGCCGCTCGTCGGCTGGATCGGTGACCGGTTCGGCAGACGCCGGATGTACTGCACATCGATGATCGCCACCGCGGTGTGCGCCGTCGGTGCGGCGACCGCGCCCTCGCTGGAACTGCTGATTCTGTGGCGCTGTCTGGGCGGCGCGGCCGCCTCCGCCCTCGGGCCTGCCGTTCTCGGCCTGCTGACCTGGCTGTTCGCCGGGGAACGCCGGGGCAGAGCGGTGGGTCTGTGGGCCTCGGTGAACGGCATCGGTCAGGCCATCGGCCCCACCATGGGTGGGTTCATCGCCGACGGCTGGGGGTGGCGCTGGGTGTTCGTGCCGCTGGTGCCGGTCGCGCTGGCCGGTCTGATCGGCACCCTGCTGCACATCCCGCGCCATCCCGGCACCGCGATGCGGTTCGACACGATCGGCGCCACCGCACTGACGTTCGGGTCGGGACTGCTGATCCTCGGCATCGCACTCGTCCCACAGCAAGGTCTGTCGGCGGTCGTCGCCATCTCGGTGACGGTGGCCGTGGCCATCCTGGTCTTCTTCGTCTGGCACTGCCTGCGGGTGCCCGAACCGTTCGTCGATGTGCGGTTGGTGGCGGAGGCCCGGTTCGTGCGCAGCACCCTGGGCGCGTTCGCATTCATGTTCAGCCTCGGGGCCACGCTGCTGGCGGTGCCGCTCTACCTCGTCGGCGGCGGCCGGACCGGGTCGCTGGCCGGCGTGGTGCTGCTGGCGATCCCGGCGTCGATGGTGATCCTGGGCCCGCTGGTCGGTCGCTACCTGGATCGGATCGGGGCCCGCCGGGTGCTGCGCACCGGGTTGTCGCTGCTGATCGTCGGTCAGGGGATGCTGGCGGCAGCCGTCGGCGGGGATCTCGTCGAGAAGAGCGGGGATTGGCCGTTTTCGTGGCGATTCTGGTCCTGATCGGGATCGGTACGGCCTTCGTGCAGACGCCGGCGGCCACCGGTGCCACCCGCTCGCCCGCCGGGGCGCAGGGCACCGGGCTCGGGTTGTTCAACCTGGTGCGGTTCGGCGGCTCGGCGATGGGCGCCGCGTGGGTCGCGATCGCGCTGGGCTTCGGCGGCACCCTCGGCTTCACGCTCGCGTTTGCGATGGTCTCCGGCGTTGCGGTGCTCGGTCTGCTGGGCTCGTTCATCGGGCCCGATCCGACACCCGTTCGGTAGCGGCGCCGCCCCTCAGCGGAAGCTGGCCTCCCGGTCGACGGCGGCGTGTACCTCACTGAGCAGGTCCAGCCGGATCGCCAGCCAGACGGTGAACTGGTTGTCGGGCAACCGGATATCGAGACCGATCGCCCGCGACACCCGATCCAACTTGGTCAGCATGGTGTTGCGGTGCACATTGAGCACCCGGGCGGTGGCGTTGACGTTCCCGCCGTTGGCCAGGTATCCGGTCAGGAAGTCGCGCAGATCGGGAGTGCCGCGCAGGGGTCCGAGGATGTCGTTGACCAGTGACTTGCTCTGTTCGGTCTCGGCGATCTCGGCGAGCACGGTGAAACTCCGCAGATCCTGATAGGACACCGCGCCGGTGAGGCCGAGCCTGCGCGCGATGCCCAGGGCGATGCGGGCCTCGCGGTAGCTCGCCGAGACGGCTTGGGCACCACTGGCCGGCCTGCTGTAGGACACCGCGACTGCGGCACCGCGGCGGTTCTCCAGTTCGCCCGCCATGGCCTCGGCGTAGTGCACCATCTCGCCGTGCCGTGCGGTGTCGTCGCCGCCACAGAGTGAGCGGACCACCACCAGGACGTCACCCAGCACGGTGACGTAGGAGCGGACGGCGGGATCCGGTGCCACATTGGCGGCGTACCGGGCCAGCCGGACCATGCTCGCCGCGGGGTTGTCCACCCCATGGGGAATCGCGCCCGGCGCGACGAAAACACCGAACTGCGAGTCGATGTCGACATCGTGGTACTCGGCCCGCGCACGCATGTCGTGCTCGCTGGAGAAATGTCCGTGCACCAGGGCCTGCACGAAATCACCGCGGGCGCGTTCCTCGGCCTCGTCGACGCTGTGCTGCCGCAACATCTCCGAACCGATGATGGCGGTCGCCTGTTCGGTGACGACGATGTGCCGCGCCAGATCGTGGGCACCGGGTTCGGAATTCGGCACCAGGACGAGCACCCAGCCCTCGAACGCCTTGCCGAGCCGGATGGCCGTGGAGATGGCGGTCCAGGCGTTGCCGTGTGGGTCCGCGAGATGCTCGACGCGGGTGTCGTGATGACCCGGGAGCCTGGCGCCGGCCGGTAGGTCGACGGTCAGCTTCGGGACGATGACCTCGGTGAGCACTGCCGCCGCCTCGGCGGCCAAGCCGTTGTGGGCCACGATCTGGCCGCGGGCATCCAGTGCCACCGCCGGGTTGCGGGCCAGGTTGGACACCTCGCGGATCAGTATCTGCAGCCCGGCCCCGCGGTGGAAGAGCCCCGCCAAGGACGCGTGTACGTGCGTGGCATACCGCATCACGTGCACTTCCTGGCTCAGTGCCCGCTCCGCCAGCAACCGGTTCAGTGCGGTGAACCCGACCGGGAACGCCATCTCGATCACCACCAGCCCGGCGGGCAGTGTCGCCGGGAAATCGGCGGGGACCGCACCGTCGACGACCAGGGTGGTGGCACCGCGCGCGGCGAGCGCGGCCAGTGCGCCCGCGGTGCCCAGCAATGCCTCCGGGCGGGCGTAGACCGCGACGCCGTCCAGCGGTTCATGGCGGGACAACACCTCGGAAAGTGGCAGCACCCAATGTAATTCGCGACCGGTATGGTCCTGACCGGCGATCACCCGGGCACCCGACATGAGGGATTCGTCGAGCAGTCCGGCGACCGTCATCCGGTCACCGTGCGGGTGCTCTGCTGCCATGTGCTCACCTGCTCTGTGCGGCGCGTACGTCGATGCGGTGGCGGATCGAACCACCACGATCACACTGTCGAGTGCCCACAGCCTATGTGCAGTTTGACCATGATGCGGCCGATAAAGCGGACATTGTGACCAAGGCGGGCGTCCGCTTGCCCCGGTAGACATTCACCAGGCGAACAGCCCGGGGCGGGATTGCCGCCCCGCACGAACCCCGCAATTCTCAGGAGGTCAGCAGATATGCACCAGATCTACCGGATCACCCTCGACGATGCCCTGCCGCTGCTCGCCGCCGGCCGGGCCAAGGCCGAGGAGATCGGCGTCAAGCAGACGCTGTGCATCTGCGATGACGGCGGTAATGTTCTTGCCCTGCACCGCCTTCCGGGTGCCCGGCTGACCGGCGTCGACATCTCCATCGCCAAGGCGTTCACCGCCGCAGGCCACGAGCGCGCCACCCACCTGTTCAACGAGGCGCCCGACGGGCCGGCGCTGCCGGGCAACGAGGCCTTCGGGATCAGCCACATGCTGCCGGGCAAGTTCGCGGTCTTCGTCGGCGGATTCCCGCTCGTCTTCAACGGCCAGGTCATCGGCGGCGTCGGGATCAGTGGCGGCAACGGCGCTCAGGACAAGGCGGTCGGTGCGGCGATTCTGGCCGAGTTCGAGGCCCTGACCGCAGCGGTCGGCAGTCACTGAGCAGGTGTGCACCATGCCTCGTCGCCGCGGGTATCCGGGGTGATGTTGTCCATGTCGCAACGCCGGTCTGCTGGCTAACGTCGCTGGTGCAGAGGCGACTTCGCAACGCCGCGTCGTCTCGCAGCCCCCATCAAATGCGAAACATCCTCTGTTGCTCATCGTTTCGCGACATCAACTGATCGAAGGAATCTGATCCATGACTGAACTACTGGGCCGTGACGAGTTCCGCGCCGAACTGGAGAATGCCATCAAGGGTCGTGAGGCCAAGAACGCATCGTTCTCCAAGGCGTGGGCTGAGGGGCAGCTGGAGCGCCATCACTTCGCCCGCTGGGCCGAGAACCACTTCCACTACGTCGGGCCGTTCGCCGACTACCTGGCCAACATCTACGCCAACACCCCCGACGAGTTCACCGGCGCGAAGGATTTCACGCTGCAGAACATGTACGAGGAAGAGCTCGCCGACATCCGGCACACCGACCTGCTGATCAAGTTCGGCGAGGCCTGCGGGACCACCAAGGAACGCATCGAGGACCCGAACAACATGAATGCCATCACCCGCGGTCTGCAGTCCTGGTGCTACGCGGTGTCACAGCGCGAGCACTTCGTGGTGGCCACCGCCGCACTGGTGGTGGGTCTGGAGTCGCAGGTGCCCAGCATCTACACCAAGCAGATCGTGCCCCTGCGCGAGGTCTACAAGTTCACCGAGGACGAGATCGAGTTCTTCGATCTGCACATCACCTCCGATGTGGTGCACGGCGAACGCGGCTACCAGATCGTGTTGGACCACGCCGACACCGTGGCGTTGCAGCAGCGTTGCCTGCAGATGGTGCGCTGGGGAGCCGAGATGCGGTTCTCCTACACCAAGGGGCTGTATGACACCTATGTCGCACCCGAGCTGGAGACCGCCGGCGTCTGAGTGACTTCGGCGCGCCCACAACCGCTGCGCGAGCGTGGGCGCGCCGAAATCGGACAGGAGAATCATGGAGTGGACCGCGGTCGCCACCGCACGAGAACTGGGCAGACGCCGCAAGCTGCGGGTCGAGATCGACGGCACCGCCATCGCCCTGTTCCAGACCGACGGGCGGGTATATGCCTTCGCCGATCTCTGTGTGCACCAGGATCGTTCGCTGTTCAAGGGGACGCTGCTGCACGGCAAGGTGATCTGTCCGGGCCACCAGTGGCAGTTCGATCTGGAGACCGGCTACGAGGCCGATCAGGATCTGTGCCAGCCCACCTACCCGGTGCGTGTCGACGACGACGGCACCATCTATGTCAACCTCGCGCCGGAAAGCCGTGTGCCGGCCCGCACCGAAGAGGAGGCGCGGACATGACACCGCGCACCATCGTCACCGTCGGCGCCGGCCAGGCCGCCGCCGTGGCCGCCCGCAACCTGCGCAGGCAGGGGTTCGACGGCCGCATCATGCTCATCGGGGACGAACCCCATGCGCCCTATCAGCGTCCGCCGCTGTCCAAGGAATTCCTGGCAGGTGCCGACAGCGAGGCCGCCCTCTGGATTCTGCGTCCCAGCTGGATCGCCGACAACGATGTGGAGATCGTCACCGGAACCGGCGTGCTGCGGGTGGATCCGGTCGCGCGGACCGTTGCGCTGGACAACGGTTCCGAGATCGGCGCCGACGCAGTGCTTTTTGCCACCGGTGGCTCACCGCGAACGCTGCCCGTGCCCGGCCCGCGACCCGATCTCGTGCACTACCTGCGCACCCTCGACGATGCCCTGCGGCTGGCCCCGGTACTGGCCCCCGGTCGGCGGCTGGCCATCATCGGCGCGGGATTCATCGGCCTGGAGATCGCGGCCACCGCGGCCGCCGCGGGGGTGGCGGTCACCGTGTTCGAATCGGTTCCGGTGCCGCTGGCCCCCATCCTCGGAGCGCAGATGGGGCAGGCCGTCAGCCAGCTGCACCGTGACAACGGCGTGGATCTGCGCACCGGAGTCCGGTTGGCCGGCATCCGGACCACCGCCGACGGTGTGCTCGTCGACATCACCGGCACCGCAGCACCGTTCGAGGCCGACGCCGTCGTGATCGGCATCGGCATCACGCCGAACACCGCCGCCGCCGAGGCTTCCGGGCTGCGTAGCGAGGACGGGATCGTGGTGGACGCCCTGGGGCGCAGCACCATCCCGAACATCTACGCCGCCGGAGACGTGGCGCGCCGATACTCCGAGCGGGCGGGCCGTCACGTTCGTCTGGAGCACTTCGACAATGCCAGCAGGCAGGGCGTCGCGGTGTCCAACGCGATGCTGGGCCGCGACGCACCCTCGGATGACGCGCCGTGGTTCTGGTCGGATCAGCACGGACGCAACCTCCAATTCGTCGGTGCGGCAACCGGAGAACCGGTGATCCGCGGTGATCTGGGTGCGCTGGACTTCACCGGCTTCTACCTGGAAGGCGCCACCGTGCGGGGCGCCTTCACCATCGACCGCGGCGAGGACATCATGGCCGTGCGGGAGCTGCTGGGCCGAGAGGTCGACATTGCCGCCCTGTGCGATGAGGACACCGATCTGTGGGATCTCGCCTACGCAGACATCGACGAAGAATCGCAGGTACAGCAATGACCACCGGAGGAAACTTCATCGGCGGGGCCTGGGTGCCCGCCTTGTCCGGCGACACCTTCTCCCGGACCAACCCGGCCGACCCGACCGACCTCATCGGAACCTTCCCCGCCTCGGGGCCCGCCGACGTCGCCAACGCCGTGGACGGGTTGACGAAGTCCGCACCGGAATGGGCGGCGACCGCGCCCGAGCGCCGCGCGGCGATCCTGGAATCGGCTGCCGCCGAACTGCAGAAGCGCGGTCCCGAACTGATCGCGGAGTTGGTCCGCGAAGAAGGCAAGACCCTCGCCGAGGCGACCATGGAGGTCAGCCGCACACCGGCGAATCTGCGGTTCTACGCCGCCGAGGCGACCCGTGGCGGGGGAGTGACGCTGCCCGCGGCCGGCGACACCCTGCTGTACACGCTGCGTGAACCGGTGGGTGTCGTCGGTGCGATCACCCCGTGGAACTTCCCGCTCAACATTCCCTCCCGCAAGCTCGGGCCGGCGCTGGCGGTCGGAAACCCGGTGCTGTTCAAGCCCTCCGAAATCACCCCACTGATGGGGCAACGCCTCGTCGAGGCGCTGCTGGCCGGCGGGTTGCCGCCCTCGGTGATCGCGCTCGTCCAGGGCGACGGGGTGGCCGGTGCCGCGGTGGCCGCCGACGAGCGGATCGCGGCCGTGACTTTCACCGGTTCCACCGAGGTGGGCCGCGCCATCCACGCCCGGGTCGGGCCGCACCGGCGGGTCCAGCTGGAAATGGGCGGCAAGAATCCGGTGCTCGTCGCCGACGACGCCGACCTGGACCGCGCGGCGGCGCTGATCGTCAAGGGCGCCTTCGGGTTGTCCGGTCAGGCGTGCACCGGCACCAGTCGGGTGATCGCCACCGATGCGGTGCACGACGAACTGGTCGAGCGGGTCATCCGGCGCACCGAGGCCCTGGTGGTCGGCCCGGGCGCCGGTGACGGTGTGGACATGGGCGCGCTGGCCAGCGCGCAGCAACTCGACAAGTTCGCGCACTATGTGGCGGTCGGGGTCGCCGAGGGCGCCCGGTTGCGGTGCGGCGGTACCACCGAGGACGTGGCGGCAAGCCCAGGCGGCCATTTCGTGCGGCCCGCCGTGTTCACCGATACCGAACCCACGATGCGCATCGTCACCGAGGAGGTGTTCGGTCCGCTGCTGGCCTTCCAGCGGGCGGGCTCGCTGAACGAGGGGATCGAGCTGGCCAATGCCACCGAGTTCGGACTGTCGGCGGCGATCGTCACCTCGAGCCTGGCCACCGCCCAGCGGTTCGCCCGCGAGTCGCGGACCGGTCTGGTCAAGATCAACCAGCCGACGACCGGGATGGCGATGAACGCGCCGTTCGGCGGATACAAGTCATCGTCGACCGCCACGTTCAAGGAACAGGCCGGGGCTTCGATGATGGAGTTCTACCTGGCCGAGAAGACCGTCTACCTCGACGCCTGACAGCCCACACAGAAACACGGAGAACAACAATGGATTTCGTTCGGGTAGCACGATCAGGGCAGGTGCCCGAGGGTATCGTCCGGCGGTTCTACTCCGGCGATCACGAGTTTGCCGTGGCGCGACTCAACGGCAAGGCCTACGCCACCTCCAACTACTGCACGCACCTGGACTGCCTGCTGTCCTCGGGCAAGCTCCGCGACGACGGCATCGGCTGTTCCTGCCACGGCAGCGCGTTCGACCTGGAGACCGGTGAGCCGATCAGCCCGCCGGCCACCGAACCCATCAAGACCTTCCCGTGTCAGGAACGTGACGGTGAGATCTTCGTCGGCGTGGAGCCCGGCGAGGTGCCCGCGGGCCCGACCCGCCGGGCCCGCCGGGGCGCCTGATGAGCGCGTCGCAACGCCCACCGGCGCTGTCGGCGGGCGGCATGGTCAGCAGCAGTCATCCGGCGGCCAGCCTGGCCGGTGCGCGGGTGCTGGCCGACGGTGGCAACGCCATCGACGCCACGCTGGCGATGGCCGGACTGACCTGGCTGACCCTGCCCGGGCAGTGCGGGATCGGCGGCGACGCCTTTGCCGTGGTGCGCGAACCCGACGGGCGGGTGTGGACCGTCAACGGATCGGGCTTCGGGCCCGATGGTGGGACCCCGGATTTCTATGCCGCCCAAGGCCTCGGCGCGATACCGATGGACGGGCCGCTGGCCGTGGCGGTGCCCGGTGCACCAGCCGCGCTGCTGGCACTGCATGGCGGCGGCGCCACCAGGTCGCTGTCCGAACTGTGGGAACCCACCGCCCGCATCGCCGAGAACGGGCTGCCGTGCTCGGCGCGCACCGCGGGCGATGTCGGCGTGGCGGCAGCGGCGGTCGCGGCCGACCCCGGACTCGCCGAGATCTATGCGCCCCAAGGCGTTCCGCCGGCGGTCGGGCGCAGGCTCCCGCATCCTGCGCTGGCGGCCACCATCCGGATGTTGGCACACAACCCCGGCGGTTTCTACACCGGCGAGTTCGCCGAACGTGCCGTGGCGGCGCTGCAGGCCGGCGGCGCACCGTTCAGCGGCGACGAATGGGCCGCGGGGGCGCAGGTGACTCCCGAGCCCGCGCTCACCGGTCGCTACGCCGGCGCGGTGCTGCACCAGACGCCGCTGCCGACGCCCGGGTGGATGGTGCTGCAGCAGGCGGCCCTGTGCGACGGCGCCCTCGGCGCGTCCGAATGGCTGTCGGCGGCCGCCATCGACCGGCTGGCCCGAGCCGCCCGACTGTCGTTTGCGGACCGATTTGCGTTGTGCGGCAGTGATAATCGTCGCGAAGGTGCCGACTACATCCTGACCGCCGAACGCCTGGACGCGCAACGCCGCGATCTCGACGGTCGCATCGAAGTCCGCGGCCCCATGGCGGTCGCGGCGGGGGACACCACCTCGACGGTGGCGGTGGACGCCGACGGCCGCGCGGTGAGCTTCATCCACTCGCTGGCGTTCACCTTCGGCGCGAAGTTCAGCGTGCCCGGCACCGGAGTGGTGCTCAACAACCGGCTGGGCCGGGGCGCCTACCTGCTGCCCGGACACCCCAACGAGGTCACACCACGCCGCAAGCCACTGCACACGCTCAACGCCTGGATCGTCACCGACGAGCGCGGGGCGCTGCGCCACGTCGGCAACACCCCGGGTGGTGACGGGCAGGTGCAGTGGAACATGCAGCTGATCTCCCACGTCCTGGACTACGGCCGCGATGCCGCCGAGGCGGTGGCGGCATCGCGATTCACGGTGTTCCCGGGTTCGGACGCCGACGTCATCGGCGCACCCGACGAACTGCGTGTGGAGCCGAGCCTGCCCGGCGCCGTGCGCGACGAACTTGCCGCTCTCGGGCACCGCATCGTCGTGCAACCTGACCTCGGTGCCGGCGGGAGCGCCCAGTTGATCTCCGTCGACGACCGGGGTGTGCTGACCGGTGCCGCCGACCCCCGCCAGGAGGGAGTGGCGCTCGGTGTCGAATGAGCGAACCGAAGCCCCTGCGCCGCAGGGTGATTACGTCCTCGCGACGCTGCACGCCGGGCTCATCTTCAGCGCCGGGATGACGCCACGCCGCAACGGGGCACTCACAGTCACCGGTATCGTCGGCCGACAGGTCGACCTGGCCACGGCGCGCGCCGCGGCGATGCTGGCGGCCACCAATGCACTGGCCGCGGTGCGGTCGGTACTTCCTCCGGATGCGGCGGGGATGCGGTGCTTGCACATGACCGTGTATGTGGCGTGCACATCGGATTTCACCGCGGCATCGGGCGTTGCCGACGGTGCGTCCGCAGCGATCGCTGCGGAACTCGGGGCAGACGCCCTGCCGGCGCGCAGCGCGATCGGGGTGTGTGCACTGCCTTCCGGCGCGCCTGTCGAGGTGCAATTGGTGGCAGCAGCGCTGTGAGGACGCGGTGGCGCGGGACACAGTGCACAGTCGCCGACGGGCCGATGTGTGCGGAGTCGGCATTGTCGAAAGTTTGTTCATGGGACAAACTCTCGACACTTGCCATACACATCAGCCAAGGCACATGCGAACCGTTCAGCCCCATGTAGAACCCACCCCCGGCCGCTACCTTCTCTGCTCCACCCGGCGACCGCAGTCCCGATTGGATGGTGACGTCAGTGTCCATTGCGCACTGGGTGTACCTGCTCGGCCTCGTCGTCCTGATCGTCACGGTCATCGCCAAAAAGAACGTCATCGCCCCGGCGATGATCGCGACCTTTCTGACGGGACTGGCGTTCTCCGGCACCCTCACCTCCGGACTCGGAGCGGTGTTCAACGCCGCGATCATCGGTACCCGCGAGCTGCTGCCCATCTTCATCATCATCGCGCTGGTGACCGCCATGCTCGGAGCGGTGCGCGATGCCGGTGCGGACTCGGTGATGATCCGGCCCCTGCGTGGGCTCTTTCGAAATGGCCACATCTCGTACGTGGTCCTGGCCGTCGTGACCTTTCTCCTGTCGGTGTCGTTCTGGCCGACCCCCGTGTTGCCGTTGATCGCCGCGATCCTGCTGCCTGCGGCGGTCAGAGTGGGACTGCCGCCCTTCGGGGCGGCCCTGGCGATCGCCATCGCCGGGCAGGGGATGGCGCTCAGTTCGGATCTGGTCATGGGGGTGGCCCCTGCGCTGTCCGCCGAGGGGGCCGACGTCTCCGCGAGTGTCATCGCGGTGCGGGCGACCATCATCGCGCTGATCGCCGGCGTGGTGGCGCTGTCCATCGCCTACGTGCGCGACGTGCGTCTGAAGATGCTCGACCCGGTGGCAGCCGCCGCGGTGACACTGCCCGTCGCAGAGGCGTCCGCCGGTTCTGAGCCTTCCGCGAGCAGCGCCGGCGCAGGCGGTGCCGACACGTCCGGTGGCCGGGCCCGCGCGGCCACGCTGAGCCCCACGGGCTCCGGGGCCGACGCACTCGACGGCGAGAATGCCACGCCGTCGACGAAGGCGCGCCTCATCGCGATCGGGGTGCCCACGTTGTTCGCCGCCCTGCTGGCCTTCATGCTGCTGGGCCGGTTCACTCCCTGGGTGCCCGATATCGATGACGGGTTGGGGGCGCCCCTGGTCGGTGGAGCCGCGGCCCTGGCGCTGGTGACCATCGCCGTGCTGGTGAGCCGACGAACCTGGCTTGGTGATGTCGGTCAGCATTTCACCGACGGCATCACGTTCTCGTTCCGCTCCATGGGCATGGTCATCCCGGTCGCGGGTTTCGTCTACATCGGACTTTCGGACTATTCCGGCGCCATCCTGGGCCTGGACCCGGAGATGCCCGCGCCGGCCTTCCTGCTGGATGCCGTGGCGTCGGTGGAACCCTATATTCCGGAGGTGCCGGTGTTCGCGGCCTTCGCGATGCTGCTGATCGGCATGGTGATCGGCCTCGACGGCAGCGGCTGGCCCGGGTTGCCGTTCACCGGGTCGCTGGCAGCCTCGCTGGGTGAGAGCTCGGGCGCTGATGTCGCCACCCTGGCGGCGATCGCGCAGAACGGTGCCAGCTGGACCGGCGGGGGCACCCTGGTGATCTGGTCATCGCTGATCGTGGTGGCGAGCCTGACCGGGGTATCGGTGATGGATCTGGCCCGTCGACTCTTCGTCCCGGTGATGTGTGGCCTGGTGGTGGCCACTTCGGTGGCGGCGGTACTGCTGCTGTGAGAATCGCAGGGATGAACACCCGCCATGGGGCAACCGTGATCGATACGGCAGAACTGGTCCGTTCGGGTCAGGCGAGCGCACAAGACACCGTGGCCCAGGCCTTGGCGGTCGTCGAGGAGACCAATGGTGCGCTCAACGCCTTCATCCACGTCGACGGCGACCGGGCCCTGGATTGGGCCCGCCAGGTCGACCGGGTGGTGGCTCGCGGCGGCGATCCGGGTCCGCTGGCCGGCGTGCCGATGGGGGTCAAGGAGCTGCAACCGGTGGAAGGCTGGCCGTTCGCGATGGGCAGCACGCTGCATGCGGGCCGGATCGCCGACCACACCTGCACCCTGGTGTCCCGTGCGGTCGCTGCGGGTGCGGTGCCGATCGGGGTCACCGCCTCACCGGAGTTCGGCCGGGCGTCCTACACCGCGTCGGTACTGCACGGCACCACCCGCAACCCCTGGAACACCGACCTGACACCGGGCGGGTCCAGTGGCGGGTCGGCCGCCGCGGTCGCGTCCGGCATGGTGCCCGTGGCCACCGGCACCGACGGTGCCGGCTCATTGCGCATTCCGGCGTCGTACTGCGGACTCGTGGGCTTCAAAGCGACCTATGGGTTGGTTCCACGAGGGCCACGGCACCGGGGAGTCGCCGACAACGACCACTACGGGGTGCTCACCCGAACCGTTGCCGACACCGCGCGACTGCTCGACAGCATCTGCGGCATCGATCATCGTGATCGGGCCTCCCTGCCGGCGCCCGCGGGTTCCTTCGAAAAAGGCTTGTACGCAACGGATGTGAGTTCTCTGCGAGTGGCATTCACGGCGACGTTCGGTGACGCCCCGTGTGATCCCGAGGTGGCCGCAGCAGCCGAATCGGCCGCCGAGAAATTCATCGAGGCCCTCGGCGCACGGCGGGTGAGTGCCGCTGCGGTGCGCCTCGACCCCGCGTGCAGTACCGCGTTTCGCACGCTGTCGGCGCCGGACGTCTATGCCCAGGTCGGCTCGCCGGCGAGTTTCGGCGACGTGCATCCGGCGGTGCGTCGCTACTTCGAGGCCGCCGCCGACCTGGACGCCACGACGCTGCTCGACGCGCACGAGGCGCGGGCCCGGCTGGTGGCGGATATGGCGGCGGCGTTCCAGACGTTCGACCTGCTGCTCACGCCGGCCGCCACGGTGCCTTGCTTCGCGGCCGAAGGGCCCATGCCCACCGAGATCGACGGTCGCCCGGTGGACCATTGGGGCGCGTTGGCCCTCACCTATCCGTTCAACCTCACCGGCCAGCCGGCGATCTCCGTTCCGGCGGCCTTCGTGGGCGGTGCGCCCATGGGTCTGCAGATCGTCGGCCGCAGGCACGCTGACGCCACCGTGTTGGCGGCCGCAGCGGCGTGCGAGCGGATCGGCCTTTCCTAGCAGGCCACGTACGTTTTGTGTGGTGTCGGTGAGCAATTTGGCTCTGCGCAGGTCGTCCCCTAGACTCTAGGGGTTGCCTGGGGCAGACCTCGGTTCTCTCATGTGAGAAAACCCTGCGTGCTCTCGGGGCAACAAAGACCGCGCACGTCAGGTCGGTATCTGCCGTGCACACATAACCAGGTCAGGAGATCGAGTGATTCAGCAGGAATCGCGCGTGAAGGTGGCCGACAACACGGGTGCCAAGGAAATCTTGTGCATCCGAGTTCTCGGCGGCTCGGCGCGACGTTATGCCGGCATCGGCGACATCATCGTGGCGACCGTCAAGGACGCCATCCCCGGCGGCAACGTCAAGAAGGGCGACGTCGTCAAGGCCGTGATCGTGCGCACCGTGAAGGAACGTCGTCGCGCAGACGGCAGCTACATCCGATTCGACGAGAACGCCGCCGTCATCATCAAGGCGGACAACGATCCGCGCGGCACCCGCATCTTCGGCCCGGTGGGCCGCGAGCTGCGTGAGAAGAAGTTCATGAAGATCGTTTCGCTCGCCCCGGAGGTGCTGTAAATGAAGGTGCACAAGGGTGACACCGTGCTCGTGATCTCCGGTAAGGACAAGGGCGCCAAGGGCAAGGTCATCGAGGCCTACCCGACCCGCGAGAAGGTCCTCGTCGAGGGCGTCAACCGGATCAAGAAGCACACCGCGCAGTCGCAGAACGAGCGCGGCGCCTCCTCCGGCGGCATCGTCACGCAGGAGGCTGCCATCCACGTCTCCAACGTGATGGTCATCGACTCCGACGGCAACCCCACCCGCATCGGCTACCGCGTCGACGAGGAGTCGGGCAAGAAGGTCCGGGTCTCCAAGCGCAACGGCAAGGACATCTGAGAATGACCACAGTAGAGAACGCCGCCAAGGTGCAGCCGCGGCTGAAGCAGCGCTACCGCGAGGAAATCAAGGACGCGCTCAACAAAGAGTTCAACTACGCCAACGTGATGCAGATCCCGGGCGTGGTGAAGGTCGTCGTGAACATGGGTGTCGGTGACGCCGCCCGTGACGCGAAGCTGATCAACGGAGCGGTCAACGACCTCGCCCTGATCACCGGCCAGAAGCCCGAGATCCGCAAGGCGCGCAAGTCCATCGCCCAGTTCAAGCTTCGCGAGGGCATGCCGATCGGCGCCCGCGTGACGCTGCGCGGCGACCGCATGTGGGAGTTCCTGGACCGCCTGGTCTCGATCGCGCTTCCTCGTATCCGCGACTTCCGTGGTCTGAGCCCCAAGCAGTTCGACGGCAGCGGTAACTACACCTTCGGGCTCTCCGAGCAGTCGGTGTTCCACGAGATCGACGTGGATTCCATCGATCGCCCCCGCGGCATGGACATCACCGTCGTCACCACGGCGACCAACGACGACGAAGGACGAGTGCTGCTGCGGGCCCTCGGCTTTCCGTTCAAGGAGAACTGAGCATGGCAAAGAAGGCTCTGGTCAACAAGGCCAACAAGAAGCCGAAGTTCAAGGTGCGCGGTTACACCCGGTGCAACCGGTGCGGCCGTCCGCACGCGGTGTTCCGCAAGTTCGGCCTGTGCCGGATCTGCTTGCGCGAAATGGCGCACGCGGGCGAACTGCCCGGTGTCCAGAAGTCCAGCTGGTAACCAGCATTCATTCGAATTCAAATTTCGGAAGGCCCAGAGTGTCGATTGACCGAATGGGAACCGCCGCAAGGAAGGTGAACCGGCTGTCATGACGATGACCGATCCCATCGCAGACTTCTTGACGCGTCTGCGTAACGCCAACTCGGCGTACCACGATGAGGTGACCCTGCCCCACTCGAAGATCAAGGCGAACATCGCCGAGATCCTCAAGAAAGAGGGCTACATCTCCGATTACCGCACCGAGGATGCCCGCGTAGGCAAAGCCCTTGTGGTGCAGCTGAAGTACGGCCCCAGCCGTGAGCGCAGCATCGCCGGCCTGCGCCGGGTGAGCAAGCCCGGTCTGCGGGTCTACGCAAAGTCCACCAATCTGCCTCGGGTGCTCGGCGGCCTGGGCGTGGCGATCATCTCCACGTCCTCCGGTCTGCTCACCGATCGCCAGGCAACTCGACAAGGCGTGGGCGGCGAAGTCCTCGCCTACGTCTGGTAGGGGAACGAAAAACATGTCGCGTATTGGAAAGCAGCCGGTCCTGGTTCCTGCCGGGGTCGATGTGGCCATCGATGGCCAGAACGTGTCGGTCAAGGGACCCAAAGGCACCCTGACCCTGGATGTCGCCGAGCCGATCGTGGTCTCGCGCAACGACGAAGGCGCCATCGTGGTGAGCCGTCCCGACGACGAGCGGCGTAGCCGCTCGCTGCACGGGCTGTCACGCACCTTGGTGGCCAACCTGGTCACCGGTGTCACCGAGGGCTACACCACCAAGATGGAGATCTTCGGCGTCGGTTACCGCGTCGCGCTCAAGGGTGCAAACCTGGAGTTCGCGCTCGGCTACAGCCACCCGGTCCTCATCGAAGCGCCCGAGGGCATCACGTTCGCGGTCGAGACACCCACGAAGTTCTCGATCACGGGCATCGACAAGCAGAAGGTCGGCCAGATCGCTGCGGTCATCCGCCGCCTGCGCCGCCCCGACCCGTACAAGGGCAAGGGCGTGCGGTACGAGGGTGAGCAGATCCGCCGCAAGGTCGGAAAGACAGGTAAGTAACCATGGCTTCCACGAAAACTGATGCAGCCGCCGGCACCAAGCACAAGCCGGTGGGCCAGAACATCTCCGAGACCCGTCGGGTCGCGCGGATCCGTCGTCACGCCCGGTTGCGCAAGAAGGTCTCCGGCACGGCCGACGCTCCGCGTCTGATGGTCAACCGGTCGTCTCGGCATATCCACGTCCAGCTCATCGACGATCTCGCCGGCGTCACCGTGGCCGCGGCCTCGTCCATCGAGCCCGATGTGCGTGCCGTCGACGGCGACAAGAAGGCACAGAGCGTGCGGGTCGGTCAGCTGATCGCCGAGCGCGCCAAGGCCGCTGGTGTCGAGACGGTCGTGTTCGACCGTGGCGGCTACACCTACGGCGGCCGGATCGCCGCGCTGGCCGATGCCGCGCGCGAAGGCGGGCTGAAATTCTGATGACTGACAACGAGAGGACTGCATGATGGCCGACCAGGCTGGCGCCGGTTCGGCGCAGGACAATCGCGGCGGCCGCGGAGATCGCGGCGGCCGAGGCCGTGACGATCGTGGCGGCCGTGGCCGCGGCGACGACCGCGGTGAGAAGAGCAACTACATCGAGCGCGTCGTCACCATCAACCGCGTCTCCAAGGTGGTCAAGGGTGGTCGGCGTTTCAGCTTCACCGCTCTGGTCATCGTCGGTGACGGCAACGGCATGGTCGGCGTCGGCTACGGCAAGGCCAAGGAAGTTCCGGCCGCCATCGCCAAGGGCGTCGAGGAGGCTCGCAAGAACTTCTTCCGCGTGCCGCTGATCGGTAGCACCATCGTGCACCCGGTTCAGGGTGAGGCTGCGGCCGGTGTCGTGATGCTGCGTCCGGCCAGCCCCGGTACCGGTGTCATCGCCGGCGGTGCCTGCCGCGCCGTGCTCGAATGCGCTGGGGTGCACGATGTCCTGGCCAAGTCGCTGGGTAGCGATAATGCGATCAACGTGGTGCATGCCACCGTCGCCGCGCTCAAGATGATCCAGCGGCCCGAAGAGGTGGCGGCCCGACGTGGGCTCGCCATCGAGGATGTGGCGCCGGCCGGCATGCTCAAGGCCCGGCGCGAAAGCGAGGCGCTGGCCGCCAGTGCCGCGCGTGAGGGGTCGGCATAGTCATGGCAGAGCTCAAGATCACCCAGGTGCGCGGGACCATCGGCGCACGCTGGAAGCAGCGCGAGAGCCTGCGCACGCTGGGGCTGCGGAAGATCCGCCAGTCCGTGGTCCGTGAGGACAACGCTCAGACCCGTGGTCTGATCAAGACCGTGCATCACCTCATCACGGTCGAGGAGGTCTAGGAATCATGAGTGTCATCAAGCTTCACGACCTGAAGCCCGCCCCCGGGTCGAAGACGAAGAAGACCCGCGTCGGACGTGGCGAGGGCTCCAAGGGTAAGACCGCGGGTCGCGGCACCAAGGGCACCAAGGCACGTAAGAACGTCCCCTCGACCTTCGAGGGTGGCCAGATGCCGATCCACATGCGGCTCCCGAAGCTCAAGGGCTTCACGAACCGCTTCCGGGTGGCCTACGAGGTCGTCAACATCGGCGATATCACCAAGGCATTCCCGGAGGGTGGCACCATCGGTGTCGCCGAGCTGGTGGACAAGGGCCTGGTTCGCAAGAAGAGCCTGGTGAAGGTCCTCGGCGACGGCAAGCTGACCGTCAAGGTCGATATCACCGCCAACAAGTTCAGTGCCACCGCGCGGGAGGCCATCACGGCCGCCGGCGGTTCGGCCACCGAACTGTAGAAGTCTCTGACCGCGAAGGCCCCTGCTCCGGCAGGGGCCTTTCGCGTTGTCGGGACATGCGCGGTGCCGTGAGTTGGCCAGGTATCTACACGAGTTCAGTCTCGGTGCCCGGATGGTTCTGAACACTGACACCAGGTATGGCTCAGCGCCGGCTCAGCTACACCACTTCAGCCAACGGCGCCCGGCCCTACCCCGGCTGAAACCACGTAGGTGTCGGCGATCGGTCGCAGGGGTTTCTCGATCGGCGAAAGGGCCCGCCGCCGCGGCGCCGGTAGGCTCGGAAGATGTTCGGATTCCTCCCCAGCCTGCCCGGTCCCGACGACCTGAAGTCACTGGTGCGCAAGGTCGACACGGCCCGCCACAATGGTGTGCCCGACGGCTGTGTGCTCGAACTCGATCTGCAGTCCGCACCACCGGAATCGCTCGGGTTCGACCCCTTCGCGCTCATATCGCTCGGCGGCCGGCCGTTGACGCTGCGCCAGGCTGTCGATGCGCTGCACCGTGCCGCCGAAGACGACCGGGTCGCCGGGCTGATCGCCAGGATCCAGCTGCCGGCCGCCGCCCCCGGCCCGGTGCAGGAACTGCGCGACGCCATCGCCGCCTTCGGCACGGTTAAGCCCACCCTGGCCTGGGCGGAAACCTACCCGGGCACACTGTCCTACTACCTGGCCTCGGCATTCCGCGAGGTCTGGATGCAGCCGTCGGGCACGGTCGGGCTGATCGGATTCGCCACCAGTGCGCTGTTCTTGCGCGGTGCCCTGGACAAGGCCGGTATCGAGGCGCAGTTCGTGGCGCGCGGCGAATACAAGTCGGCGGCAAACCTTTTCACGCAGGACAGCTACACCGACGCACACCGGGAGGCTGACACCGCGTTGATCGGCAGCCTGCACACACAGGTGCTGGCCGCGGTGGCCGAATCCCGTCACCTCGATGCCGCCGAGGTGGACGCACTGGCCGACCAGGCGCCGCTGCTGCGCGATGCCGCGGTGTCGGCAAAGTTGGTCGATCGCATCGGTTTCCGCGACGAGGCCTACGCCCGGATCGCCGAACTCACCGGCGCCCCGGCGGCTGCCGACGGCGAGGATGCCCCGCCGCGACTGTTCCTGTCGCGGTACGCGAAGGCGAATGCGTTCAAGCCCGCGTCGTCGATGCCGGGCCGCAAGTCAAAACCCGGGATCGCCGTGGTCACCCTGGACGGGCCGATCGTCAGCGGGCGTGGCGGCCCGCAGATGCTGCCGTTCGGGAACTCCAACGCCGGCGGTGACACCATCGCGGCGGCGCTGCGGGAAGCCGTCGCCGACGACGATGTGGCGGCCATCGTCCTTCGGGTCAACAGCCCGGGCGGGTCGGTCACCGGATCGGAAACCATTTGGCGCGAGGTGGTTCGGGCCACCGAGGCCGGCAAACCGGTGATTGCCTCGATGGGCGCGGTGGCGGCATCCGGCGGGTATTACGTGTCGATGGCCGCCGACGAGATCATCGCCAACGCGGGAACCATCACCGGATCGATCGGCGTGGTGACCGGAAAGCTGGTGTCCCGCCAACTCAAGGACAAGCTCGGTGTCGGCGCGGATTCGGTGCGCACCAACGCAAATGCCGATGCCTGGTCCAGCAACGAGCGCTTCACCGACGAACAGCAGGCGCACGTGGAGGCCGAGGCCGATCTGTTCTACGCCGATTTTGTGGAACGGGTCGCCGACGGGCGCCACCTCACGGTGGCCGCGGTCGAAGAGGTCGCGCGTGGCCGGGTGTGGACGGGCTCTGATGCCAAGGAACGTGGTCTGGTCGACGAACTCGGCGGATTGCGCACCGCGATCGGCCGCGCCAAGGTGCGCGCCGGCTACGCGCCGGATACCGAGGTGCGGATCGTCAACTACCCGGGTTCGTCCATGCTGGACGTGCTGCGACCCAAGGCCTCCTCGCAGCCCGCGGCAGCGTCGCTGCCGCAGGCCGTCGGTGCGCTGCTGGGCAGCTCGGTCGCGAGCGTGTTCGAGCAGGTGGAGCGCTCGGTCAGCGGTGCTCACGCACTATGGCTGGGAGACTTCAGGTTCTGATGTCGGTGCATCGCTCCCCGCGGTGACGGGTGCGTCTATCGTGGGCGGGTCGGTGCAGGTCGAACGGAAGGCGGGCTCCATGCGCGGTTCGCCCGTGAGCCTGGCCATCGTAAACGACTACGAACTCATCGTCGCGGGGCTGGCCGCATTGTTGGCGCCCTACCGCGACCGGCTCCGCATCGTCGAACTCGATTCCAGGACCGATGTGCAGAGTCCGGTCGACATCGCGATCTGGGACACCTTTGCCGCCGCCCAGGGGGACCGCACCGATGTCAGTGACCTGGTCGGCCAGCCCCATATCGGGCGGGTTGCGGTGTACTCGTGGAACATCGACCAGCTGCTGATCGACCGCTCCCTGGCCGGCGGAGTGAGCGGCTATCTGGCCAAATCGCTGCCGGTCGACACGTTGGTCGACTGCCTGGAGCGTATCCATGCCGGCGAGACGGTGGTGGAACGCGGCGACGGCAGCATGTCGATGCCGATGGAGTGGCCCGGCCGGGACGCGGGCCTGTCTGCCCGGGAAGCTGAGGTCCTCGCGCTGATCACCCAGGGCCAGACGAACAGCGAGATCGCCGAACGCTGCTATCTGTCCATCAACACGGTCAAGTCCGTGGTGCGTTCCACCTATCGCAAGCTCGGCGTCACCCGGCGCGCGCAGGCGGTGGCCTGGGGGATGGAACATGACTTCCGGCCCGACGTGTCCCGACTACACCCCTGAGCGCCGTGATCACACCCCAAAGGGTGTAGTTCGGTGGGCCGATCAGGCGTTGACTGCTCAGTGTGCAGATGCTCATCGACCAGGAACCGCGGTCACGGCTGCCGGCTGACGGACCCGTCGACGTGGTGGCGGCCTCCATAGATGGCCGTCACGATGACCCCATGCTGCTCGCGCAACGGGGACGGGCCGCGGTCGCCAGGGTGAGCCAAAAGACCTTGCGCAGCGCGGGTCACGTGCTCGGCCCGGGCCCACTGGTGAGCGAGGAGGAGTACGCGAGACGGATGGGTGATCTGGGTGTGTACCTACGGCAGCATCACCGAGACCGTGATCTGGCCTATCTGGGCGAGCTCGCCCTCGCGGCCGCGGAGCGACGTCATGGATGACCCTCGTCCCTGCACACACCGGGAGGCCGGTACCGACGAAGCGACCTGGTTGCTCGACTCCGGATGGAACGGAGTGCCCAGGCTGGACCTGGACGCGATTGTCGCGCGGTGCCCGCGCATCGTGGTGGTGGCCCCCCATCCCGATGACGAGACACTCTCGCTCGGGGCAACGCTGTCTGACCTGAGTGCCCGAAACACCGACATCACCATCGTCTTCGTCACGCACGGCGGTGCCGGCCCCGGATCGACACCGCGGCGCATCGAAGGCGACAAAGCCACCGCGGCACTCGGTGACCGGATCTCGGCGTTGTGGTGGGATCTGCCCGACGGTGGCCTGGATTCGCGCGAGGACGAACTGATCTGGCGACTGGCCGAACTGATCGATGAGCGCACCGTGGTGTTCGCGCCGGTGGAATGTGATGGGCATTCCGACCATGACGCCGTCGCGCGGGCAGCCGAGTCGGCGGTCCGTCGGCGATCCGCGGTGCTGATCAACTATCCGATCTGGTTGTGGCACTGGGCGACACCGAAAGACATGGACTGGTCGCGAGTTCGGACCCTGGCGCCCTCGCTGAAGGGCCTGGATGCCAAGAGATCGGCGATCGGCTGCTACCTCAGCCAGCTGTACTCCGATGACGGCCTGCCGATCGTCGGCTCGTCGGTGCGCAGCCGCGCCCATCGGGTATTCGAAACCGTCTTGATGCCCGCCGCGGCGGATCTCGCGGATCGGGTCCGTGCCGCCGTGGGTGGTGGGCCGGCGCGGGCTGCCGTCGCCGAACCGTTCGACGCGATGATGGCGGCCGGTGAGGACGATCCGTGGCACCTCGATGACTTCGCCTATGAGCGGCGCCGACTCGAGTTGGTGCTGGCCTGCCTGGGACGCGAACGCTACCAGCGGATCCTGGAGGTCGGCTGCGCCACCGGGCAGCTCGCCGAACAACTGACGGGCCGGGCCGACACCGTGGTGGCGATCGATGCGAGCGAACGCGCGCTGGCGGTCGCCCGGAACAGGACCGACGCGGTGCGGTGGATCTGCGGGGCCGCGCCCGACGATCTGCCCGACGAAACATTTGATGCCATCATCCTTTCCGAGATCGGCTACTTCCTGGACGGTCCCGACCTGATCGCCACGCTGCGCGCCGTCCGCAGGCGGCTCACCGCCCGCGGAGAGATCGTGCTGGCGCACTGGCGAGGGCCGACGACCGACATCCCGCTCGATGGCGCCACCGTGCATGCACAGGCCGCGGCGCTGTTGGATCTCCCGCTGCGTGCCCGTTACGTCGATGTCGACCTGATGGTCGAGGTATGGGGCGAACCCGTCTCGGTCTACCGTGAATACCGCGGCGCATCATGACGATCCGCCATGTCGAGGTCGTGGTGCCGGCCCACACCGAGTCACGGGTGAACGGCGGGTTCGGTACGTACATCGCGGGCCTGGACGCCGAGGCGAACCGATGAGGGTCGCCGTGATCGGGCCGGCACGTCACCCGGTGGCCGAACCCTATGCAGGGGGACAGGAACGCTTCACCGCGATCCTCATTCGCGGGCTGCGCGAACGTGGTCACCATGTCGAATTGTGGGCCCGCGCCGGCACCATCCCGGCGCTCGCCGATGACCTGCACGTCATGCCGGATACCCCGCAGCTCTCGGCGGTCGTGTCGGGCGACCCGAACATGCCCGAGCCGCATTTCCTCAGCGATCAGGTGGCCTATCTGTCGGTGATGCGGGATCTTCTGCACCGCAACGATATCGACGCCGTCCTCAATCAGAGTCTGCATCAGCTGCCGCTGGCGCTGAGCTCCACACTGCGGGTGCCGATGGTCACGACACTGCACACCCCTCCGTTCCCCTGGATGGAGATCGGTGCGCGGCTGGCGGGCCCGGCGTCGCATCTGGTGGCGGTCAGCGCGGCGCTGCGCCGACAGTGGGCGACGCTGCGCGACGTCCGGGTGATTCACAACGGTGTCGACCCCGCCGGATTCCCGATGGGGCCCGGTGGTGACGACCTGGCCTGGGCCGGGCGCCTCACCCCGGAGAAGGGCGCCGATATCGCCATCGAAGCGGCGGCCCGCTACGGCCGGCGGCTGCGGCTGGCCGGACCGGTCGGTGACATCGGGTGGTTCGAGGACGTGATCCGGCCGGCCCTCGGGCCGCGGGTCGAATATGTCGGCGCGCTGCGCGACGGCGATCTCGCCGAGTTCTACGGCCAGAGCGCGGCAACGTTGGTGACACCGCGGTGGGAGGAGCCGTTCTGTCTGGTGGCCGCGGAATCCCAGATGTGTGGGACGCCGGTGGTGGGCCTGCGCCGTGGTGGGCTGGCCGAGGTGGTGATGCTGCCCGGGGGTGTCCTGGTGACGGCCGGTGATGGTGAATCCGCCCGCCTTGCTGCGGCCCTGGACGCCGTGGTGCGGACGGACCGGGAACGCGTCGGCCTCTCGGCGCGGGTCCGACTGAGCAGCGATCGCACGGCCGACGACTACGAGCAGCTGCTGACGCTGGCGCGGCGCACGAACGGACTGGAGGTTTCCCGACAGTGATCGACAAAGACATGAAGGAGCAGGTGAGCATGACCAGCCAACCGTCCGGCTGCACCATCGAAGAACGCCGAATCGACGGTGTCGCCGTGGTTGTGGTCAGCGGAACGGTCGATGCCCTGACCGCGCCGAAATTGGAGGAGGCCATCGCCACCGCCGCGTCCGCCACGCCCGCGGCGATCGTGGTGGATCTGGGTGCGGTGGAATTCCTGGCCTCGTCGGGGATGGGCGTGCTGGTGGCCGCCCACGCCAACCTCGCACCCGAGGTGCGCTTGGTGATCGTGGCCGACGGTCCGGCGACCAGCCGCCCACTCAAGCTCATCGGCATCGCCGATATCGTGGGGTTGTTCGCCGAACTGGACGAGGCCTTGGCGGCGGTCCGGGACTGACCGGCCGCGACACTCGGCTACGGCAAAGTGCCGCTGATGTAGACGATCTCGCCGAGCACATCCCGGTCACCGAACTCCGGTGTGGGTAGGCCGTATCTGGCGAACAGTTCGGTGCGGGGAACGCCGCTCATCCGCCAGCCCTTCGCGCTCAGATAGTCCGCGGCAGAGGTGCGCTCACCGTGATAGATCAGCGATGGCATATCCATCTCAAGCCCCAGCCGGGCGAAGGTGTCGGCCGCGGCGCGCGCCTTCTCCGGGTCGAAATCGCGCATACCGGGCACGAATTCGGTGGCCACGGTGCTGCCGGGTGCGCTGAGTTCGTGGATGTTGTCGAACAGCCGGTCCTGTGCCTCCTGCGGCAGGTAGATCAGCAGGCCCTCCGCACACCACGCCGTCGGCCGGTCGGGGTCCAGGCCCGCTGCGCGCATGGCCGCCGGCCAATCCTCGCGCAGATCGATCGGCACAGTCCTGCGTTCGGCGGTGGGGGAGGCGCCGAGGTCTGCCAGTGTCCGGGTCTTGAATTCGACGACCTCGGGCTGGTCCACTTCGTAGACGACCGTGCCGTCCGCCCACGGCAACCGGTAGGCGCGGGCATCGAGCCCGGCGGCCAGGATGACGGCCTGACGGACCCCGGATTCGCCTGCGCTGACGAAGTAGTCGTCGAAAAACTTCGTCCGCACCGCCATCTCGTCGATATTGGACTTGACCTGCGCCGCGCCCTCGGGAGCGATGGCCGCGATGTCGATGGTTCCGTCGACCATCATGGTGAAGGCCTCGATGCCCACCGCGCGCACCAGCGGCGCGGCGAACGGATCGTCGAACAGCGGGTGCTCGGCGTTGGTGGCGATGGCCCGACCCGCCGCCACCATCGTCGCCGTCGCACCGACACTGGAGGCCAGGTCCCAGCTGTCACCCTCGGAGCGTGCCATTGCCATACCTCACTTGTTGGCCGTCAGATAGCCGGAGTCTCCCACCATCGCCGCCAGTTCGTCGTTGGGTCGCTCGAATCCCTGGGCGGCGTAGGCCTTGTCGTTGGGCAGCACCGTCACCTGCCAGCCGGCTGCGCTCAGGTGATCGCCGGCGGGGGTGCGCGGGCCGCTGTAGAACAACTCGTTCAGATCGATATCGCTGCCGTACCGGCGGCCGCGCGCGCTGAGCTCCTTGGCCCAGTCCCCGGTGAGGGCCTTGGCGTCCATGTGCTCGGTGGCCAGTGCGCTGCCGGGGGCGCTGAGAGCAGTGATGTTGTCCAACAGCCGGTCCTGCGCGTCCGGGGGCAGATAGATCAGCAGCCCTTCGGCGATCCATGCCGTCGGTGCCGACGGATCGAAACCGGCGCCCCGCAGCGCGGCCGGCCAGTCCTCGCGCAGGTCGATGCCGACGGTGCGGCGGTCCGCACCGGGCATGGCGCCGGTGTCGGCGAGCACCCGGGTCTTGAACTCGATGACTTCCGGTTGGTCGATCTCGAACACGACGGTCCCGTCGGGCCAGCCCAGGCGGTAGGCGCGGGTGTCGAGCCCGGAGGCGAGGATGACCGCTTGACGTGCGCCTGCCGCTGCCGCGGCGGCAAAGAAGTCGTCGAAAAACCGGGTGCGCACCGCGATGTGCGCGCGCATCTGGTCCCGTCCGAAGAGCGGATCGTGGCTGTCGTCGAACTCCCCGTTGGCCATGCGGATGAAGTGCGGGACGCCGACGGCCTCGACGAGCGTCGCAGCGTAGGGGTCGTCGATCAGCGGGTCGGGCCCACGGCTGGCCAGCGCCCGGGAGGCGGCCACCGACGTGGCGGTGGCGCCCACGCTGGAGGCCAGGTCCCAGCTGTCGCCCTCGGACCGTGCCATCACTTGACCGCGGTGAGGTAGGACGCCTGCCCGAACTGTTGATCTTCTTCGATGAGGGGCAGTCCGTACTGCGCCAGCAGGCCGTTGGTCGGGATCGCCGAGGTCTGCCAGCCGAGGTCGGTGAGGTGCGTCGTCGCTTCCGTGCGATCACCGAGATAGATCAGCTCGCTGAAGTCCAGATCGAACCCGTGCGAGGACCACTTCTCGGTCACCGTCTGCATCCGTTCCCGGACCGCCTCCGGGTCGACGTCCATGGTGGCGGGTACCGCCTCGGCGGCGACCCGGCTGCCGGGCGCGCTGTTCTCGGTGATCAGGCTGAGCAGCCGGTCCTGCGCCTCGGGTGGCAGGTAGCCGAACAGTCCCTCGGCGATCCAGGCGGTCGGTGCTGCGGGATCGAAGCCTGCCGACCGCAGTGCCGACACCCAGTCGTCGCGCAGGTCGGCCGCGACGGCGCGGCGGACCGCGGTGGGCTGGGCGCCCAGCTCGGCGAGTGTCCGGGATTTGAAGGCGATCACCTCGGGCTGGTCGATCTCGTACACCACGGTGCCGGCGGGCCAGGCCAGCCGGTAGGCGCGCGAGTCCAGGCCGGCGGCCAGGATGACCGCCTGCCGCACGCCTGCCGCACCGGCGGCGGCGAAGAAGTCGTCGAAGAACCGGGTGCGCGCGGCCATCCCATTGGCGAAGCGCGCGATGTTCAGCTGCGGATCGTCGCCCAGATCGGCATCGGTGAGCTCGCCGTCGACGAGCTTGGTGAAGAAGTCGACGCCCACCGCGCGCACCAGAGGAGCGGCGAACTGATCGTTGATCACGGGGTCGGGGGCGGCGCTCGCCATCGCGCGGGCCGCAGCGACCATCGTCGCGGTGGCGCCCACGCTGGACGCCAGGTCCCAGCTGTCTCCGTCGGTGCGTGCCATGGCGATCTCTCCTCCACACAATTTAATTAGCTGATTTAATGAACACCACCGACTGTACGCTTCAATTCTGTTTGACCTCGCGATCGCGCTCGCGCCGTGGACAAGGGCGGTGCGGGGCGCAGCTGTTACTCTCGTAGACTGTTTGACGCGCGACTATGCAGGCGGTGAACCTGCAGCTAGAGCGCATGAGACTTTAACCAGACGCTGGATTTTCCAGCCCCATTGCACGCCGCGCGATTGAAGTCGGCTGCGCAGGAGGAAGAGTGCTTTCGGCTTTCATCTCGTCGATGCGGACTGCCGACCTCAGGCGCAAGATCCTGTTCACCCTCGGGTTGGTAATTCTGTACCGCGTCGGCGCGACCATTCCGTCGCCGGGCGTCAACTACCCGAACGTGCAGCAGTGCATCGAGCAGGTCAGCGGCGGTGACTCGGCGCAGATCTACTCGCTGATCAACCTGTTCTCCGGTGGCGCGCTGCTGCAGCTGTCGGTGTTCGCGGTCGGCGTCATGCCCTACATCACCGCCAGCATCATCGTGCAGCTGCTGACCGTGGTCATCCCGCGCTTCGAGCAGCTCAAGAAGGAGGGTCAGGCCGGCCAGGCCAAGATGACCCAGTACACCCGGTACCTGTCGATCGCGCTGGCGATCCTGCAGGCCACCAGCATCGTGGCGCTGGCCGCCAACGGTGGCCTGATGCAGGGTTGCAGCCTGGACATCATCGAGGACTCGTCGATCTTCGGCCTGGTCATCATCGTGCTGGTCATGACCGCCGGCGCCGCCCTGGTGATGTGGATGGGCGAGCTGGTCACCGAGCGCGGCGTCGGCAACGGCATGTCGCTGCTGATCTTCGCGGGTATCGCGGCCCGCATCCCGGCCGAGGGCAAGGCCATCCTGGATGCCCGCGGCGGCATGGTGTTCACCTTCGTCTGCATCGGCGCGCTGGCCGTCCTGGTCGGCGTGGTGTTCGTCGAGCAGGGCCAGCGCCGCATCCCGGTGCAGTACGCCAAGCGCATGGTGGGCCGGCGCATGTACGGCGGCACCTCGACCTACCTGCCGCTCAAGGTCAACCAGGCCGGCGTCATCCCGGTGATCTTCGCGTCCTCGCTGATCTACATCCCGCAGCTGGTCACCCAGCTCATCGACAGCGGTCGCGAGAACCCGGGCACCGGGTGGTGGAGCTCGTTCGTGGCCAACCACCTGTCCAACCCGACGGCACCGGTCCATATCGCCTTCTACTTCGGCCTGATCATCTTCTTCACGTACTTCTACGTCTCCATCACGTTCAACCCGGAGGAACGGGCCGACGAGATGAAGAAGTTCGGCGGCTTCATCCCGGGTATCCGGCCGGGCAAGCCCACCGCTGACTATCTGCGTTTCGTGCTGAGCCGCATCACCCTGCCGGGCTCGATCTACCTCGGCGTGATCGCGGTGCTCCCGAACGTCGTTCTGCAGGCCGGCAGTGGCGGCGCTACCCTGCAGAACCTGCCCTTCGGCGGCGTTGCGGTGCTGATCATGATCGGCGTGGGGTTGGATACCGTGAAGCAGATCGAGAGCCAGCTCATGCAGCGCAACTACGAAGGTTTCTTGAAGTGAGAGAGGTTTCCTGAAGTGAGAATCGTATTGCTCGGACCTCCCGGTGCCGGAAAAGGAACCCAGGCGGAGAAGCTCGCCGCCCAGCTGGGCATCCCGCAGATCTCCACCGGCGACCTGTTCCGCCACAACATCGGCGCCGGCACCCCGCTCGGTGTGGAAGCCAAGAAGTACCTGGACGCCGGTGACCTGGTGCCCGCCACACTCACCAACGCACTCGTCGACGACCGGATCGACCACGACGACGCGGCCGCCGGGTTCATCCTCGACGGATACCCGCGCTCGGTCGAGCAGGCCGAGGCGCTCAAGGAGATGCTGGCCAAGCGCGGCCTGAAGCTGGACGCGGTGCTCGAGTTCCGGGTGTCCGAGGACGAGTTGCTCGAGCGTCTCAAGGGTCGCGGCCGCGCCGACGACACCGAAGAGGTCATCCGCAACCGGATGGCGGTCTACAACGCCGAGACCGCACCGCTGCTGGACTACTACGCAGACGAACTGAAGACTGTCGAGGCCGTCGGCACCCTGGACGAGGTGTTCGCCCGGGCGTTGCAGGCGCTCGGCCAGTAATCAGGAGCACCCCTTGATCGGCCAATCATGATCAACGTGCCCGGCCTGCGTCGCAAGGTCGTTCCACAGCGCAGCCCCGGCGAACTCGACGCGATGGCCGCCGCGGGCGCGCTGGTGGCCGCGGCGCTCAAAGCCGTCCGGGAGGCCGCCGCCCCCGGCGTGTCCACCGGTGAACTGGACCGGATCGCCGAATCGGTGATCCGCGACGGCGGCGGTGTGCCGTCGTTCCTCGGCTATCACGGGTTCCCGGCCACCGTCTGCGCATCGGTCAACGACCGCGTCGTGCACGGCATCCCCTCGGATGCCGAGAAACTCGTGGCCGGTGACCTGGTGTCGATCGACTGCGGGGCCATCCTCGACGACTGGCACGGCGATTCCGCCGTGACGTTCGGCATCGGGGCACTCATCCCGGCCGACGAACTGCTGTCCGAGGCCACCAGGGCGTCCATGGAGGCGGGTATTGCCGCGATGGTGCCCGGCAACCGGTTGACCGACGTGTCCCACGCCATCGAGGTCGGCACGCACGCCGCCGAGGCGCGCGACGATCGGAAATACGGCATCGTCGCCGGCTACGGCGGGCACGGCATCGGGCGCGAAATGCACATGGACCCGTTCCTGCCCAATGAGGGCGCGCCCGGTAAGGGCCCGTACCTCGAGGTCGGATCGGTGCTGGCGATCGAGCCGATGCTGACACTGGGTACGGCGAACACCAAGGTGCTCGACGACGACTGGACCGTGGTGACCACCGACGGTTCACGTGCCGCGCATTGGGAGCACACCGTGGCCGTCACCGCGGACGGCCCGCGCATCCTGACGCTCTGACCCGGCAGGTTCAGTGCACATCCTGGTCACTGGCCAGGAGGGTGAGGGTCTCCCAGTTCTGTTGCGTCGCGGCCGCTGCCGCATCGGCATCGCCGTGGCGGCACAGTTCGATGATCCGTTCGTGTTGCGCGATCGACTGGCGCCCGGACAACGACGAAAAGCGCTGGTATTCCAGCCGCCTGAGTACCGGAGTCACCGACTCCAGCGCCACCGCGATGGCCTGGTTCTCACTCGCCTCCACGGCGACGTGGTGAAACCGGTCGTCCGCCCGCAGGGCCGCCGCGGCGTCGCCCGCAGTGAGCGCGTCCGCGAACTCCTTGTTGGCCTCCGCCATGGCGGCATACTCACCGGTGCCCATCAGCGGGACCGCGGTGCGGACGGCGAGCGCATGCATGGCCGCGGCGACGGCCTGCGCGTCGAGCACGGCCTTGCGTTCGATCGTCGACACGACGGTGGACCGTCCGGGCATGGTGTGCACCAGGCCGGCCGTCTCCAGGCGGGCCATGGCCTCCCGGATCGGTGTGCGACTGATGCCGAGCCACTTCTCCAGTTCCGGGTCGCGCAGTTTCTCCCCGGGAGCCAACGTGCCGTTGACGATGGCGTCCCGCAGTGACAGGTAGGCCTGCTCGCGCAGCAGCGACCGCTTGTGTTTGCCCTGCTCACCCGGTACCGGCATGCAGACGATCTTAGTTTGCGTGCTGATGGACACCGACTCCTGCAACGCCGGCCAGACCCCGGTCGGGCCGGATCAGGTCGGCGGCCTTCTCGCCGATCATGATGGTGGCCGCGTTGGTGTTGACCGACACGATCCTGGGAATCACCGACGCATCGGCCACCCGCAGGCCGGTCAGGCCGTACACGCGGAGCTGGGGGTCGACGACCGCGTCGGGACCGGTGCCCATCGCACAACTGCCGACCGGGTGGAAGTAGGTACTGGTCGCGCGTGCGATGAACGCGCGTAGCGCCGCCTCGTCGGTGACGTCGGGCCCGGGCAGCACCTCGCGGCCCCGCCACGGCGCGAACGCCCGGGTGGCAGCAATGTCGCGCGCCACCGTCAACCCATGGATCATCCGCCGCATATCGGACTCCGCCCCGAGATAGTTCGGGTCGATCAACGGAGCCAGCGCCGGATCTGGTCCCGCCAGCCGTATGGAGCCGCGGGCCTCGGGCACGGTCGTGAACCCGATGGTGAAGCTGTTCGGGGGTGCGCAGAGATGCGGCGGGTGCAGGGGAACGTGGATGAACATCATCTGCATATCCGGGCCGGAAAGTGCTGCGCTGCTGCGCCAGAGCATCGATGCCTCGGCCAGATTGGTACGCCCGGCGGGGATCGGCTGCAAGGCCTCGTAGACGATGCCGCACAGCGGATGGTCGTGCAGGTTGCGACCCACACCGGGCAGGTCGTGGAGCACGGGAACCCCGGCGGCTTCGAGTTCACCGGCCGGGCCGACGCCGGACAACAGCAGCAGTCGAGGGCTGTCCACCGTCCCCGCGCTCAGGACCACCTCGGCCCGGGCATGGACGGTCACCAACTCGCCCGCCCGATCGAATTCGACACCGATACAGTGGCTTCCGTCGAAGAGGAGCCTGAGTGCGCGTGACTCGGTCGCAATGTCGAGGTTCGGCCGGCCGGCCCGCGCCGGGTGCAGGTAGGCGGCGGCGGTGCTCTGCCGGGCGCCATCGGAGATCGACAGATCGTGCCAGCCGGCGCCCTCGGGGTGGGCGCCGTTGAAGTCGTCGGTCAGTGGGAAGCCAGCCTCCGAGGCACCGTCGAGGAACACCTGCGACAGGGCGTTGGCCGCCTCGGCCGCCGGAGCGGGCCGCATCGGCCCATCCGAACCGCGGTAGCGCGGGTCCCGTCCGCGGGTGGATTCCATTCGCCGGAAGTAGGGCAGAACAGACTCGTAATCCCATCCCGGGCAACCTGATTCGGACCATCTGCGGAAATCGTCGGGGTGCCCGCGCAGATACACCATGGCGTTGATGGCACTGCTACCGCCGAGGGTTCGCCCGCGCGGCCAGCCGTGGGAATGTCCATCGGTGCCCGCCTGTGCAACCGTGCGATATCCGTGGTCGACATCGCTGCCCCACAGCGTCGGCCAGGCCGGCGGTTCGGCAATCGCCGGGTGCGAGTCCACCGGGCCGGATTCCAGGAGTAGCACCTCGACATCTGGATCTTCGGCAAGTCTGGTGGCCACCACGCAGCCTGCCGAGCCGGCTCCGACGACGACGTAGTCGTATTCCCTTGCCGTGGTGCCGGTCTCCGATGCGCCCAGCATGATGGTGTCTCCTCTGTTGTCGGTGTTGTGTACCAGGGTTTTTCGCATCAGGACCGGGTGGCGCCCGCGGCCTGGCTGATCAGGTCGGCGACGGCGCCGGGCTGGGAGACGGTGACGGCGTGGGAGGCGTCGACCTCGACGGTGTGCGATGTGGCGCGTTCGCCCATGTACCGCATGGAGTCGGCGGGGATGGCAAGGTCCTTGGTGGTGACCATGTTCCAGGACGGGATGGTCTTCCAGGCGGCCTTGGTCGCGGGGTCTTCCAGCGCGGCTGCAGTGATGGGCCGTTGGGTGGCTGCCATCAGCGTGGCGACGTCGGCGGGCACGTCGGCGGCGAACACCGCGGCGAACTCGTCCTGCTTGATGTAGAGCTCATCGGCGATGCCGCCCTCGGGCAGGGGATAGGGCACCGCGTGCAGCGCGGGCCCGAGCTCGGCTCCGGGGAACTTGGCGGCCAACTGCCCGGTGCTCTCGCCCACCTCGAGGATGAAGCTCGCCACGTACACCAGGGCCTTGACATTGGGGCTGGCGTCCGCGGCTTCGCTGATCACCGAACCGCCGTAGGAATGGCCGGCGAGGACCACCGGGCCGGCCACACTGTCGACGACGCTGCGCACATATGCGGCGTCGGCGGCGAGGCCGCGCAGCGGATTGGCCGCCGCGATGACCGGGTAGCCGTCGGCCTGGAGCTGTTCGATGACGCCATTCCAGCTGGAGGAGTCGGCGAAAGCCCCGTGCACGAGCACCACGGTGGGCCGGTCGGCCGGGGCGGGTGGCTGCGCTGCTGCGCCGGTGCAACCCGCGCTCAGGGCTGTCACGGACAGTGCGGCGGTCACGGTGATGAGGGCGGTACGGATGGTCATGGATCGTCTCCGGGTAGATGGGATAAATGCAATATATTGCATATCGGTTGTCTACGTCCAGCGGCCGGCGGGCGCCGGGCCGCGTCCAGCGTCGGGCCTCCCGCAGGAGGAGGGTCAAGCGGTGTCGACCGTGGGCAATCTCCCAGGTACCGGCGTTAGGTTGAACTCGGCGGCCACCCACGTCGTATCAGAGACGGAGGTTGGGAGTGGACGATCCGGAGGCCGCGATGATGCGGGTCTTGTACGACGAGCACGCAGCAGCGCTGTGGCGCTACGCCCTGCGCCTGACCGGCGATGCCGGCAGGGCGGAGGACGTGGTGCAGGAGACGCTGTTGCGGGCCTGGCGCCATCCCGAAGTCAGCGCCGACCCGGATCGGCCCGCTCGGGCCTGGCTGTACACCGTGGCGCGTAATCTCGTCATCGACGAACGGCGCAGTGCGCGGTTCCGCAACGAGGCAGGGACGCCCGATGTCGAAACGGTCGCCGGAAACACCGCCGCTGCCGGCCCCGACGAAGTGGACACCGCGTTGGACCGACTGTTGATCAGCACCGCGTTGAGCGAACTCTCCGAGGACCACCGCGCGGTCATCCGGCGGGCCTACTACCAAGGCTGGAGTACCGCGCAGATCGCCGCCGACCTCGGCATCGCCGAAGGGACGGTGAAATCCCGGCTGCATTACGCGGTGCGCGCGCTGAGACTGAACCTGCAGGAAATGGGGGTGACCCGATGACCGAATTCACCCAGACCGCCGCGGGCGACCCGTACCTCACCTGGGACGCCAGTTACGTGCTCGGCGCGCTGACTCCCGGCGAGCGCCGAGACTTCGAGGCACACCTGCAGACGTGTGCACGCTGCCGCGACGCGGTCGCCGAGCTGACCGGGATGCCGGCGCTGCTGGCGATGGTGGACCTCGACGAGGTGGCGGCGCTCGACAACCGGCTGCCCGACCCGCCGTTGCGTCCGGAGCTGCGCGAGCATGTGCTGGACCGGGTGCGAGCCCGCCGCCGCAGGTCCCGGTGGCTGACCACCGTCGCGGTGGGTGTGGCGGCAGCACTGCTCGCCGTCGGTCTGGTCGTGGTCATCGCGCCGGAAACCGTGGGACTGCAACAGGGTTCACCGGCCGTCGCGATGCTGGCGATGGACAAGGTCAACGAGACGCCGATCAATGCGAGTATCGCGCTGTCCAGCTACAGCTGGGGCACTCGCATCGACATGGCGTGCAGCTACGGGGACTGGGGTCAACGCGACGGTGCGGCGCAGAATCTCGGAATGGTCGTCGTGGGACACGACGGCAGCCGGACCCAGGTCGCGACCTGGCTCGGCCTGTCCGGCGCCACCGCGCTGCCCAGCGGCAACGTCGCGCTGCCGCAAAGCGGAATCGCCTCTGTGCAACTGGTTTCCGCCGACGATGGCACGGTGCTGCTGGAGCGGAATCTGTGAGGTCCGCGAGATCCGTCGGCGCCTCGATACGGGAAAAGCCCCGCCGGTACGGTAAGAAAGGTCATGCCCTCACCTCCCGGCAAACGTGACCCGATCACGCTGGCGCGCGCGAACTGGGAACGGGCCGGCTGGGGTGAGGTCGCCGACGGCATGGTGGCGGTGACCTCGGTGATGCGGGCCCATCAGATCCTGCTGGCCCGGGTCGAGACCGCGCTGCGGCCCTACGACCTCAGTTTCTCCCGGTTCGAACTGCTGCGGCTGCTGGCTTTCAGTCGCAACGGCGAGCTGCCCATCACCAAAGCCTCTGACCGCCTGCAGGTTCACGTCACCAGCGTCACGCACGCCATCCGGCGGTTGGAGAGCGACGGGCTGGTGGAGCGTCTGCCACACCCGACAGACGGGCGCACCACCCTGGTGCGGCTGACCGAACTGGGCCGCTCCACCGTCGAGGACGCGACCGAGACGCTCAACAAGGATGTCTTCGCCGATATCGGTATCTCCACCGACGAGTCCAGGTCGCTGGCGACCTCGATCGAGACGCTGCGCCGTCACGCCGGCGATTTCTGAGGCGGCTACGCCGACGGCAGCGGGATGGTGGCGGTGACGGTGGTGCCCACGTCCGGCCGGGACCGGATGTGCAGCCTGCCACCCACGATCTCGGCGCGTTCGGCCATCGACAGCAACCCGTAGCCGCCCATCTCGTCGCTGCCCAGCGGATGCTCGAACGTATCGAATCCGACTCCGTCGTCGACGATTTCGAGCCGTGCCAGGTCGTCTTTCACGCTGTAGGTCAGCTTCGCGCGGGTGGCGTGGGCGTGCTTGACCACGTTCTGCAGGCATTCCTGGGCGATCCGGTACAGCGCCAGTTCGATGTGATCGGGTAGCCGGTCCTGTGCGAGGTCGACGTCGATGGCGGGTTGCGGTATCGAACGGGCCAGACTGGCAAGTCCGCCGGCCAACCCGAGATCGTCGAGCACCGGCGGACGCAATCCACCGATCGCGGCGCGGGCCTCCTGCAGCGTCAGGTCCACCAGTTCGCGGGCCTTGGCGAGGTGATCGGCTGCCACGTTCGAGGGTGCACCCGCCTCGTCGGCCACCGCCCGGGCGGCCGCGTCCAGCCAGTAGGACAGCGTCACGAGGCGCTGGGAGATACCGTCGTGGATATCGCCGGCCAGTCGCCGCCGTTCCAGTTCCTGGGCCTGGATGACCTGCTCGACGAAGTTCTCGTGGGCCCGTTCACGGGCCACGAGCTGGCGGTGCAGCCGGGCCTGATGCAGCGCACCGGCGATCAACCGTCCGATCACCAGCAGCAGTTCGACGTCACGCGCGGTGAACTCGCGCCGGTGCACGGTGTGCACGTTGAGCACCCCGACCAGTCCGCCCGGGTCGGTCTCCATCGGCACCGACACCATCGAGGTGAAATCCGAGCCGCGCAGCGACTCGAACGGCAGATAGCGCGGGTCGGACTCCTTGTCGTGGCTGATCACCACCGGCTGCCGGTTGCTGGCCACCCAGCCGGAGATCCCACTGCCCAGCGGCAACCGGATCTTGCCGACCTCGCTGTCGAAGGGCGGGGTCGCTCCGGTGAGGGTCAGCGAACGGTCGGTGTCGTCGAGGACATGCACGAAGCAGACGTCTGTCGCGGTCGCATCGGTGATCATCCGGGCGGCGGCCGCGGCCAGGGGCTCCACGCCCGGCCCGCTGGAGGTCGCCTGGATCAACTCGCGCAACAGTGCCAGCTCGCGGTCGGAGGTCAGCACGTTGCGACCGGGCGGCTTCTCGGCGTGGGTCATTGATATATCCCCTCGCGCAGCGCAGTGGCGACGGCACCCGTGCGGTCGCTCACGCCGAGCTTGCGGTAAATGGAGCTCAGGTGGGTTTTGACGGTTTCGTCGCCGATCACCAGCTTGTTGGCGATCCCGCGGTTCGACAGCCCGCTGACCACGTAGGACAGGATCTCGCTCTCGCGCTGCGTCAGACCCTGCCGGACGCCGGGCCAGAACTCGTCGCGCTGCAGGCGGGCCGCGGTGTCGGCGGCGCGGGCGGCCATGGTCGGGTCGATCGCGGTCTGCCCCCGGTGTGCGAACTCCAGCTGGCGCACCAGTTCGTCGCTGCTGATGCTCTTGAGCAGATAACCCGACGCCCCGACCCGCAGCGCCTGGAACAGGTACTGCTCGTCGTCGTAGACCGACAGCATCACGACCTTGCGGTCCGGGTCCCGCTCGCGCAGCGTGACGCACAGATCCAGGCCGCTGGAGCCCTGCATGCGGACGTCGCACAACACGATGTCGGGTTGCAGCTCCTGCACGACGAGGACAGCCTGCTCGGCGCCGATGGCCTGACCGACCACCTGGACCCGGTCGCCGAAGGTGGTCAGCATGGCCTTGAGGCCCTCGATGACCATCTCGTGGTCATCGACCAGCACAAGGCGCAGCGGGCTGGAGGGCGCCATGGCAACACCTTAAGGGTGGCGACCCGCACTTCTTCCCAACTTGGCCTGCCCAATCCCCCTTATGGGGGACGCGGCGGGTATGTGACGTGGGCCACTGTGGGGGCATGTCCACGCATGAGGCAAAAGCATGGCCCGCGTCCGGTCAGTTCTGGTGGCATGGCGACGAGCCCGACGACCCGGCCGCCTACCCGCTGCATGCGGTGGTCTTCGACCTCGACGCCTTGTCCGATCTGGACCTCGACGGCCATCGCGTGGTCTACAACGCCGCATTCGCCTCGCTGGGGCTGGACCTGCAGTGGAGCGTCGGGCGCTATCAGCGGCTGATGGCGCTGCCCGACGAACGTCAGCGGGTCGCCGCCGAACTGCGCAAACGGTGCGTCGGCACGGAATGCGATGTGCTGGTCAAGGTGCTCGTCGACGAAATCTGCGCGGCCAAGGACATGATGTTCGAGGAGATGATCCTGGACGCCGGGCTGACGCCGCGCCCGGGCCTGGTGGACCTGGTGATGGACGCCTTCGTGGCGCACATCCCGGTCAGCGTCGTCACCACCGGCCGGCGCAGCTGGGCCGAGCCGCTGGTGCGTCAGCTGGTCGGTGAGGGTCTCGTCGAATCCGTCGTGACCGCCGACGACGTGAGCGGACCGAATCTGTTCGCTCATGCGCTCGCCGAACTCGGGGTCGCGCCCCATGATGCGCTGGCGGTGGCCGGCTCACCCGCCGCGTTGCGCGGCGCGAACGCGGCCGGTGTGGCCACCGTGCTCATCGACGCCGACGCCGGGCGAGGACGGGCGGCCGCAGCGGTGCGTGCCGGGTACAACGGCACCGGGGAGGCGTTGCGGCTGGCCAACTGTCGCCGCCTGCACGCCCGGTGGTGGGATCAGCACAGCCCGTCGGCGGCCTAGCCGTTGCGGATGTACTCGATGACCGCGCTGAAGTCCTTGTCGGCGTGGTCGCGGGCAAAATTGGCGTAGATCTCGGCGGCGTGGCTGCCCAGCGGCGCCGCGGAGCCGGTCGAGGTGACGGCGTCCATCGCCAGGCCGAGGTCCTTGTTCATCAGCGCCGTCGCGAAGCCCGGCTTGAAATCGTGGTTGGCCGGTGAGGTGGGAACGGGCCCGGGCACCGGGCAATTCGTGTGAACCGACCAGCAGTTACCGGTGGCGCCGGTGATCACGTCGAACAAGGCCTGCTTGTCCAGTCCCAGCTTCTCGGCGAGCACGAATGCCTCCCCGACGGCGATCTGCTGGACCGCGAGCACCATGTTGTTGCATACCTTGGCCGCCTGGCCGGCGCCGGAGTCGCCGCAGTGAATGATCTTGCCCGCCATGGCCTCCAGTACGGGGCGACCGCGCTCGACTGCCTCGGCGTCCCCGCCGACCATGAACGCCAGCGTGCCGGCCACCGCGCCCTTGACGCCACCGGACACCGGCGCATCGAGCTGGGCGAAACCGTGGTCGGCGGCCAGCGTGTGCACTTCCCGCGCGTCATCGACGGAGATGGTGGAGCTGTCGATGAACAGGGCGCCCGCGGCGGCCTTGGGCAGGATGTCCACGTAGCAGTTCTTCACCAGCGCCCCGTTGGGCAACATGGTGATCACGATGTCGGCCCCGGCAACGGCCTCGGCGCCGCTGTCGAAAACGCTGGCGCCGTTGGCCTTTGCGGCATCCTTGGCCGCGGTGACGGGATCGAAGCCCTGCACGGCATGTCCGGCCGCCAGCAGGTTGGCCGCCATCGGGCCGCCCATGTTTCCCAGTCCCAGAAAAGCAACGGTGCTCATCTTCTGCCTTACCTCTCGTTAGCCGGCGGCCCGGGCGCGGGCGGATTCCGCCCGGCCGATGACCACGCGCATGATCTCGTTGGTCCCCTCAAGGATGCGGTGTACCCGCAGATCCCGGACGATTTTCTCCAAGCCGTATTCCTTGAGGTAGCCGTAGCCGCCGTGCAGCTGCAGGGCCTGGTCGGCGACCTCGTAACAGGTATCGGTGACGTAGCGCTTGGCCATCGCGCACAGGGCCACCTTGTCAGGGTGGTTGCTGTCGAGGGCGGATGCCGCCCGCCACAACATGTTCCGCGAGGTCTCCAGGCCGGTGGCCATATCGGCGAGCGTAAAGCGGATGGTCGGCTCATCGAGCAGTGCTCCGCCGAACGCCTGCCGGTCGGCCAGATAGGCCACCGTCTTGTCGTAGGCGGTCTGCGCGCCACCCAGCGAGCACGCCGCGATATTGATGCGGCCGCCGTTCAGCCCGTTCATCGCGATCCCGAACCCGGTGCCCTCGGTGCCGCCCAACAGCGCCTCAGCCGGCACCCGGGCGCCCTCGAAAACGACCTGAGCGGTGGGCTGGGCGTTCCATCCCATCTTCTGTTCATCGACGCCGAAACTGACACCGGGGGTGTTCTTCTCGACGACGAACGCCGAGATGCCGCGGGGTCCGTCGGCGCCGGTGCGGGCCATCACCACATACAGGTCCGAGACACCCGCCCCGGAGATGAACTGCTTCACCCCATCCAGGACGTAGTGGTCACCGTCCCGAACGGCCCTGGTGCGCAACGCCGCCGCGTCCGATCCCGCTCCTGGCTCGGTGAGGCAGTAGCTGGCGATGGACTCCATGGACGCGAGCTTGGGCACCAGCGTCTTGCGCTGCTCGTCGGTGCCGAAGCTGTCCACCATCCAGGCACACATGTTGTGGATGGACAGGAACGCGGCGATCGTGGGGTCGGCGGCGGCGAGCGCGGTGAAGATGCGCACCGCGTCCAGGCGGCGTAACCCGCTGCCGCCGGCGTCCTCGGCACAGTAGATCCCCGCCATGCCCAGTTCGGCGGCCGCCCGCAGCACATCGGTCGGGAAGTGATGGGACTCATCCCATTCCAGCGCGAACGGCGCGATGCGTTTCTCGGCGAAGGCGGCCGCCGTCTCGGTGATGACGCGCTCGTCGTCATCCAACTCGAACACCGGCACCTACTTCATGGTGGGGATGACGAATTCGGCGCCATCCTTGATGCCGGAGGGCCAGCGCTCGGTGACGGTCTTGACCTTGGTGTAGAACTGGATCGAGGCGGGTCCGTGCTGGTTGAGGTCGCCGAAACCGGACCGCTTCCAGCCGCCGAAGGTGTGGTAGGCCACCGGAACCGGGATCGGCACGTTGACCCCGACCATGCCGACCTGCACCCGGGAGACGAAGTCGCGGGCGGCGTCGCCGTCGCGGGTGAAGATCGCCACGCCGTTGCCGTATTCGTGTTTGGTGGGCAGTTCGAGTGCGGCTTCGTAGTCCTCGGCGCGCACGATGCACAGCACGGGTCCGAAGATCTCGTCGGTGTAGATGGACATGTCGGTGGTGACGTGGTCGAACAGGGTGGGCCCGATGAAGTAGCCCTTCGACAGGTCCTGGTCATCGAAGGTGAGTTCGTCGGTGGCGCGTTCGCGGCCGTCGATCACGATTTCGGCGCCGGCGTCCACACCCTGGCCGATGTAGTCGCGGACCCGCTCCAGCGCAGCGCCGGTGACCAGGGGCCCGTAATCGGCCTTGGGGTCCAGGCTGTGCCCGACGCGCAGTTGGTTGACGCGCTCGACGAGCTTGGCGCGCAAGCGGTTTGCGGTTTCCTCGCCGACGGGCACCGCGACACTGATGGCCATGCAGCGCTCACCGGCGCTGCCGTAGCCGGCGCCGATCAGGGCGTCGACGGCCTGATCGAGGTCGGCGTCGGGCAGCACGATCATGTGGTTCTTGGCGCCGCCGAAGCACTGTGAACGTTTGCCGTGCGCGGCGGCGGTGGAGTAGATGTACTGCGCGATATCGGAGGACCCGACGAAGCCGACGGCCTGGATGTCGGGGTGGGTGAGGATGGCGTCGACGGCTTCCTTGTCGCCCTGGACCACCTGGAAGACGCCCGGGGGCAGCCCGGCCTCGATGAACAGTTCGGCCAGGCGCAGCGGGACCGAGGGGTCGCGCTCGGAGGGTTTGAGGATGAACGCGTTGCCGCATGCCAGGGCGGGGCCGGCCTTCCACAGCGGGATCATGGCCGGGAAGTTGAACGGGGTGATACCGGCGACGACGCCGAGCGGCTGGCGGATCGAGTACACGTCGATACCGGTGCCCGCGCCCTCGGTGAATTCGCCCTTGAGCAGGTGGGGGATGCCGATCGCGAATTCGATGACCTCGATACCGCGCTGGATGTCGCCCAGGGAGTCCGCGACAGTCTTGCCGTGCTCGATGGACAGCAGCTGGGCCAGCTCATCGGCGTTCTGGTTGACCAGGTCGACGAAGCGCATGAAGACGCGGGCGCGGCGCTGCGGGTTGTAGGCGGCCCACACCTTCTGGGCCTCGACCGCGTTGGCGACGGCGGTCTGTACATCGGCGGTCGAGGCCAGCAGCACCTGGGCCTGGACCTCGCCGGTGCTGGGGTTGAGCACATCGGCGGTGCGGGTGGATGCGAGGGTGCTGCGCTCGCCGTTGATGAAGTGCGGAATCTGTGTGGTCATGACATCCGTCCAAAGGGGTGAGCAGAATTCAGGGCCCGGCGCACGGCCGAGATACTTGCATATCCTAGTAATTAGGCCCGGAGTTTGGCAAGGGTCAACACGGGGCCTCTTTTATTTACGATACGGTGCCGTTAAGATAATCGAATGGCTGACCCCGATATCGACATCGACGTGCTGGTGGTGGGAGCCGGGCCCACCGGTCTGACACTGGCGTGTGCGCTGCGCCTGCACGGATTGTCGGTGCGGATCGTCGATCGCGCAGCCGGTCCGGCCACGACATCGCGGGCGAACTTCCTGCACGCCCGCGGTTCGGAGGTGCTTGGCCGCATCGGCGGCCTCGGAACTCTTCCCGAAGAGTCGTTGCGCGCCATGCGGATCACCAGCTATCTGGGTGGACATCCGCTGATGACGCTGGAGTTCGGCGACCCGGGTCTGGGCACCGCCGCACCGCCGATGGTGGTGTCGCAAGCCAGGGTCGAGGGTGCGTTGCGAGACCGGTTGGCCGCACTCGGTCTCATACCGGAGTGGGGCAAGGCCCTGGTCGGTCTGCAGCAGGAACCCGGCTGCGCGCTGGCGGAACTCGATGGCGGCGAGACGGTCCGGGCCCGCTGGGTCGTCGGGTGCGACGGCACCTCCAGTAGCACAAGGCAATTGGCCGGGATCGGGTTTCCCGGGGTGAAGCTGACCGAACGCTTCCTGCTGGCGGACGTGCATCTGGATTGGGACATCGACAGGGGAGGTACGTCCGGGTGGATACACCCCGATGGTGTGATCGGTGTGATGCCGATGCCCGACCCCCACGGCGGCGACGATCTCTGGCGGGTCTTCGCCTATGACCCGGGCCAGGGCCAAAAGCCCACCGACGGTGAGATTCTCGAGCGGATTCGAACGGTGCTTCCCGAGCGCACCGGGCTCGATGTTCGGGTCGGTGATCCGCAATGGCTGTCGGTGTTCACCGTGCACCGCAGGCTGGCCGAAACCTACCGGCGCGGCCGGATCCTGATCGCCGGTGATGCAGCCCATGCCCATTCGCCGTTCGGTGGGCAGGGGATGCTCACCGGGATCGGGGATGCCGAGAATCTGGCATTCAAACTCGCGTTGGTGGTGCGCGGGTTGGCCGCCGAGGCGCTGCTCGACACATACGAGGCCGAACGGCGCCCCTTGGCCGAGGGGGTGTTGCGGGGTACCAGCGCGGTGACCAGGGTCAACATCGCGAGCAACCCGGTCGGGCGCTTCCTGCGGGATCGGGTGGCGCCGCGCGTCTTCAGCATCGGTGCCGTGCAGCGCTGGACGACCTTCACCGCGTCACAACTGTGGGTGAGTTATCGCAAGGGACCGCTCGGCGGGCGTGGACCCAGGCCGCGCCCGGGGGACCGGGTCGCCGACCTTGCCTGCACGCTGGCCGACGGCACCCCCGCACGGTTGCACCGCGAGCTCGGCGGCCGGTGGGCATTGTTGCGTCCATCCGGCAGCACGCTCGGAGTGGACGCCACCGCTGCGCTGCGCAGGCTCGGCGATTTCGTCGGCTGCCTCGGTCACGACGGTGCGGAGTTGATGCTCATCCGCCCGGACGGGCACCTGGCGTGGCGGGGTAGTCCCGGCGAGGAGGCCGACCTGAACCGCTGGCTCGCTTCGGCTCTGGAGACCGGTACCGTCCGATGAATCGGCCGGCGGGCCGGGGGCGACCGCGTGATGCCGCAACCGATCTGGCCATCCTGCGGGCCGCCCTGGCGCTGTTCATCGAAAAGGGTGTCGAGGGGACCAGCATGGAACAGATCGCCAAGCGGGCGGGCGTCGGCAAGCCGACGATCTATCGCCGCTGGTCGAGTAAGGAAGAGGTGATCGCTGCGGCCATGGAGACCCTGGTGGCCGAGGAGGTCGGGTGGGTGGCACCGGATGCCATCGAGACACAGTCGCCGTATGCGTTGGTGGAGGCGGCGATCGACGGTGCGGCTGCCATGGCAGCCACCGCTGAGTACCGCGCCCTGGTGGCCAGGGTGTTCGGCTCGGCGGTCAGTCACCCGGAGTTGATGGCCCGCTACTGGGAGCGCTATATCCTGCCGCGTCGCCAACTGGCCGCGCGGCTGTTGGAGCGGGCCCGTCAGGAAGGCACCGTGGCCGCCGACACCGACGTCGACGTCACCATCGACATGATGGTGGGTGCGATCACCTACCGTGTGCTGCAACCGAATCCACCCGATGCCACCGAGATGCGGCGGTACCTGCGGCAGGTCTACCGCCAAGTCGGGCTGCTGCCGAGTCGGGGGGATCGAGACTAGGCCTGCCGTTCCTGATGCCACCGGTCCAGTAGGGCCGGGATCTCCGCCATCAGAAAGGCGTAGAAGTCGCGCATCTGACTCAGCCGCTCACGGGCCGCACTGTCGCCCTCGGTGGCCGCGATGCCGGCGTCGGCCGCGGCCTGCATGGCCGAAAGGGTCTCGTTCTGGTTGGTGAACAGGACGGCCCAGGCATCATCGCGCAGCCTGAAGTGGTCGCGCCTGCTGGCCGGTGCCGGAACTCGTTCGGCAAGGCCGACAGAGGTGAGCATCTTGAGTGCGCCCGAGATCGAACCCGCACTCGCCTGCAGGTCATCGGCGAGCTCGCCCATGGTCATGCTGGCGCGCTCGGTGAACAACAGCGTTGCGAGCACCCGCGCCGTCATGCGCTGCAGGCCGTGGCTGGACAGCACCAGCGCGAGTTGTTCGGCGGCGTGCTGCCGTTCTGGCGAGATGGACACCCGAAAACCTTCCCCGTACAGAAAGCTTCAATAATTACTGAAAGTTCAGTATATTGATCCGCGGTGTTCCGGGAAGTCTGGTCGGAGATGGTATCCAGCTGCGTTCCGCCGGTGTCCGGCGGCACGCCCGACCGAAGGGTGACCGTGTCCCCCGTGCCGTCTCCGTCCGCTCCGGCTGCCACGCCGGAGGTCATCCGCGTCCAGGATCTGACGTTCAGCTATCCCAAGGCCGCCGAACCCGCCATCCGTGGAATGGATTTCGCCGTCGGGCAGGGCGAGATATTCGGGTTCCTCGGCCCCAGCGGCGCCGGGAAGTCGACCACCCAGAAGCTGTTGATCGGCCTGCTCCGCGGCCACGGCGGCAGTGCCACGGTGTTCGGCCGGGAGCCGCTCGACTGGGGCCCGGACTACTACCAGCGGGTGGGCGTCTCCTTCGAGCTGCCCAACCACTATCAGAAGCTCACCGGCCTGGAAAACCTCCAGTTCTTCGCATCCTTGTATGACGGACCCACTGCCGACCCGATGGAACTGCTCGACTCCGTGGATCTGGCCGACGCGGCCAAGGTCCGGGTGGGCAAGTACTCCAAGGGCATGCAGATGCGGCTGACCTTCGCCCGATCGCTGATCAACAATCCCGAACTGCTGTTCCTCGACGAGCCGACCTCCGGGCTGGACCCGGTCAACGCGCGCAAGGTCAAGGACATCATCCTGGGGCTGAAGGCACGCGGTGCGACGATATTTCTCACCACCCACCACATGTCGACGGCCGACGAACTGTGCGACCGCGTCGCGTTCGTGGTCGATGGACAGATCGTGGCACTCGACACCCCGGCCGAGCTGAAAATCGCGCGCAGTCAACGTCGGATACGGGTGCAGTATCGATCGGGCGGGGCGCTCGAATCCGCCGAATTCGGACTGGACGGCCTGGCGGACGACCCGGAATTCCAAGCCGTGCTGCGTGATCACCACATCGAAACCATCCACAGCCGGGAAGCCAGCCTCGACGACGTCTTCGTCGAGGTGACCGGAAGGCGGCTGACATGACCCGCCTGCTGACCGCGACTCGACTCGAACTGATGCTGCAGTACCGGCAGAAGTTCCTGCACGCGGGTGTGTTCTCCGGGCTCATCTGGCTCGCCGTGCTGCTCCCGATGCCCCACGATCTGCGTCCGGTCGCCGAGCCCTACGTGCTGGCCGGCGATATCGCGATCATCGGCTTCTTCTTCATCGGTGGTTCGGTGTTCTTCGACAAGCACGAGCGCACCCTGGGCGCACTCCTGTCGACGCCGCTGCGGTTCTGGGAGTATCTGAGCGCCAAACTCGCTGTACTGAGTGCGATTTCACTACTGGTCGCGGTGATCGTGGTGACCGCCGCAGACGGGCTCGCCTATCGGCCGGTGCCGTTGGTCTCCGGTGTGCTGCTCGGCACCCTGCTGATGCTGATCGTCGGGTTCATCACCTCGCTGCCCTTCGCCGCGGTCACCGACTGGTTCCTGGCCGCCACCATCCCGTTGGCGGTCATGCTGGTGCCGCCGGTCATCCACTATTCGGGCTTGTGGCCGAACCCGGTGCTCTACGTGTTCCCGATGCAGGGGCCGATGCTGCTGCTGGGTGCTGCGTTCGATCAGGTGGATCTGACCGGCTGGCAGCTGCTCTATGCGGTGGCCTATCCCGTGCTGTGCATGGTCGTGCTGTGGCGTGCCGCCCACACGTTGTTCGACCACTACGTGACGGAAAGGGCGGGCGTGCTGTGACGGTCCCCTCCGCTCGTGCGCTGGCGGCCTTCGGCCGCAACGACCTTCGCGGCACCTACCGCGATCCGCTGCTGGTCATGCTGGTGCTCGCCCCGGTCATCTGGACAACATGCGTTGCGGTGCTCACACCGATGTTCACCGATATGCTGGCCGCCCGCCGGCAGTTCGACCTGGTGCCGTACTACCCGTTGATTCTGACGGGGTTTCTGCTGCTCACCAGCATCATCATCGCCGGCGGAATGGCAGCGTTCCTGGTGCTCGAGGAGATGGACGCCGGTACGCTGACAGCGCTGCGGGTGGCACCGGTGTCGCTGTCGACGTTCTTCGGGTACCGCGCGGCCACGGTCATGCTGGTCACCACCGTCTACGTGGTGGCCACGATGTCGTTGAGCGGGATTCTGGAACCGGGCCTGATCCCGGTGCTCATACCGATCGGGATGCTCGCCGGATTGTCCGCCGTGGTGACCTTGCTGCTCATCGTCGCGGTGGCGGGCAACAAGATTCAGGGTATCGCGATGATGCGGGCGCTCGGTATGTTGATCGCCGGTCTGCCGTGCCTGCCCTGGTTCATCGACTCGGCCTGGAACCTGGCTTTCGGTGTGCTGCCGCCCTACTGGGCGGCCAAGGCGTTCTGGGTCGCCAGCGAGCAGGGCACCTGGTGGCCGTATCTTGTCTTCGGCGCGTTGTACAACCTGGCAGTCGCCTGGCCGCTGTTCCGCCGTTTCGTTGCCAAGAACACCTGAGAACTGTTGGCAGTCAGCGCATTCTGGTGCGTAGATCCTCGACGAAGGCCTGGGTGTCCGCCCACGACGGCAATAACCCGGCGGCCTGCACCTCGTCCAGCGTGGGCGCGGCGGCATCGCGCTCGGAGAGGTTCAGTGGGTGGTCTTCGGGCCAGTCGATGCCCAGGGAGGTGGCCAGGATGGTGTGCTCACGCTGCGGTGCGTAGCCCGCCGAGCACAGGTACATCACCGTCGAATCGTGTTCCAGGGCAAGGAAAGCGTGGCCCAGCCACCTCGTCGGTCGACACGTGATGCAACCGCACGCCATGCCGGCGCACCGCTTCGAGCACGGTGAAGGTACCGATGACATTGGAGTGCAGAAACGGCGTCGGGTCGGCCAGGCCGTTGTCGACGTGGGTCTCCGCCGCGAAGTGCACCACCGCGTCCGTCTCGGCAACCAGCCCGGTGACCAACTCGCCGTCGGTGATGTCACCTTCGACGAGCCGGATCCGGTCGGCCGCCGGTGCCAGCGATTCCCGGCTGCCGGCGTAGGTGAGCGCGTCGAGCACCGTCACCTCGGCGTCCGGGTTCTCGCGCAGCGTCAGGTGCACGAAGTTCGCGCCGATGAACCCGGCGCCACCGGTGACCAGCAGGCGCATGGGTGAAACCCTATCGGGCTACTTCTTGAGTCCCAGCGGACCCGCCAGTTCGGTCAGCGTCGGGATCAGCTTGTCCCAACCGCCCAGTACCTGAATGGCCACATGATCTGCGCCGGCCTCCAGATGCTGGTGCAGTCGCGCCGCGACGGCATCAGCATCGCCGTGCGCCACCACCGCGTCGATCAACCGGTCGCTGCCCGGCTTGGCGATGTCGTCCTCGGTGAAGCCGAGCCGGCGCCAGTTGTTCAGGTAGTTGCTCAGGTTCAGATAGAAGTCGACCGCCCCGCGACCGACCTCGCGGGCCTCAGGCGTGCATCGCCGCTCGTCGGTCCAACAGTGGCGTCCAGACGTGCTCACCGGTTGCCTTGGCCGCGACCCGAGCGGACTGCAGGGTCTTGTGCGCCGTCGCCGGATTCCGCTGCAGGCGTTCGGCATCGGAGATCAGCGCGAGGTACAGGGGGCGGAAGATGCGGGTGCCGTCCTGGCAATGGACTGCCAGCGCCGCTCGCATATCGGCCACGGTGTCCGCCTCGTCGCCGTCGAGTGCGCGTGCCCACCGCCCGATGATGTGCGCGGACGCACCGAGTTGCTGCAGACCTGATGCGTCGAGTTCGGCGGCCAGTTCGGCGGCGCGCGCGCCGACGTCGTCGACCACACCGGTCATGGGCGCCAATTGGAGCTCGCTGGTGGCCACGATTGCGGTGCCGAAGGTGTCGTTGCGCTCACGTCCGAGTGCCCGGCCGGCGTCGATCGACGCCATCGCGGCGCTCTCGTCACCATCCAGGCCGTGTGCCCACGCGGCCAGGGCATGGCCTCGGACGTCGAACGCGAGTAGCGCGCCGACCCTGCGCCAATCCGGGGGCGGCAGCTGCTCGCACAGCATCGAGGTCTCGGCCAGGCAGGCGTCGAGGTCACCGGCCATGAAAGCCGCCAGCGCACGCAGGTAATGCCCTGCAGATCCGGCGACGGCATCGCCGGTGGAGCGGTACGCGGCGACGAGCCCGTCGGCGAGGGCCGCGGACTCCCGGTATCGGCCGGCGCCTGCTCGTGCCAGCGCCTGTAGCGCCACACTCGCAGTGAAGTCCCCCGTGCGGTGGCCGATGTCGAACGCTCTCCGCAAGGCTTCGTTGACCGCGTCCGATGTCTGACCGTCGAGTACGGCGTGCGCGGCGGCGCGGTGCAGCCACAGCGTGGACTCCCGCGCCGCGCGATCGTCGCCGACCGGCAGGCGGGTGCAGACCTCCAGGCCTCGGGTGGCCAGCAGCAGACTGTCCCGGTAGGCGCCGGGCCCGGAGTTCCCGAGCATGGCGGCCTCGATGACGTCGAGCGCGACGGTAGCCTCCAGTTGGTCACCGGCCCGCCAGGCATGATCGGCCGCCTCGGTCAGCTCATCCGGTGTCTGTGCGCCCGCCGCGTAGGACACCGCGATGCGTGCATGGCGGCGCGCCTTATCGGTGCCCGCGGTCTGGGCGGACACGGCGTCGCGCACGATGCCGTGCGCGAACCGGTACCAGCCCGGGCGGTGGTCCTGTGCGACCAGCATCCCCGCGTCGACCGCGGATTCCAGGGCTGCCGCCACGCCCCCGATTTCGCTGACCGCGCCCAGTCGTTCTGTGCTGAAAGCGATTCCGATCATCGCCGCCGAGGCGAGTGCGGACCGGGTGTCGGCAGGCAGAGCGGCTGTGCGCCGGCGGACCAGTCCGAGGACGGCCGCGGGGACGCGGTCGTGCGGAATGTCGTCGGTGGTTGCGTCCAATGCGTCCTCATCATGCAGAAACCGGACCAGTTCCTGGATATAGAACGGATTCCCGCCGGTGCGCTCCAGCAAGGCGGTGATGAATCGAACTGTCGGGATCGTCCCGGTGAGCCGGCGCACGAGGTCGCCTGCGGCATCGGCGTCGAGGCCGCGGATGTGCCACGTGGTCACGTCGGTGCGCGCGAAGAGTCGCTGGAACTCCTCGACCTCCCAAGGTCCGTCCGGACCGGGGTGCTGCCAGGTGATCACCACGTGCAGCGGGTGGCGCGGCAGGGCTGTGGCGATGACATCCAGCACGGCGCACGTCATGGAATCGGCGCGGTGAAGGTCGTCGAGCACGATGACAGTCGGAGCGATCACGGTGGCCAACACCGCTTCGGCGGTGTCGATCACCGCCTGATCGTCACCGAGGGTCGTGGTGTCCGCGGTGAGACCATCGAGGGAGCGCAGCACCCGGGTCCAGGTCCACAACACCGGGGTGGCGATCTCGGTGTTGTGCCCCGCCCACGCCGTGGTCATGCCGAGGCGGGCGGCCAGATCCACCGCGGCCGAAGCCAAGGTGGTCTTGCCGATGCCGCTTTCCCCGATCAGCACGGTCATGCCACCGTGACCGCGGACAGCGGTGTCCGCCACGGCCCGTTGCAGTCCATCCAGCTCGCGCCGCCGGCCCACCGGTGCCTGTGCTTGGGTCGCCGGGTTGGCCTCGGCCTGCGTCCTGGCCTGGGCGCCGGGCACATCGTCGCGGATCTGTTGCGCGATCCGGCGTAGCGCTGCACTGGGCGCCACTCGCAGTTCCTGCTCCAGCAGGTCGCGGATCCGGTCGTAATGCCGCAGTGCCTCGGCACGCCTCCCGCAGCGGTGCAGAGCCACCATGAGGTGACCCCACAGCGATTCGCGCAGCGGGTTCGACGCCACAGCTGCGGTCAGCCCATCCACCAATTCTGCTGCGCCGCCGCGCAACAACGCGGATGCGTAGCGGATGTCATCGGCGTCTGCCCGCACCCCCTGGAGTCGGTGAACCTCGACCCCGGCGTAGGAGAAGCCGGCGACATCGGCCAGCGGTTGCCCACCCCACAGCGTGACCGCCTGAGCCATGGTGGCCTCGGCGGCATCGGGCCGTCCGTCCTTCGCCAGGCGGCGACCCGCCTCCACCAACTGCTCGAACTCGGCACTGTCCAACCGGTCCTCACCCAGCACCAGGCGGTACCCGCGGCCCGCCGTGGTCAGCCGCGGGTTGTCGTCGACGGCCAGGACACGGCGCAGGTTGGCGACGTAGGACCGCAAGGATGAGAGGGGTTTGGGCGGAGGTGCGTCATCCCAGACCCGGTAGACGATGGTGTCCACGTCCACCACCCGATCGGCGTCGACGAGCAATCCTGTCAGCACCGCCCGCTGGCGCAGCCCACCGAGATCCAGCGGTTCGCCGTGCCAAAGTGCGGCAACGGGACCGAATAGGCGGTACTCGAGCAATCCGTCCCCCTCGACCAAGTCGTGCCGATCATTTCAGACAGCCGGCCACCGCGCTTCCAATCACTTTCCAACCGTTCCCGGTTACCGTCGCGCCGCGATTCGACGACGACGGGAGACGATATGGCAAAGCCGATCAACGGGCGGGTTCTGGTGGCCGCCGCTGTGCTGACGGGAGCGGTACTGACCGGGTGCGGTTCTGGCGACACGGCGTCGTCATCATCCTCTGCGTCGGCGCAGACGTCGGAGCCGACGTCCTCTGCCGCGCCGGATACTGCGACCAGCGCCACGGCAACGGCGTCCAGCGTGAATTACACGGTTGCCGACTACCTGCGTGACAACGGCATCACCCAGACGCCGGTCGTCCGTGGCGATGCCGGTGCACCCGACATCAACCTGCCGATGCCGGCGGGCTGGCGCGATGTCGGCGCGGACACCCCCGAGGACGCCTGGGGCGCGATTGTTCTGGACGATCCCGCCGTTGCCGATCCACCGGCGATCATCGCTCGGGTCGCCAGACTGACCGGCAACGTCGATGCGGCGAAGATCCTCGAACTGGCTCCCAATGCGGTGCGCAAGCAGCCCGGATTCGAAGGGCCGGACGCAGGCACCCCGTCCGAACTCGCCGGGTTCGAGGCGGCTCAGATCGCCGGCACCGTCCAGGCGGACGGCGCCGCGATGTTCGTCGCACGCAAGACGGCGGTGATTCCGGCTGCGGACGCGGTCTACCTGCTGGCACTCGACGCCCAGGGCACGCCGGAACATGCGCCTGCGTTGACGGAGGCGATGTCGGTGATCGACGCCGACACCACCATCGAACCCTGAGCGGGCCGGTTTCCGGTCAGATGCGCGCGCGCAGCTGCTCGACGAAAGCCTGGGTGTCCGCCCACGACGGCAGTAACCCGGCGGCCTGCACCTCGTCCAGCGTGGGCGCGGCGGCATCGCGCTCGGAGAGGTTCAGTGGGTGGTCTTCGGGCCAGTCGATGCCCAGGGAGGTGGCCAGGATGGTGTGCTCACGCTGCGGTGCGTAGCCCGCCGAGCACAGGTACATCACCGTCGAATCGTGTTCCAGTGCAAGGAAAGCGTGGCCCAGCCCCTCGGAGAGGTAGACCGACTTGCGTTCGCGGTCATCGAGCAGGACGGCATCCCACTGCCCGAAGGTGGGGGAGCCGACCCGCAGGTCGACCACCACGTCGTACACCGCACCGCGCACGCATGTCACGTATTTGGCCTGACTCGGCGGCAGCTCGGAGAAATGCACACCGCGCAGCACGCCGGCCGCCGATACCGAGCAGTTGGCCTGGGCCATGTCGAAGTGATGCCCGGTCATCGCGGTGAACGCGGGATCGGTGAACCACTCGAAGAATAGGCCGCGCCCGTCGGCATGCAGCGCCGGCGTGATCTCCCAGGCGCCCGGAACCCTCAGTTCCCGGGCGGTCACTGGCCGCGCTCCGCGTACCGGGCTTCGACGGCGGCTTTCACAGGGCCCCACCAGGACTCGTTGTTGCGGTACCAGTCGACGGTGGCGGCCAGTCCGGCCTCGAAATCGGTGTGCTCCGGGCGCCAGTCGAGCTCGTCGCGCAGCGCTGAGGCGTCGATTGCGTAGCGTAGGTCATGGCCGGCGCGGTCGGTGACCCGGTCGAAGTCGTCGGGATCACGGTCGAGTAGCCGCAGCAGCGTGCGCAGTACCGACAGATTGTCGCGTTCCCCGTCGGCGCCGATCAGGTACGTGCGTCCGATCTCGCCGTCGCGCAGGATCCGCCACACCGCCGCGTTGTGGTCGTCGACGTGGATCCAGTCGCGCACATTGGCCCCGCCGCCGTACAGCTTGGCCCTGCGCCCGGTCAGCAGGTTCGTGATCTGGCGCGGGATGAACTTCTCCACGTGCTGGTAGGGGCCGTAGTTGTTGGAGCAGTTCGAGATCGTGGCGCGCACACCGTACGAGCGCACCCAGGCGCGCACCAGCAGATCTGCCGAAGCCTTGGTCGACGAATACGGGCTCGACGGGTTGTAGGGCGTGGACTCGGTGAACCGCGCCGGATCGTCGAGTGCGAGATCGCCGTAGACCTCGTCGGTCGACACGTGATGCAACCGCACGCCATGCCGGCGCACCGCTTCGAGCACCGTGAAGGTACCGATGACATTGGAGTGCAGAAACGGCGTCGGGTCGGCCAGGCCGTTGTCGACGTGGGTCTCCGCCGCGAAGTGCACCACCGCGTCGGTCTCGGCAACCAGCCCGGTGACCAACTCGCCGTCGGTGATGTCACCTTCGACGAGCCGGATCCGGTCGGCCGCCGGTGCCAGCGATTCCCGGCTGCCGGCGTAGGTGAGCGCGTCGAGCACCGTCACCTCGGCGTCCGGGTTCTCGCGCAGCGTCAGGTGCACGAAGTTCGCGCCGATGAACCCGGCGCCACCGGTGACCAGCAGGCGCATGGGTGAAACCCTATCGGGCTACTTCTTGAGTCCCAGCGGACCCGCCAGTTCGGTCAGCGTCGGGATCAGCTTGTCCCAACCGCCCAGTACCTGAATGGCCACATGATCTGCGCCGGCCTCCAGATGCTGGTGCAGTCGCGCCGCGACGGCATCAGCGTCGCCGTGCGCCACCACCGCGTCGATCAACCGGTCGCTGCCCGGCTTGGCGATGTCGTCCTCGGTGAAGCCGAGCCGGCGCCAGTTGTTCAGGTAGTTGCTCAGGTTCAGGTAGAAGTCGACGGCGCCGCGTCCGACCTCCCGGGCCTCGTCCGCATTGGTGTTGAGCACCACCTTGTGCTCGGGGGCCAGGAAGACGGTGTTGCCGATCAGATTGTGGGCCTGGCCGGTGTGCTGGGGGGTGGTCAGGTACGGATGGGCGCCCGCGCTGCGGGCGGCCGCCAGCTTGAGCACCTTGGGCCCGAGCGCGGCGATCACCCGTCGGCTGGTCGGCACCTTCTGGGCGTCCAGCGCATCGAGATACTCGACGAGCACGTCATAGGGTTTGCGGTACTCCTCGGTGTGCTCGGGGTGACCGATGCCGATCCCGAGCAGGAATCGGCCGGGGAAGGCCTTTTCCACCCGGTGGTAGGCCTGCGCGACCTCCTCGGCATCGGCCGTCCACACGTTGACGATGCCGGTGGCCACCTGCAGATTTTCGGTGGCCTCCAGCAGCGGCTCGACATAGTTCAGGTCGCCCTTGGGCGAACCGCCGATCCACAGCGCGCCGTAGCCGAGCTTTTCGATCTCGGCAGCCTGCTCGGGCTTGGGGACACCGAACGTCCAGACGCCGTAGCGGCCGAGGTCGGGCTTGAGCGTGACAGCGTCGGTCATGTGTTGTCCTTCGTTCCGGGTCTCGTTACTGCAGGCCGAGCGGGCCGGCCAGTTCTGCGAGCGCAGGCACCAGCTTGTCAGTACCCGTCAACACCTGAACCGGAACGTGGTCGGCGCCGGCGCCGAGATGTTCGTGCAGGCGTGCGGCGATCGCGTCGGCCGTGCCGTGGGCAACGACCGCGTCGACCAGTGCGTCGCTGCCGGGCTTGGCGACATCGGCATCGGTGAAGCCGAGCCGCTTCCAGTTGTTCAGGTAGTTGGCGAGGTTCAGATAGATCTCCAGCGCGTTGCGGCCCACCGCGCGTGCCTTGGCGGCGTCGGTCGTGAGAACCACCTTGTGTTCCGGGGCGAGGAAGGCGTCGGGTCCGATGAGCTCGCGGGCTGTACGGGTGTGCTCGGGGGTGGTGAGGTACGGGTGGGCGCCGGCGCTGCGCCGCGCCGCGAGTTTGAGTACCTGCGGGCCGAGCGCGGCCACCACGATGCGGTCCTTCGGCACCCCGTGCTGAGCCAGCTCGCCGAGGTAATCGGCGAGCGCGTCGTAGGGCTTCTTGTACTCGGTGTGCGCCTCGGGGTGGCCGACGCCGATGCCGAGCAGGAACCGGCCCGGGTACTCCTTCTCGATGCGGTGGAAGGATTCGGCGACCGGGGCGGCCGCCGCGGTCCAGATGTTGACGATGCCGGTGGCCAGCTGGAGGGAATCGGTGGCGCCGAGGATCGGCTCGATCCATTCCAGCTCGGCAGGCGGTGAGCCGCCGGCCCAGATCGCGCCGTAGCCCAGGCCTTCGATATCGCGGAGTTGCGCACGCGAAAGCTGCTGCCACTGGCTGTAGTGACCGAATACGCCGAACCTGCCCAAGTTTGGTTTGCTCATGGTCGGGTCAACCGCGGTCGAACCCGTGCGCATTCCGATCCGCGCAGATTGATCGCCAACTATTCGGTGCCGGCGGCCGAGAGTTCACCCGGAGTCGGCGTGACCGGTGCGGGCGCCACCAGCGGCAGGCACACGGCGAACCGGGTGTCCCCGGGCTTGCTCTGCACCGAGATGTTGCCGCCGTGCTTTTCCACCACGATCCGCCAGGCCAGGTCGAGGCCGAGGCCGGTGCCCTCACCGAAGGGCTTGGTGGTGAAGAACGGGGTGAAGATGCGTTCGATGACATCCTCGGGGATTCCCGGGCCGTCATCGCAGATCTCCACCCGGATCATCTGCTCGTTCTCCCGCGCGGTGCGGATGGTCAGCGTGCCGTGGCCCTGCATCGCCTGGATCGCGTTGTCGATGATGTTGGTCCACACCTGGTTGAGATCGCCTGGGTAGCACTGCAATTCGGGCAGTGTCTTGTCCAGGTCCTTGACGATGGACACCGGCCTGCCCTTGCCGGGCCCGCCGATCTTGTCGCCGAACATCATGATGGTGCTGCGCAGCAGCTCGTGTACGTCGGCGCTGCCGTAGGCGCCGCGGTCCATCTGCGAGTACTGCTTGGCGCCGGCCAGCAGCGCCGAGGTCCGCTTGCTGGCCTCGGCGATCTCGTTCATCCGCAGCTCGTTGTCGATGGTGTATTTCAGCCACCCGATGGCACCTTGCAGTGACGCGGTGGCGTCGACATCGTCGACGGAGGTGAGGACCTTTTCCAACCAGTCGGTGTCCAGGCCCGCCTCGACGAATGTCGGCGCGTAATCCCAGGCGCCGATGATGTCGTGGTCCTCCAGCCAGTCGCCGATCGCGTCCTCGCGGTCCGAGGCCTCCAGCGCGGAGAGCTCGACGTCCCGGTTCTTGGCGACCTGCTCGGCCACGTCGTCCTGGATGCGGACCAGGACCCGCAGCGCTTCGGGGCTGAATTTTCCGTCCGCGAGCATCGACAGCTTGTGCCGCATCTTGCCGACCGTCTCGCGCAGATCCGAGACGGCGCGCGCCGTCGCGGCGGCCGGGTTGTTGAGCTGGTGGGTCAGGCCCGCCGTGATGGTGCCCAGCGCCAGCAACTTCTCGCGCTGCCCGATGATCTGGCTCTGGCGCCGGCCGCCGACCAGCTGGCCTTCCATCAGGTGCACCGCCATCGGGAACTGTTGGCGCATGAACTCGGCGAAGGTGTCGGCCTGCAGCACGAACACCCGTGATCTGGTGACCAGCCGCACCGAGGCCTGGTAGAGCTGCTCCTCGCCGGGGATGTAGGCCGACCACGCACCGAAGTACACGCCGCGCTGGGAGGTGCGGTTGGTCTGGATGTCGACGCCGCCGGAGCGCTTCGACATGACCAGCTCACCGTCGATCAACACGTAGAAGCAGGTCGCCGATTCGCCCTCGACCACGAGCGGACCCGCCGGGAAATACTGGATGTGGCCGGCTTCGCAGAGGATGTCCAGCTGCTCATCGGAGAGATGCTCGAAGAGGAACAGTGTGCGCAACTCGTCGCGCACACACTCTTCACCGTTCTGTGCGCCCATTGTTCGCGTCCTCTCAGGCTTCCGCCAGATACCTGTGCACCAACATCACTGCCATCGAGCCCTCGCCGACCGCGGCGGCCACCCGCTTGGCGGACTCCGACCGCACGTCCCCGGCGACGAAGACGCCGGGGACGCTCGTCTCCAGGTGATGCGGCGGCCGGTCCAGCGTCCAGCCGACCTTGTCGCGGAGATCCGGCCCCGACAATATGAAGCCGTTGTCGTCGCGGGCTATTCCCGCCTCCTCCAGCCATTCCGTGCGGGGGGTGGCCCCGATGAAACAACACATCCGGTTGCACGCCACGGGTTCGGTTTCGCCGGTCCGCTTGTCGAGGAGCACCAGCCCGGACAGGAAACCGTCGCCCGGGGTGATGTCGACGACCTCGGTGCACGTCCTGACCTTGATGTTGTCGGTCCGGTTGATGCGATCGACGAGGTACTGCGACATCCCGGCCTCCAGCGATGAGCCGCGGATCAGCATGGTGACCGACTTGGCCGTCTGCGACATGTACATCGCGGCCTGGCCCGCCGAGTTCGCGCCGCCGACGATGTAGACATCCTCGCCCGCACATTCGTTGTTGTCGGCCACGGACGCGCCGTAGTAGACACCCCGGCCGATGTAGTTGTCCCCGGGGGCGTCGGGATTCTCCCAGCATCCGGTGATCTCCAGCTGGCGGTAGTCGACGCCGGTGGCCAGGATCACCGCGCGGGCGCCGATGGTCTGGTCATCGTTGAGGTGGACGGTGTGGGCCGCACCGATACCCCCGGTCTTGAGCCGGCCGGCCTCCTGCGTCGTGATGACCTCGGCGCCGAAGCGCTCGGCCTGCCGCCGGGCGGTCGTCGTCAGCACGGCGCCCGCGACGCCGTTTTCGAAGCCGAGGTAGTTCTCGATCTTCGAGCTGCGGCCGGCCTGGCCACCGGTGGTGGCCTTCTCGATGAGGACGGTCTTGAGGCCTTCGGAAGCGCCGTATACCGCGGCGGCCAGGCCGGCGGGGCCGCCGCCGATCACCGCGAGGTCGTACATGTCCAGCTGCGGACTGGTGGACAACCCGAGCAGCGCGGCCAGTTCCGCGTCGCTGGGCGCGACCATCGTGTGGCCCTTCTCGGTGATGACCACCGGAAGGACGCTGTCATCGAGGCCGGCGGCCTGGAGCAGTTGCTGGCCCTTGGGCTCGTCTGCGTTCACGCTTCGGAACGAGTACTCGTTGCGGGCCAGGAACTGGCGCACCTCCCAGGACCGGTCGTTGTACCGGTGACCGATGACCTTGGTGTACGGCATCCCACGGTCTCCGACCGAGCGCCACTCCTCAGCAGTCCGTCGATGACGGGATAGAGCTTCTCCTCCGGCGGGTCCCACGGCTTGAGCAGATAGTGGTCGAGGTCGACGACGTTGATCGCGTCGATCGCGGCGTGGGTGTCGGCGTAGGCCGTGAGCAACACCCGGCGGGCCATCGGAAAGAACTCCATCGCCTTCTCGAGGAATTCGATACCGCTCATCTGCGGCATCCGGTAGTCCGCGACGAACACGGCGACGGTGTCGCCGCGCAACTTCAGCTCCTTGAGGGCCTCCAAGGCGTCGGCGCCGGATTCGGCACGGATGATGCGGTAGCGCTCGCCATAGTGGCGGCGCAGGTCGCGGGCCACCGCACGGGAGACGGCCGGGTCGTCATCGACCGTCAGGATTGCGGGTAAACGGGGTTGGTTCTCAGATCCGGGCATTGCCTATCAGTATGCGCCGCTGGTCTGACGAAATTCTGCCCGGATGTCCCGTTCGGGGGCGGCATCGCCGAGGGCGAACGCGGCATCCGTCCCGGGGTTTTTAGACTCCGAGAATGACCGTCCTCGAATTCTCCGACTCCGTTGCCATCGCGCTCGCCCCGGCTGCGGTCTACGCGCTGGTCTCCGATGTCACCCGGATCGGGGAGTGGAGTCCGGTGTGCAAGGCCTGCTGGTGGGACGAACCCGGCGCCGGTGCCGTGGTGGGGGCGTGGTTCACCGGCCGTAATGTCCTTCCCGAAAGAACCTGGGAGACGCGCAGCCAGGTGGTCGTTGCCGAACCCGGACGCGAGTTCGCGTGGGAGGTGAACAACGGCTGGGTGCGCTGGGGTTTCAGCATCGAGCCGCGGGATGCCGGATCGCGACTCACCCAGTACTGGCGATTCCTGCCCAAGGGCCTTGACGGATTTCGCGAGCGGTTCGGTGACGACGCCGATGCGCAGATCGCTCAGCGCTCCGCGTTGGCGCTCAGCGGTATTCCCGCCACGCTCGCCGCGATCAAAGCCGCCGCCGAAGCGCAGCAGTAGATCCCCCGATCAGGACGAGCGCGCAACGATGACGGGAGTGTGGGCTGTCTGTGCGACCGCGGCCCCGACCGATCCGAGCAACATCCCGGCGAACCCGCCGCGGCCGTGGCTTCCGACGACCACGAGTTGCGCCGACTCCGCGTGCACGAGCAGCTGGTGGGCGGGATGGTCACGGACCACCACCCGTCGGACCGCGACATCGGGATAGCGCTCTTGCCACCCGGCCAGCCGCTCGGCCAGTATCTCTTCGGCTTGCGGCTGTAGCGTCATCCACTCGTCGTTGGGGTACGCGTACACCGTCAGATCGCTCCACGCGTGCACCGCGATCAGTTCGACCCCGCGCAGCGAAGCTTCCTCGAAGGCCACCGCGACCGCCGTCTCCGAGGCGGGTGAGCCGTCGATACCCACCACGATGGGGGAACGCTCGGACTGCAGCTGCGCATCCGCCGTGGCGTGAATCACCGCGACCGGGCAATGAGCGTGCCGGAGCAGCCCGGTGCTGACCGAGCCGAGCAGAGCGCGACCGACGCGGCCGAGCCCCCGACTGCCCACCACCACCAGCTGCGCGCCCTTGGACAGGTCGGACATCGTCGACACGGCATTGCCCTCGACGAGGTGTTCGGTGATCGGTAGCGGGCCTGAGGCGGCGGCAGCCTGCTCGGCGATCGCCGTCGCCCTGGACAGGATCTCTCGACTGTGCTGCGTGGCGATCCGTTCCAGCTGGTCCGCGATGGAAATCTCGTACCAGGTGCGTAGTCGATCGTCGGGCAGGACGTGTGCCAGGGTGAGCCCGACCTTGTGCAGGGCAGCCTCCCGCGCGGCCCAATCGACAGCTGATTCGCTCTCCTTCGAACCGTCGACTCCCACCACGATCCCTCGGTGTGACGTCATCTCAAACTCCTCGAATCGGCGATCCGGCGTGCCACGGACCGCAATGGTGCGGGCCCGAATCGAACGTAGAGCGCGTCGCGGCCCGCCGGACGGAGGCTTTGGTCACCGCCTTCAGGGAACAATGGCCCCTCCCGGCGCAGGGATATGCGTGAGCGACCCGGTGCCCGAGCTTGCTCGCCGCGCGATACCGCGCAGCATCTTCTGTTCCATCACGAAATGCGGGATGTCAAACCAGAAGTGGCCGGCCGCGCCGCCGTTGCCGCGTGCCAGCAATCGGGTAGCGCCGATTTCCTGCCGGAGGACGAACGCCCACGACCCCGAGGCCTTTTGGCCGCGTTGAACACGCTCGAAGTCGGCAGCGGACATCAGCACCAGATGCGAGTGAGGCTGCACCGCGGCCACCATCTGGCGGGCCGCCGGACCATAACGGCGGGCCAGCCAGATCGTGTCACCGACGTGCACGTGTTGCCATTCGGGGTGGATGGCATCGGCGTTGTGAATGTCGGCGCCGACCGCGCGCTCCAGCAGTGAGTAGCTGTAGAACCCGCCCCGTCCCTCACCGATCTGGGCCAACCACGGCCAGATGTCGGCGCTGGAAGCGTGCACGCTCACCGCGCGGGTGGTTCGCGGGCCGGGCACGTGGACCAGTTCGTCTCCCGGCAGCGTGGCTCGAACCTCGTCGGCGCGCGCTCCCCAGGTGTAGAGCCACGGCCGCAGGTGTGCGACATACACCGCGGTGAGGCCCGCCACGGCCGAGAGCGCTGCCAGCGCGGGGTGCTGCTTTCCCACCATGACCTCCGTTCGGCGGTTGCTGTGGTGCGAGGCGGGAGCCGCCGACTCCCTGAGAGTTACCAGGCATCTGAGCACCTGTCCGCCGTCGCCGGCTAGGGACCGAAGTCCCTTCCATCGGGGTCGTTCGTCCGGGGAAGGCCAGCGGCCGTCCACCACCGGGTGGGCGGCGGGAAGCCGATGACTTTGGGCCCTTACCGACCGAACCCCGCGGGGGTACCAAGGGAGACATGCCCAACGGAGTGGATGCGGTACCAGCCTTCGACCTCGATATCACGATTCACGGAGTCTTCCCGGGCGCCGTGGAGTACGGGCGAATCAAGATCGGCGGTCTGGGGCGATTCACCCGTCACCCGATCACCCACGCGCGCCTGCGACTGACGCGGGGCCGTCGCGATGTCGATGCGTATGCGGTGATCGCTCAGGCCAACATGCAAGTGCGGGGACGTGCTGTTCGCGCCCAGGTTGAAGCCGCCACCGCCCATGAAGCGATCGACAAGCTGGAGGCGCTGATGCGGCGGCGTCTTCGAGCACGTGTGTGAACTGTGGGAACCGCACCGCGGACCAGATGCGGCGCCCCCCTGGCGTCACGCCGCGGAGTCCGGCGCGCGGCGCCCGCCGATATCCGGTGAGGCCCGGATCAGCAGGCACAAAAGTTACGCCATGGCCCCGTGCACCGTCGATGAAGCCGTCGTCGAAATGGAGATGTTGGGCTATGACTTCCACCTCTTCAACGAGATCGGCAGTGCTGCAGCGGCTGTCGTGTATCGCAGCGCACCGACGGGGCTGCGCCTCGCCCTGGTGGCCCCCGACCTCGTCGACCAGGTGGCGCCCTTCCAGCTGCCGGTCAGCATCAGCGGCCATCCGGTGCCTTGTCTGCGTGAGGAGGCAGCGGTGGAGCGCATGGACCTGATGGATCTGCCCTTCCTGTTCTACATCGACGCGGCAGCGGGGCGTGCCGGCGTGCTCTACCGGCGCCTGGACGGCGACCTCGCGATGATCACGCCCGCCGGGTAGGTCGGGCCGCTCAGGCGCGGACCACCGCCACGGGCGCCGACGCGGATTCGGCAACGGCGGTGCTGACCGAACCCAGCAACATTCCGGAAATCCCGCCCCGGCCCCGGCTTCCGACCACCACCAGCTGAGCATGCCTGGACTCGTCGATCAGCCAGCGAGCCGGCTTGTCGCACACGATGCGTCGGTAGACCGTGACGTCCGGATACTGCTCCTGCCACCCGGCCAGCCGTTCTCCGAGAATCTCGTGGCCCTGGTCTTCGAACGTGTGCCAATCCATACCCAGAAACGGAAACAGCGCGTCGTCGCTCCAGGCATGCAACGCGACAAGGTCGACTCCGCGGCGCGACGCTTCGGCGAAGGCGAACCCGATCGCCGCCTCCGACGACGGCGAACCATCGACTCCGAGCAACACCGGCAGATCACGGTCGGTGTTTCTGACCACGCCGTCTTTGGTCACGACCAGCGGACACCGAGCGTGGTGCAGCAGGCCGCGACTCACCGAGCCCAGTACGGCTCCACCGACCGGGCCTAGTCCGCGACTGCCGATCACGATCAGATCGGCGCTGCCCGAGGCTTCGGTGAGCTCCGTCATCACACCGTCGTGCCGACGTTCGACCAGGACCTCCGGTGCGGGCGAACCGTCCACGGCAGCACACAGAGTCTCCTTCGCGAGCTTGATGACGTTGTCGGCGTTGTCTTCCTGCCACCCTTGATAGTCCGACAGCACAGCCTCTATCGACCAGCTGACAATGATCGGCGAAACGACGTGCATCAGGGTGACGGGGCGGCGACGCAGAGCCGCGGCACGGGCCGCCCAGCGCACCGCTGCCAGTGATTCCGGGGAGCCGTCGATGCCGACGAGTATCCCGAATCGAGTTGATGATTGCGACATTCGGTACTCCTGTGAACGGGTTGATCTGACGTTAGGGCAGCGTCGGTGCCCGCTCAGGAGTCCTTGGTGTGTCGAACAAGGGACTTTGTACCTCAGACGGGGAAGGTGCGAGCTGCCTACAGTCGACACATGACCGATGATGACCACTCGATGACGATCCTGTCCGTGACCGAGTGCTGGAATCTGCTGGCGGGCGCAGCGCTTGGCCGGTTGGTGACCACCGTCGACGGCAACCCGGCGATCTTCCCGGTGAACTACGCCGTGCAGGATCGGACGATCGTGTTCCGTACGGCACCGGGCACCAAGCTGGTCAGTGCGGCGATCAACAACAATGTCCTGTTCGAAGCGGATGGGCACGGTCTGAGCGAGGGCTGGAGCGTCATCGTGGCGGGAGTTGCGCGCTCGATACGCAGCGACGAGGACATCGCCGAGGCCGAACGGGCCGGGGTGGTTCCCTGGACAGGTTCGGAGAAGCCGCATTTCGTCCGGATCCGGCCGCGAAACGTCACGGGCAGACGATTTCGGTTCAGTGTCACCTCAGTCTCGGCTCTGCCCGTCGAAGATCCAGTGCTGGGATGACGAAACGCGTTGCGCGGAAACGCAGCACTGGCACCGCGCACCGCGGGTTTGGCGGACCGTGACACCGTCGTCGATCATCACCGTGACGATGAACCCGGCGCTCGACATCACCGTCGATGCCGACGAGGTGGTGCCCACCGAGAAAGTCCGTTGCCGGGGCGAGAGATACGACGCCGGCGGCGGGGCGTCAACGTGGCCCGCTTCGCGCGGGCGCTCGGGGCGTCGGTGTCGGCGGTCTTCACCGCGGGCGGCCACACCGGCGCGCAGCTCGTCGACCTCGTGACGGCTTCCGGTGTCGACTCCAGCCCCGTCGGTATCCAGGGCACGACGCGCGAGAGTTTCACCGTCAACGACCGTGGCTCGGGCACGCAGTTCCGGTTCGTGCTGCCCGGGCCCTCGGTCGATGACGGCGAGCAGGCCCGCTGTCTCGACATCCTGCAACGCGAGGCCGCGTCGGCTCGGTTCGTGGTCGCCAGTGGCAGTTTGCCGCTCGGTGTGCCGCCGGACTTCTATCAGCGCGTCGCGACCGTCTGTGCTCACGCCGGTGTGCGGCTGATCCTGGACACCTCCGGGGGCGGGCTGATGCACGTCACGTCGGGGGTGTTTCTGCTGAAACCGAGTGTGCGGGAGCTTCGTGAGTGCAGTGGCCGGGCGCTGGACACCGAGCAGGAACAGACGCACGCCGCCCGCGAGCTGATCGACAACGGTGTCGCAGCAGCCGTTCTGGTCTCCCTCGGCGCGCAGGGCTCGCTGCTGGTGACACCGTCGGAGTGCGCCCGGTTCCCGGCGATCCCGGTGGTGGCCGCCAGTGGTGTCGGAGCCGGAGACGCGATGGTTGCCGGTCTCACCGTCGGTCTGGTACGCGGCTGGACGTTGGGCCGGTCGGTGCGCTACGGCGTGGCCGCCGCGACCGCAAAGCTGCAGACGCCGGGAACCTCGGTGTTCGACCGTGTGCAGGTGGAGCGATTCTTCGAGTCCGTGCCGATGCAGTCGGCGTCCGAGGTCAGGAGTTGACGCCGGGGCCGTGGGTCACTGGAGTCCGGACGGCGGCCGGCGTCGTGGGCCTGCCGGAGTCGGCATGCGCCACGACGACAGCGAGCTCCGCGGGAGTCGCGTGACCGATCTTGTTGACGGCTGAGGGCACGTCCGGGGCGTTGTCACCATCGACCATCACCACTCCGCCGAGTTCCGGATCGGCACCGAGGAACTCCGCCAATCCGGTGCTGGTCGCCACGGGGTAGATGTGCACATCCGGGAACCGTTGCCTGCAGCGCGATGTCAGTTGGTTCACCGCGTCCGCACGGCTCTCGTCGTCTCCGGAGTCGGTCCACACCGCCAGTACCGGCCATCCCCGGTGTCGCGACTCGGCAACGGCTTCAGCGATCGTCGAGCCGTTGTCACGGGAGCTCGCGCCGACCGGCACGATGACCCACCTCGGTGCGGGCTCGCCGGTGGCGGCGTCGGATGGGCTGCGCACGATTGCCACCGGACACGTGGCCCCGGCGGCGACCGAAGTCGCCGTCGAACCCATCAGGGCCGCGGTGATCCGATTCATGCCCGACCATCCGACGCAGACCATCTCGGCAGCACCGGACTCGGCGAGCAGAACTCCCGCCGGCGAGCCCTGGGCGATTGTCGTGACGACCGTCACCGCGCTGTCGCGTTCGGCGATGCGTTCCCGTGCGGCGCCGAGGGCGCGCTTTGCTGTTGCGACGGCGGGCACGTACTCAGCGGCCGTCAACGTGCCCGACAGGTCGGTCCGGAGCACGTAGATCAGCCGCAGCGTGGCATTGCGGGATACCGCTTCGTCGATCGCCCACAGCGCCGCCCGCCCGGCTTGTTCGGATCCGTCGATCCCGACGATGATCTCCTTGGTCTTGGCACCAGACATGTTGGCCGCCTCCCAGATTGATGGGATATGCGACTCATGGTAAGGAGTCGGACACATGGGCCGGCGGAGCCGAAAGTCACCACCATGGCGGCAAAGGTCCATCTCGTGTACCTCGGTCCAGGTGGGGCGGCCGTCATCGCGAACAGCGATCTGCATCAGCGTCTTTCGGCCCGCGTGTCGACTGCCGAAGGGTCTTTGTGCCCTGAAGAGCGAGGACCATTGCTACCCGGCCGGGGACGCTCGGCCGTGTCCGGCACCTTCGGCGGGAAACGACGATGGTGAGTATGAGTGCAGCGCACGAGCGACTCGCGGAGACCTTCGAGTCGGTCGGTGCCGCCGAGATCCGGGAAACCCACACCGGTCTGGTCGTACTCGCCGGTGATCGCGCATACAAGGTGAAGAAGCCGGTGGTCACCGACTTCCTGGACTTCAGCGCTCCCGAAGACCGAGAACGTGTCTGCCTGCGCGAGGTGAGCCTGAATCGGCGCCTGGCACCCGCGAGTTATCTCGGCGTGGCCCACCTGGTCGGATCGTCCGACGACCCTGGCGAACCGGTCATCGTGATGCGCCGCCACCCGGACTCACGCTGCCTGGCGACGTTGGTCACCGATGGCCGATCTGTCGAGACCGAGCTGGACCAGATCGCCACCCTGTTGGCCCGTTTCCATCGGACCGCCGAACGCAATCACCTCATCGACACCTGTGCGACGGTCGACGCGGTCACCGCCCGCTGGCGGGAGAACCTGGCCGAACTGCGCAGCTACGCCCCCGATATCCTCCCCGTCGAGCGGGTCGTCGAACTGGAACGGCTGTTCACCGCATTCGTCTCCAGCAGACGGGCTCTGTTCGGGCGACGCATCGAGGAGCGCCGGATCGTCGACGGCCATGGTGACCTGTTGGCCGCCGACATCTACTGCCTGTCGGAGGGCCCCGCGCTGCTGGACTGCCTGGAGTTCGACGATCACCTGCGCTATGTCGACGGTGTCGATGACGCCGCGTTCCTCGCGATGGACCTGGAGTTCCTGGGCCGCAAGGACCTCGGCGCGTACTTCCTGGATCAGTACGTGCGACGGGCCGACGATCAGGCCCCACCGGCGCTGGTCCACTTCTACATCTCCTACCGCGCGGTGGTCCGCGCCAAAGTCGACTGCATCCGGGTGCTGCAGGGGCGCGCCGAAGCTCGCGACGATGCCCGCAGGCACCTCTGCATCGCACTCGAACATCTCAGGACGGCAGCGGTTCAGCTGATCATCATCGGAGGCGGCCCCGGCACGGGGAAATCGACGTTGTCCCGATCACTGGCCGCCGACATCGGGGCACAGGTGATCTCGACCGATGACACTCGGCGCGAGTTGCAGCAGGGCGGTCGAATCAGTGGGTCCGCCGGTACGTTACGAGCAGGCCTGTACACCCCGGAGAACGTAGATCTCGTCTATGACGAGGTCTGCCGTCGAGCGCAACGGCTACTGGCCGGTGGCCAGACGGTCATCCTGGACGGGACCTGGCGCGACCCGCGGCACCGCCGTTCGGCACATGCGATCGCCGGTGAGCTTTCGGTGCCGGTCGTCGAGTTCGTGTGCAGGACAAGCCTCGACGACGCCGAGGCGCGTATCGCGACCCGGGTCGACACGTCCTCCGATGCGACGGTGGAGATGGCCGCCCCGCTCACGCCCGACCTCGACGACTGGGTGAGTGCCCATCGTGTGGACACCGGTCGCCCGCTGCATGAGAGCACCGCCGAAGCCCGGCAAATCTGTTGCACCGGAATTTGATCGACACGGCCGGCATATCAAACTCCAGAAAGAAGGGACCTGTTGTGAAAGCTCTCGTCTACCAAGGACCCGGACAACGATCGTGGCAGGAGGTGCCCGACCCGCAGCTCCAGCACCCCGGTGACGCCATCATCCGGGTCGACGCGGTCACGATCTGCGGTACCGATCTGCACATCCTGAAAGGTGATGTGCCCGAGGTAACCCCGGGTCGCGTCCTCGGTCACGAGGCCGTCGGCACCGTGACCGCAGTCGGCGCGGCGGTCGAGACCCTCGATATCGGGGACCGCGTGCTGGTGTCCTGTATCAGCTCATGCGGAAGATGCCGCTACTGCCGGAAGGCGCAGTACGGGCAGTGCCTGGGGGGCGGCGGGTGGATTCTCGGGCACCTCATCGACGGGACGCAGGCGGAGTACGTGCGGGTTCCGTTCGCCGACAACTCGACACACAAGGTGCCCGACGGGGTCAGCGATGAACAGATGGTCATGCTGGCCGACATCCTGCCCACCTCCTACGAGGTGGGCGTGCTCAACGGTGCGGTCCAGCCGGGTGATGTGGTGGCCATCGTCGGTGCCGGACCGATCGGCCTGGCAGCGATACTCACCGCCCGGCTGTACAGCCCGAGAACCATCGTGGCCATCGACGTGGCCGACTCCCGTCTGGAGGCCGCGCGTAAGTTCGGCGCCGATGTGGTGGTCAATCCGGACACGGAGTCGGTGCGGGCGGTGATCGACGGGTTGACCGGCGGCCTCGGTGCCGACTGCGTGATGGAGGCCGTGGGCACACCGGGCACCTTCGAGGACGCCGTTCGGCTGGTCCGCGCCGGGGGCCACGTCGCCAATATCGGGGTGCACGGGGCGCCGGCGACACTGCACCTGGAAGACATCTGGATCAAGAATCTCACCATCACCACCGGGCTGGTCGATACCTATTCCACGCCGACACTGGTAGATCTGGTGGCCGGCAACCGGCTGGACACCGCGGCGATGATCACGCACCGCTTCACCTTCGACGATTTCGAGGCCGCTTACGACGTCTTCAGCCGGCCGGCCGAAACGGGAGCACTGAAGGTCTTGCTGACGGTGCCGAAATGACCAGTATCGCCACGCCGGTGCTGCGCAGCCTTGCCGATATCCGGGTGGCCGACGCCGACAGCGTGGGGGGTAAGGGCGCGAATCTGGGCGAGCTCATCGCGGCCGGCTTACCGGTCCCGCCCGGCTTCGCCCTGTCTTGCGGCGCCTACCGCGCCTCGATGCGGTCCGGCGGCGTCGACTCGGACCTCGCGGCGCTGCATCGCGAAGCGCTCGCACACGTCGAGGACACTGCGCGTCTCGACGAACTCTGCACACGCATGCGCCACCTGGTGCGGTCTTCGGGGATGACCGACGATCTGCGGGCCGAAGTACTCGCGGCCTACCGTGAGCTCGGCGCGGATCCGGTGGTGGCCGTGCGGTCTTCCGCCGCGGGAGAAGACGGCAGCGATGCGTCGTTCGCGGGCATGAACCGCACCATCACCAACATCACCGGTGAATCGGAACTCCTGGGAGCCGTGGTGGCCTGTTGGGCGTCGCTGTTCACGCCGCGGGTTCTCACCTATCGGGCCAGCCGCGGGTTCACCGGCGACCCGGCGATGGCCGTGGTGGTTCAGCGGATGGTCCCCGCGGACCGCGCGGGCGTCGCGTTCACCGCCGATCCCAGCACCGGAGACCGCAGCCACATCGTGGTCGAAGCCGCGTACGGACAGGGGGAGGTGGTGGTGTCGGGCAAGGTCCAACCGGATACCTATGTCATCGACAAGGCTTCCGGGCGAGTGATCGACGTCAACATCGGGACCAAACCGTTCAAGATCGTGCGCGGCGCCGACGGTCGCGACGCGATCGTCGAACTGGCTGCCGCGCAAGCCACCGCGCGGGTGCTCTCCGACACCGACCTCGCCGGTCTCACCGAACTGGCACTGGCCGTCGAGCGTCACTATGCAGAACCCCAGGACATCGAATGGGCCATCGAGGGCGGTACCTCATGGCTGGTGCAGGCCAGGCCGATCACCACTCTCGGCGTCGAGGTGGCACCGGATTCCGGCTCCGATCGGGCCGGCACCGGGCTGCTGCTGCGTGGATTGGCCGCTGCACCGGGCATAGCGACCGGCCGCGTGCGGGTGCTGCAGAATCCGCGCGAGGGACATCAGTTGCGCGACGGCGAGATCCTGGTGGCACCGATGACGAACCCGGACTGGCTGCCGACAATCCGAAGAGCGGGTGCACTGGTCACCGAGAGCGGCGGCATGACGTGCCACGCCGCGATCGTCGCACGTGAACTCGCGGTCCCCTGCGTGGTGGGTGCCCGCTCGGCCACCACCGTCCTGCGGCCCGGCTCCATGGTCACCGTGGACGGCACGCGAGGCCAGATCTACACCGCGGCGGCGACACCGGCACCGGTCCCGGTGCGCGAGATTCGCTCCGGCATCATCGAGCGGCCCGCCGCGCCGGTCACTGCGACCCGGATCTACGTGAACATGGCGCTACCGGATCAGGTCGAGGCCGTTGCGGCCACCGATGTCGACGGTGTGGGGCTGCTGCGCGCCGAACTCATGCTCACCGATGCGCTCGGTGGGCAGCATCCACAGGCATTGATCGGGCGCGGTGAACAGCGCACCATCATCGCGGCGATGGTCACCGCCATCACCCGCATTGCCGCGGCGTTCCACCCACGGCCGGTCATCTACCGGGCCACCGACTTCCGCAGCAACGAGTTTCGCGATCTCGTCGGCGGACCCGACTACGAACCGGTCGAACACAATCCGATGATCGGGTATCGGGGGTGCTACCGCTACATCAAGGACCCCGCCCTGTTCGCACTGGAACTGGCGGCACTCGCCGAGGTGCGCGACCAGTACCCGAATGTCCATCTGATGATCCCGTTCGTGCGAACCCGGTGGGAACTCGAAGAGTGCCTGGGACTCGTGGACGCCAGCCGGCTCGGTGGGCAACGTGGGCTGCACCGGTGGGTCATGGCCGAGGTGCCGTCGGTGGTGCACTGGTTGCCGGCGTATATCGCCATGGGTATCGACGGTGTGTCGATCGGCAGCAACGACCTCACCCAGCTGATGCTCGGGGTGGACCGCGACTCGGAGATCTGCGCGGAGGTCTTCGATGAGTCCGACGCCGCCGTCCTGGACGCCATCGGGAGCATCATCGCCACGGCCCGCAGACACGGTGTGCCGTCCTCGCTGTGTGGGCAAGCGCCCTCGGCGAACCCGGCATTTGCCGAACAGCTTGTCCGAATGGGCATTTCATCCATCTCGGTGAACCCCGATGCCGCCGTCGCCACCCGCCGGGTGGTGGCCGCCGCCGAACAACGGCTCCTCCTGGAGTCCGTCAACCGCCCGTCGAGAACCACGGAAGGACCGTCACACCATGAATGAGCACGCAGCGCCGATCATTGTCGGCGTGGACGGCACGATCGTCGCGCACCACGCCGCCCGCTGGGCGGGTGCGCTCGCTCATCACCTGGGAACCCCACTACAGATCGTGCATGCGATGTCCCACGGCCGGCATCAATTCAGTGATGCGATGGCCGCTGTCGCCGCGGCCAGTGTCAGCGCCCAACATGAGGCCGCGCCGATGATTCTCAAGACCGCGGAAGAGGCGGTCCGGCGTGACCACCCGGACCTCGAGATCAGCACCGTCGCCCTCGATGAGCCCGTCGAGGATGCGTTGCAGGCCCTCAGCCGGAACGCCCGGCTGCTGGTACTGGGCTGCGACGACGTATCACCCGGTGCGGCACTGCTGGTCGGATCGCTCACACTTGACCTGTGCAGCCATGCGGATTGCCCGGTGATCGCCTGGCGTGGGGAAATCCTCAGACCGACAACACAACCCATCGTGGTCGGAGTGGATGGCTCCAGCGACGCCGCGCTGGAACTGGCCTTCGAACTGGCTGCCGCGCTCGGGGCTCCGGTGCAGGCGGTCCACGCATGGTCGATGCGGGTGCCCGCCGGTGACGTCTCGATTCCCTTCCTGATCGACTGGGGAGCTGTCGAATTGGAGCAGGTGAATGCCTTGAATCGGGCCGTCGAGCCCTACCGCCGGGCGCACCCGGAGGTCAGCGTCGATGTCCTCGTCGATGCTCTCGGCCCCCGCCGTGCACTGCTGCAACAGTTGTCCGACGCGCAGATGGTGATCGTCGGCAGCCGCGGGCGTTCGCCGCTGGCGGCGACGGTCCTGGGGTCGACGAGTCTGAACATGCTGCATCACTCGCCGGTGCCCGTGGCGGTGTGTCGCTCGACGCACAGCACGGGGTGAGCGAGCCGGCCGTCGGCCGCTACTGTCGCGCGACGATCACCGGCACCGTTGCCGCCTGAACCACCGCGTTGCTCACCGACCCCAGCAGCGCGCTGCCCACTGCGCCGTGCCCGTGACTTCCCACGACGATCAACTGACACGAGCTCGAATGCTCGACGATCCGTGCGGCGGGCTGGTCGGCGACCACGACGCGTTCCACGGGTACGTCGGGGAAGCGCTGCTGCCAGGCCGTGAGCATTTCCCGGATCTGCCGGTTCACCTCTGGACGCAGTGTCTCCCAATCGAATCCGGGCATTTCGAAAGCGCCGGGAGACCACCATGCATGCATGGCGACCAGTCCCACCCGGCGTCGGGACGCCTCGTCGAAAGCCAGCGCGATCGCCGACTGCGAGGAGGGCGACCCGTCGAACCCGAGTAGCACCGGCGCGTCGGCCATGGGTGGGGGTTCCTCCCCTGGGATCACGACGACCGGGCAATGCGCGCGATGCAGTAGGCCCGCGCTGACGCTGCCCAACACCAGCCGTGAAAGAGCGCCCTTGCCTCGCGATCCCACGACGACCATGCCGGCCGTACGGGAGGCATCCACCAGCGCCGCGGTCGGAGTGGCCACGATCAGGTCGGTCGACACCGAGACGGCGCCGCCGGTGGTCTGCTCCGCCAGGCGAGCGGTGTCATCGAGAAGTTCTCGCCCGACCTTCATCTGCCATTCCAGGTACCCCACCGGTACCGGTGCGACGGGCCAGGCCCCGATGGGTAACGAGCTCGCGTGGAGCAGGACCAAGGGAACACCGCGGAGCTCGGCCTCCCTGGCCGCCCATTCGACGGCGGCTCGCGACGATGGCGAATCAGCCACTCCGGCAACGATCTTCTCGACTTCGACCGGCTCAATCATCGTGTTCCTTCCAGTGCTGATCGGTTTTCGCCTGATCCGTCGGTCGTGCTGGATTCGAGCAGCGCCAACGCGGGCCGGCCCGGGCGCGGGTGCCGGGCAACGGCGGTGAGGTGGGCGATGGCCCGGCCGATGCCGCCGGCGAGGTCCTCGACATCGGGAAACGCATCGAAATCGGTGGTGATTCCGAAGAACAGGTCCTCGCCGTAGCTCAGGATGGCCACCGCGGCACGAAGCCGCAGCGCCACCGGTGGAACAGGAAGCATGCGAACAACTTCGCGCCCCAACACCTGAAGATGGCGCTGCGGTCCGGGCACGTTGGTCGCCAGCGTGACGACGCCGCGTTGCGGCAGAGCGGTCAGCATTCGGATGGCCCGCGACGCGAAGGCGAACGGCACCAGGTTCAACGCGGACACCGCGGAGCTGCCGGCCTGGCGTTGACCTCCGGATTTGGCTCGCGCCATCCGCCGGTGCACGGTGTGCAGCTGTTCCACCAGGTCGGGTTCGTCAACCGGTAGGTAGGGCAACATGACCGAAACCCGGTTGTCGACCTGGTCCATGGCATCGCTCGATCGCACCGAGACGGGTACCAGAGTGCGCAGCGCCCGGTGATGGGGCACCTCGCCGCGACGCTTCAGCGCGGATCGGAAACTGTCGGTGATGGCGGACAGGGCGACATCGTTGAGGGTGACGTCAAACGCCTGGCTGACCGATGCCACATCGACCAGGGGTACTTGGACGGCGCTGTAACGCCGCATCGTCGTCACGGGTCCGTTCAGCGTGGATCTGGGTCCGGCGCGCAGCAGACTGTCGATGATCTGCACCGTGCCGCCGACGGTCAGTGCGGCTGCTGCGGTCACCGCCGACGCAGTGTCCCAAGCGCTGCGTGCCCACCGGAGCGGATTGAGCGTGAACGCCGGCAGTGCGGGCGCCACGGGGGTGTCCGCGTGGGCAGCGCGGATGGCGCTGACGAACGTCTCGCCTTCACCGCCGTCGCTCAGCCCGGCGAGCATGTGCATGGTCGCGATGCCGTCGCCGATGCAGTGATGCACCTTCATCAACAACGCCCAGCGGCCGTCGGCGAGGCCCTCGATGATCCAGCACTGCCAGAGCGGTCGTTCCCGGTCGAGACGGGGCTCCATCGCCTCCGCGGTGAACCGGAACAGGGCTGCGTCGTCACCCGGGTGTGGCAGCGCGGCGCGGCGGATATGGTGCGCCATATCGGGTGCCGGGTCGTCCACCCACTCCGGCGCCAGCAGGTCGAGCGGTTGCCTGTGTAGGACTTGCCGCAGCCGAGGAATCGCGGAGATCCGGTCACTGATGGCAGCCACCAGCTGGTCGTGGTCGGGAATCGGTCCGTTCAGCACGGATACCGCCCCGACCGCCAGGCTGACGTGGGGATCGGCGTCCTCGGCGTCCAGGAAACCGGCATCGAGGGTGTTGAGGCGGGCCACCCCTACGACTATCGGCGCGCGGGCGGGCCAGGGTCAGAGTCACAGGTCCCTGCTCAGCGGGACCTGCGGCCCTTCCTGTCCGCCGGCTCGGCCCGGCCCAGGTCACGCGATTTTGGTGCATACCCCGACAGCGGGTATCGTGGACCAACGGTGCGGCTTCCGCGCCGACTCTTTGCGTGCCTGTCTTGGAACCTTCACGATTTCGGTGATCCGGCCCACGTTCTCAGTCGGTGCTGCTGGCGTGCCAAGCCGAGGGTGCACAAGATACGAAAACGAAGGCAAGGATCGCTAACACAGTATGGCCAAGAAAGACGGTGCCATCGAGGTCGAGGGCCGTGTCGTCGAACCTCTGCCCAATGCGATGTTCCGCATTGAGCTGGAGAACGGACACAAGGTTCTGGCCCACATCAGCGGCAAGATGCGGCAGCACTACATCCGCATCCTGCCCGAGGACCGCGTAGTGGTGGAGCTTTCGCCCTACGACCTGTCCCGGGGCCGCATCGTGTACCGGTACAAGTAACACGCCCCTCAACTGCAACAACCACTACCTGTGGTGGGCACTCCGGTGTCTGCCGCAACCGACCTAGAAGGATCGCGAAGCCGTGAAGGTGAACCCGAGCGTCAAGCCGATCTGCGACAAGTGCAGGGTGATCCGCCGGCATGGGCGGGTCATGGTGATCTGCTCGGATCCGCGGCACAAGCAGCGGCAGGGTTAGTCCCAGTCCAAGCACGCAGAACCACCCACAACTGAATGCAGACCTCCCAGTACCAGTGAGCGGATTCGCCGCTCACTACACGCCCGGCACGGAGGCCGGGCCCCGCCAAGACGGGGAACGGACTGGGAACAGACCTCCGCATAGAGAAGGAATCACTGCCTGATGGCACGTCTCATGGGCGTCGATCTCCCGCGTGACAAGCGCATGGAGATCGCGCTGACCTATATCTACGGCATCGGCCGTACCCGCTCCCAGGAAATCCTGGAAGGCACCGGCATCAGCCGGGACCTGCGCACCAAGGACCTCACCGACGATCAGGTGAGCCAGCTGCGCGAATACATCGAAGGCAACCTCAAGGTCGAGGGTGACCTGCGCCGCGAGGTCCAGGCCGATATCCGTCGCAAGATCGAGATCGGTTGCTACCAGGGACTGCGCCACCGTCGTGGCCTGCCCGTGCGTGGACAGCGCACCAAGACCAACGCGCGCACCCGCAAGGGCCCGAAGCGCACCATCGCCGGCAAGAAGAAGGCCAGGTAACCCCGGATGGCACAGGCAAAGAAGGGCGGCACCGCCGCCAAGAAGGGTCAGAAGACCCGCCGCAGGGAAAAGAAGAACGTCCCGCACGGCGCTGCTCACATCAAGAGCACCTTCAACAACACCATCGTCTCGATCACCGATCCCCAGGGCAACGTCATCGCCTGGGCCTCGTCGGGTCACGTCGGCTTCAAGGGTTCGCGTAAGTCGACCCCGTTCGCCGCGCAGCTCGCCGCCGAGAACGCTGCCCGCAAGGCGCAGGAACACGGCGTCAAGAAGGTCGATGTTTTCGTGAAGGGCCCGGGTTCGGGCCGCGAGACCGCGATCCGCTCGCTTCAGGCCGCAGGCCTCGAAGTCGGCGCGATCTCCGACGTCACTCCGCAGCCGCACAATGGCTGCCGTCCGCCCAAGCGGCGCCGGGTCTAGGGAAGAGGATTTAGACAATGGCTCGTTATACCGGCCCCGCGACCCGCAAGTCGCGTCGCCTCGGCGTCGACCTCGTCGGCGGCGATCAGTCGTTCGAAAAGCGCCCCTACCCGCCCGGCCAGCACGGCCGCGCGCGGATCAAGGAGAGCGAATACCGCACCCAGCTGCAGGAGAAGCAGAAGGCTCGCTTCACCTACGGCGTCATGGAGAAGCAGTTCCGCCGCTACTACGAAGAGGCCAACCGCCTCTCGGGCAAGACCGGCGAGAACCTGCTGCGCATCCTGGAAAGCCGCCTGGACAACGTCGTGTACCGCGCCGGCCTGGCGCGTACCCGCCGGATGGCTCGCCAGCTGGTCAGCCACGGCCACTTCACCGTCAACGGTGTGAAGGTCGACATCCCCAGCTACCGCGTGTCGCAGTACGACATCATCGATGTCAAGGACAAGTCGATCAACACCCTGCCGTTCGAAGCTGCACGCCAGGCCGCGGGCGAGCGCCCGATCCCGGGTTGGCTGCAGGTCGTCGGCGAGCGTCAGCGCATCCTGGTTCACCAGCTGCCCGAGCGGGCACAGATCCAGGTGCCGCTCACCGAGCAGCTCATCGTCGAGTTCTACTCGAAGTAAACGGTTAGATGTCCCGGGCCGCCGCCCATTCTCAGGTGGCCTGGGACGCCCAGACGGCATCAAATAGCGGGTGCCGAGAAGGAGATAGAGAAACATGCTGATTTCACAGCGACCCACACTGTCCGAAGAGACGTTGGCCGACAACCGGTCCCGGTTCACCATCGAACCGCTGGAGCCCGGTTTCGGCTACACCCTCGGCAACTCGCTGCGGCGCACGCTGCTGTCGTCCATCCCGGGCGCGGCGGTCACCAGCATCCGCATCGATGGTGTGCTGCACGAGTTCACCACCGTCCCCGGTGTGAAGGAAGACGTCACCGACATCATCCTGAACCTCAAGGGTCTGGTCGTGTCCTCGGAAGAGGACGAGCCGGTCACCATGTACCTGCGCAAGCAGGGCCCGGGTGCGGTCACCGCCGGTGACATCGTGCCGCCGGCCGGTGTGACGGTGCACAACCCGGATCTGCACATCGCGGCCCTGAACGACAAGGGCAAGCTCAAGGTCGAGCTGGTCGTCGAGCGTGGCCGCGGCTACGTGCCCGCCGTGCAGAACAAGGCGTCGGGCGCCGAGATCGGCCGTATCCCGGTCGATTCCATCTACTCGCCCGTGCTCAAGGTGACCTACAAGGTGGAGGCCACCCGCGTCGAGCAGCGCACCGACTTCGACAAGCTGATCCTCGATGTCGAGACCAAGAACTCGATCACCCCGCGTGACGCGCTGGCGTCGGCCGGCAAGACCCTGGTCGAACTCTTCGGTCTGGCACGGGAACTCAACGTCGAGGCCGAGGGCATCGAGATCGGGCCGTCGCCGGCCGAGGCCGACCACATCGCCAGCTTCGCGCTGCCGATCGACGACCTCGACCTGACGGTGCGCTCGTACAACTGCCTCAAGCGCGAGGGCGTGCACACCGTCGGCGAGCTGGTGTCGCGCACCGAGTCCGATCTGCTCGACATCCGTAACTTCGGCCAGAAGTCCATCGACGAGGTCAAGATCAAGCTGCATCAGCTGGGTCTCTCGCTCAAGGACAGCCCGGCCACCTTCGATCCGTCCGAGGTTGCCGGCTACGACGTGGCCACCGGCACCTGGACCGGTGACGCAGGCTATGACCTGGACACCGACCAGGACTTCGCCGAAACCGAACAGCTCTAAACCCAGCAGAACCGTCCCGGTCCTACCTGATACGGGGATCGGCCACATTAGGAGATAGTCGCAATGCCCAAGCCCACCAAGGGTCCTCGCCTCGGCGGGTCGTCCTCGCACCAGGCCGCGCTGCTGGCCAACCTGGCCACCTCGCTCTTCGAGCACGGCCGCATCAAGACGACCGAGCCGAAAGCACGGGCGTTGCGTCCGTACGCGGAGAAGCTGATCACCCACGCCAAGAAGGGCACGCTGCACAACCGGCGTGAGGTGATGAAGAAGATCCGCGACAAGGATGTGGTGCACACCCTGTTCGCCGAGATCGGTCCCTTCTTCGCCGATCGCGAGGGTGGCTACACCCGGATCATCAAGGTGGAGGCACGCAAGGGCGACAACGCCCCGATGGCCGTCATCGAACTGGTCCGGGAGAAGACCGCGACCTCTGAGGCCAACCGCGCTCGCCGCGCGGACGCATCGCAGAAGGTCGCGGCTGCCGCCGCCCCGCAGGCCGCTGTCGAGCCCGAGGCCGCCGAAGGCCCGACGGCCGACGAGGCTGCCGAGGAGACCATCGAAGCTCCGGCCGAAGAGGCCGTCGCCGAGGAGGCCACCGAGGCTGAGTCCGAGGACAAGGCCGACGACGCCAAGTAGCAATGCCATGGACAAGCCCGCCATCGACTCCGATGGCGGGCTTGCTCATTTTCCCGACGCCACGGTAGCCCCGATTCGTCTACGGCTGGATGTCGCCTACGACGGCACCGACTTCGCGGGCTGGGCCACCCAGGAAGGGCAGCGCACCGTCGCCGGTGTCCTGGAGGGTGCCCTGTCGACGGTGTTCCGCACCCCGGTGATCCTGCGGGCGGCCGGGCGCACCGATGCCGGTGTGCACGCCAGCGGCCAGGTGGTGCATGTCGATGTGCCCGAAGATGCGCTGCGACACGCGTACCCGCGCGCCGCACGTCCGGCGGGCGAGCCCGAATTCCTGCCGCTGACAAGGCGTCTGGCGCGGTTCGTGCCCGAGGACGTCCGGGTGCTCGGCATCGTGCGCGCCCCGGAGGGTTTCGATGCGCGGTTTTCCGCACTGCGCAGGCATTACGAATACCGGCTCGCCACGGCGCCGTATGGCGCCACCCCACAGCAGGCCCGGTTCGTCACGCCGTGGCCACGCCCGCTCGACGTGACCGCCATGGCGGACGCGTCGCGCCACCTGGTCGGCCTGCACGACTTCGCCGCCTTCTGTAAGCACCGCGAGGGTGCCACCACGATCCGCGAGATGCAACGCCTGGACTGGACGCGCGACGGTGACCTGATCACCGCCCATGTCAGCGCCGACGCGTTCTGCTGGTCGATGGTGCGGTCATTGGTGGGTGCCCTGCTGGCCGTGGGGGAGGGCCGCCGGGAGCCGGCGTGGTGTGCGTCGCTGCTCGGTGCGTCCAAGCGCTCCAGCGATTTCGCCGCGGCTCCGGCCCGTGGGTTGACGCTGGTGGGGGTGGACTATCCGGCCGATGATCAGCTGGCGGCGCGCATCACCGTGACCCGCGATCTCCGCACCCTCTGAGGCGGCCTCAGAGCCGCTGCGCGACGAAATCGGCGGCCTGGTTCACCATGCCCGCCTTGATGTAGGCCGGCGCCAGGTGGTCGGCCCAATAGGACTCCCAGTTCTCCGGATCGGTCGGATTGCAGATCGGGTCGTCGCCGTGGCACAGCTCGATGGTGCGTTCCTGGTAGACCGGGCTGAAGTTCGAGAGCGGGCCCACCCAGGCGATCCCGTTGCCGAACAGCGCCACCGCGGCGACCTTCTGGTCGATGCCCGGTGGCAGCGGCTTGGTGAACCCGAAGGCAGCGAACGGGACGGCCAGCACCACATCGGTGACGGCCGCACCGAGGGAGTAGCCACCCAGGACGAGCCGGGTGTCCGGGCAGTTGGCCGACATGTACTGCGCCCGGGCGCTCATATCGTTGGCGCCGATGTCGATCTGGGTGTCCGCGGGGTATTTCACCGCATACAGTGCGACGTTCTTGCCCGTCTTGGAGCGCAGTGCGCTCACGAGGGCGTTGCCGATCGGACCGGCACCGGCGGATTCCATGCGCCCCCGCGCGAAGATCAGCTCGGCGTCGGGGCAGGACACCGCCCCGGCGGTCGGCAGCAGGGCGGGCGCAGTGAGCGCGGGTGCGGTCAGTGCGGCCAGCACGACGAGCACTGCAGACGCCAGCACGGTGACGCGGCGGACCGGACCTCTCGGCGTCAAGATCACCGCACCGAGTGTAGCGGCCGGAATTGACGTGTGCGTTGCGAAGTGAGCCGTCTACCGCACCCGGGCGGCGGCGAAGTCGGCGGCCTGGTCGATCAGCCCGGAACTGATGTAGCCGTCCTGCAGGTGGTCACCCCAGACCCGCTGCAGATCGTTGAGGTCGTTCGGCAGACCGCCCGAACAGACCGGGTCTTCGGCGTTGCAGACGTCGATCGTCCGGTCGAGGTACTGTCCGGCGATCTGGTGGCCGGGGAGCTGCTTGGAGAAGTTGCCGACCAGCACGACGGCGGCCACGTGGCTGTCCATCCCGGGCGGCAGCGGGCGGTTGAAGCCCATGCCCGGCTGGGTGGCCGACAGCGCCAGGACGGCCGATGCGGCGCCCAGCGAGTAGCCGCCCACGATCAGCCGGGTGTTCGGGCAGGCGCCCGCCATGTACTGGATGCGGTTGCTGATGTCGTTGGCGCCCTGCGGTATCTCGGTGTTGGCCCGGTAGTTCACCCCGTACACGCCGACCGGCTGGGGCAGCCGGGCATTCAGCGCGGCCACCAGCGCATTGCCGAGCCTGCCGACGCCGGGGGCCTCGTTGCGCCCACGCGCGAAGATCAGCTCCACGGGTGCGCACGGCTCGGCCGAGGCGCGGGGAACCTGCGCGGCCGGCCCGGCCGTCGTCGTGGCCACGAACCCGCCGGCGATGGCCGCTACCGCGGCGACGGTGGCGGCGAACTTACGCGCGCGGCGCTTTGCTGGGAGGGTTCGGAAGGACACCTGATGGAGTGTACCGGGGTGCGCTCAGAGCAGACCGGCGGCGAAGCTCGCGGCCTGGTCCGCAGGGCCACCGTCGTAGGCGCGGTGGGCGGCGACGTCCTCGCCGGGGCCGCAGACGGGGTCGCCGAAGTTGCACAGATCGATGGACCTGCCGCCCCAGACCGGGCTCACCGTCAGCGGCAGTCCCACCTTTGCCGACGGGTTGCCGAACACCGCGAGCGCGGCGACGTGCTCGGGGGTGTTCGGCGGCAACGGGGCGTTGAACCCGATGCCGGGCACCGGGACCGCGGCGATGACGTCGATGACGGCCGCACCCTGTGAGTAGCCGCCCAGCACCATTCGCGTGTTCGGGCAGTTGTTGATCATCCATTGGATGTGGCCGCTGGCGTCGTTGGCGCCTCCGGCGGCGGCCAGGAAGTCGAAGCTTGCCGGGTAGTTCACCGCGTAGGTGCCCACCGAGCGTCCGCCCACCTTGTTGCGCAGCGAGTTCACGAAGGCATTCCCGATCCGGCCGAGGCCCGGATCCTCATTGGTGCCGCGGGCGAACACGACTTCGATGTCGGGGCATCCCTCGGCCTGGGCCGGCGACGCCGGCGTCAGGATCAGCGCGCCTGCTGCGGTGGCAGCGGCGGCGAGGAATACGGAACAACGGCGAACAAGATCAATGGCCACGCCAAAGCATAACGCGGAGGCGGGCTAAACAAGTCCCGGATCAGACGCGACCGGCGATGAACCCGGCGGCCTGCGGGATGAATCCCGATGATTCGTAGTGGGTGTGTGCGAAGGGGTTGCGCCCGCGCGAGCAGATCGGATCACCGTCGGCGCACAGGTCGATACCGCGGCCGCTGAACGGCGGTGGGGCCACCGACACCGGGTTGCTGAACTTGGCGCCGGGGTTGCCGAAGACCGCCATCGCGGCGACATTTCCGGCCAGGTTGCCGGGCAATGGCGGCGCCGAACCGAATTCGCCGATCTTCTCGCCGACCGGCGGCAGTCCGACGAGCATCGACACGATGGCCGCGCCCTGCGAATACCCGCCGAGCACGACCTGCGTTCCCGGGCATTTCTGTGCCAGGTAGGAGATGCGCCCCGTCGCGTCATAGGCGCCGTCGGCGGCGGTGAAGAAGTCGTAGGTGGCGGGATAGTTGATCCCGTAGGTGCTCAGCGTGCGGCCACCGAGTTGCGGACGCAGCGAATCCGCGAGTGCCTGTCCGACGCGGCCGATGCCGGGGGGCTCGCTGGTACCGCGCGCGAAGATCAGTTCGACATCGGAGCAGGGCTCGGCGGACGCGACCGGTGCGGGACCGGCCAGGACGGCAATTGCGGATACCAGGGCGGATCCCAATGCGGCCGACCGGGCAGCCATCGTGCGCAGCTTCACGATCAACATCTTCACATTCAAAGGTTAGCTACGGCTAATCGGTTGCCCGGCCGACGGTTGCACGGGCGGGACGTCGGGCCAATTGGCCTGTGCCACCTGTTCGGTGCGGTCGCCCTGACGGGCCAGTGCCAGGCCGAGCAGGACCACCGCGCCGCCGATGGTCTGGGTGACGGTGATCGCCTCACCGAGCAGCGCCCAGGCGGCGAGCACCGCGAACAACACCTCCGAGAGGCCCACCAGGGAGGCGAACCGCGGTCGCAGCCGGGCCACACCCATGATGCCCAGCGTGTAGGCGATGGCGGTCGGGATGACGGCGAGCGCGATGACGGGGACGAACCAGGGCAGGGTCAGGCCGGCCACCGCGGCGTTCTCGGTGCTGAAGCGCATCGGCATCACACCGGAGACGCCGAGTGCGGCGACGGCGACGGCGCCGACGATCAGACCCGCCGCGGCCAGCGTGATGGGACTCAGCCCCGTGCCGTCGGAACTGGCCTTCTCCGACATCATGAAGTAGCAGGCCGCGCAGACCGCGGCGGCGAGTCCCCACAGCACTCCGGTCGAGTTGATGTGCGCGCCCGAGAACACGTCGAGCACCAGCGTGATGCCGGTGATCGCGATGGCGACGCCGGCCAGGGTGAGGTTGCCCGGCCTGCGCCGGGTCCGTGCCCACAGCCAGCCCACCACCAGGATCGGGGCGGTGTATTCGAGCAGCAGTGCCACGCCCACCGACAGATGGGAGACGGCGTTGTAGTAGCAGAACTGGGCGCCCGCGACGGGGACCACGCCGTACGCGATGATCGTGCGGTGATGCTCCAGTGCCTCACGGACCCACCCCGGCCTGGCGAGACTGGCGAACACGGCCATGGCCAGCGCCCCGCCCGCCAGTCGTGCGGTCACCGCGGCGGTCGGGGTCCAGCCCGCCTCCATGAGCGATTTCGCCAGCGGACCGGAGAGGCCGAAGGCGAAGGCGGACGTGATGGCGAACATCAGGCCGAGCCGGAACCGGTGCGTGGACCGCGCGTCGGTCATCGTCATGAGGCGCTCCAAGGTGTAATGAGTAAAATGAATGTTGCTCATGACAATATCGGTGACGGGAGTCATGCGTCAAATGATTTTCACTCATGACACGGAGCTCACACTGCGGGCCGCGTGCGTGCTGATCAACAGCGACCGCGGTTCATCGGACGGCAACGTCGACACGATCGGCGATATCGCCGGACTGGACGACTACCTGGCCGAGTTCGGCTGGACCGGGCGCCGGGACCGGGACGCCGCCGAACTGGCCGACGTGCACCGGTTGCGGGAGCGCATCGGCCGGCTCTGGGCGGCCGCCGACGACGAGGAACGCGCGGTCGGTCAGGTGAACGCGCTGCTCTCCGATACCAAGGCCTCGCCCTGGCTGACCCGGCACGCCGAGATGCCGGAATGGCATCTGCATCTGGCCTCGATCCACGACCCGCTGGCGCGCAGGATGGGCGCCGAGATGGCGATGGCGCTGGCCGACCTCATCCGCGGCGGTGAACTGCGCCGGCTCAAGACGTGCGCCGCCCCGGATTGTGACGCCGTGCTCTTTGATGTGTCCCGAAACCGCTCGAAGATCTTCTGCGACACCGGAAACTGCGGCAACCGGCAACACGTGGCGGCCTACCGGCAACGGCGCGGCAAGGAGTAGCAGCGCGCCGGAAAGTGGTGCGGACAGCCGTGCGGCAGGCCGGTTAGGGTCGAAGCCGGGGGGCACATGGTTCGGCGTTCGGTGACACGGCTTCAGGTCAGCGGTTACCGCTTCCTGACGCGCAGAATGGAATACGCGTTGGCGTACCGGGATATCCGGATGCTCGACGACCCGATCCGCAGCCAATCGATGGCGCTGGCCGCCGGCATGGTGCTGGCCGCGATCGTGGTGGCGGTCTGTGCGGTGCTGGCGCTGCTGCGGCCGCACGGAAGTCTGGGAACCGATCCCGTCGTCATGGTGCGGGAGTCCGGTGCGATGTACGTACGAGTCGGTGACGTCATGCACCCGGTGCCCAACCTGGCGTCCGCTCGGCTGATCGCCGGAACCCCGGCGGCGCCTCGGCTGGTGAGCGCGGCCATGATCGCAGCCGCCGAACGCGGTCCGCTGATGGGCATCCCGGGCGCGCCGGGCGATCTCGCGCCGGCACTCGCGGACGAACAGCAGGCCTGGACGGTGTGCGATGACAGCGACGACTCGAGCACGACGATGATCATCGGCCCACCCGCGCCGTATCCGATCGCTCCGCCGGTCCTGGTCACCGCGGCGCAGGAACGCGCGCGGGGCACCTTCGTGTTGTACGCCGGGCGGCGCGCCGCAGTGGACCTGCGTGACCGGGCAGCGATACGGGCGCTGCGTCTCGACGATATTGTCCCGCTGAGGGTTTCGGCCGCACTACTGGATCCCCTCCCGGAGGCGGCGCCGATCGCGGCGCCCCGGGTGCCCGGTGCCGGAGGTCCCGGACCTGCCGGGCTCGCCGATTTCCGGGTCGGGGAGGTGCTGCGCGTGCCGCGGGCCGGTGACGCCGCCGACCACTATGTGGTGCTTGCCGGTGGAGTGCAGCGGGTGGGGCGGGTGGCGGCCGACCTGATCCGCTTCACGGACTCACACGGTGCCGGCGAAATACCCGACGTACCGGCCGACCGGATCACCGCGGTGCCGGTGCTGGACACCTTGGCGGTCACCGATCTGGCCGATCCGGTGCTCGCCGGTGCGGAGCGCGGTGGTGTGCTGTGCACACGTTGGCAGTGGCGGCGGTCCGCACCGACAGTGGACACCGCCGTGTTGGCGCCGGGCACCCGGCCGGAGCCCGAACACGCGCTCGAGCTGGTCCAGGCCGATGGCGCCGGACCCGGGATCGACGCCGTCGCGGTGCCGGCCGGCCACAGTATCTACACCCGGGCGGCGGGTGTCACCGGGGAAGGCCTGTCGACCGGCCCGCGGTACCTGGTCACCGGGTCTGGCGTGGCCTTCGGTGTCGGTGACGCCGAAGCGGCCGAAGCCCTCGGGCTGCCGCCGGCACCGGGAGCCGCGCCGTGGCCGCTGCTCGCGCTGTTACCGCGCGGACCCGAACTCGGTGTCGCCCGTGCCACCGTCGTGCGGGACAGCATCAGCGCCCCGTCGTGACCTCAGCGCCACCGATGCCACCGCAAGCACCGCGCACACCGCGGCACCGAACAGGGCGAACCGTCGCGGCCCGGCCTCGCTGACCACGGCGGGCGGCCGCGCGAGGGGGCGCGCCGCGCTCGGCGGTACCGGACCGGCGATACCGTGCATCGCTGCCAGCACATCCACCACGCCGTGGCCCACCAACGGATTCCACCCCGATGCGGGACGCCGCGCCGTGCTCTCGATGCGGTGCATCACCTGCCGGGCGGTCAGGTTCGGGGCCACCGCGCGGAGCAGCGCGGCAACTCCCGATACCACCGGGGCCGCATAGCTGGTTCCCGAAATCGGCTGTGGTTCAGCGTATCCCGGCATGGTGTCCACCAGACCCTCCCCGGTCGGGTTCAGCGATATCACGGCCTCGGCGGGGGCGGCGACGTCCACCCACGGACCAGCCAAGGTGAAGTCCGACGGTGCCCCGTCGGCATCCACCGACCCGACCGTCAGGACATGGTCGTCATACCAACTGGGGCTGGCCACCACCTCGACGCGATCCCAGTCCGGCCCGCCGGCGGCAGCGGGCAGTGGGTTCTGTTTCGGGCACGTGCCCTGTCCGCCCACATTGCCGGCCGCGGCAACGACCACCACGTTGCGGGTGTCCACCGCGTACGCCAGGGCCGCACCCAACGCGCGGTCATCGAGCGCGTCGGCGACCGCGAGGCAGGCCACCGACGAGATGTTGATGACCGTCGCACCCTGGTCGGCGGCGGCCCGCACCGCCGCCGCGAGCGATTCGACATCGCCGACACCGTCCCCGCCGCCGGCGTGCCCGGAGGCGCGGAATTTGATGCTGGACTGCCGGATTGCCAGAATGGCGGCATCCGGGGCGATACCGCTGAACCCGCCGGCCGGGTCGGGAGCCGCACCGATGATCCCGGCGACGATGGTGCCGTGGCCGTCACAGTCTGCGGTGCCGTCACCGTCGGCGACATAATCCCCACCCGGCACCAGATGCGGTAGCAGCCGGTGCCGCGCCACGCCGGTGTCGATGACCGCCACCAGCTGCCCGGCGCCGCGGGTGCGAACCCACGCGGTGCGCAGTTCGGGCCTGTCCCGTTGCGGGCCGGCCACCACCGCCGGTGCGGTGGCGCAGGTCGCGAATTGTTCTGTGGGATAACGCGAAGCGGCCGGTCCGGCAGGCGGCAACAACCGATCCTCGATCGGTGGCGGACCGACGGCGGCGGCAGGGATCGCACCGAGGACCGGCGCGACCGTCAGCAGCACGGTCGCGATCATCGGCGCAGTCCGGCCGGTCATCCGACACTCATCGATCGCACCAACTCGTACACATCGGCGACCCAACATGCCAGCGGCACCACCCCGGCAAGCAGGATGTATTCGGCCACATCGCCGCCGCGTGCCCATGACGACGCGCGCGTGCCCCGGCCTGCCCGGCACCAGCCCGCGAGCGCCACGGTCAGCACCACGGCCGGGCCTGCGTACCGCGGTGCCGATACCGTCGCCAGCGCGACCGCTGTCGCGGCGCAGATGAGGCCGCACCACCCCAGGGCGGTGCGGCACCGCGGGTCGGCGTAGCACCGGGTCCGCAGCAGCAGCAGGGCCGCCAGCACCGCGGCCAGCGCGAATCCGGGCAGCCACGAGGCGGCGCGCAGGCAGCCGGTGGCGATCGCGCCGGCGGCCAGCGCGGCCGTCGCGGCGCCTCCGGTGACCAGCCCGGCGAAGACTGCGCGGCCACCGACCGCGGCCGCGGCGGACACCGGTGCGGCGCCGATACCGTCGCCGGGAAAGGGAGGACGAAGACCGTTGAGCGCCAGCGCAATCCGGCCGGCCGCGCTGAGTAATCCCAGGGCCAGCGTGCCGAGCACGGCACCCGATGCCGCCAAGTCCACGGGCACCACGAGCGAGAACGCTGCCACCGCCGCCACGGCCGCGGACGCGGTGGCCGCAGCGGTGAGCAACCAGACATCGACGCGCGCGGCGCGCAGCAACCACAGCGTCGCGACACAGCCGGCGGCCGCGCCGAGTGTCACCCCCGGCGCGCCGCCGCCAGCGGGTACCGCCAGAAACCCTGCTACGCAGACGAAACCAATCGACAGACCGTGCAGGGTCGAGCGCATGGCGTCCCATCGCCAGGCGGCGATCAGGCACACCGCGGCGCTGATCGAGGCGGTCCCCGCGGCCGCCATCGGCGCGCCACCGTGGATGCCCGAGTAACCGAGCACGATCACCGCGGCCAGACCGGCGCACGTCCAGAACCCGGCGCAGACCGCGGGGCCGGATTCGGGACCCGGCTCGCCCCCTGCCACGGTGCGGAAGGCATCTTCGGGTAGCGGGCCGGGTGCCGGGGCGCCGACGACAGAGAGCACCATGACGTCGCCGTCGGATACTCCGCTCTCGTGCAGGGTCATCGACTCATCACAGTGACCACCGCACAGACGGTCCAGTCGCCAACCCTGCGGCGCGGCATCCGACGCCTCGTCGCCGGCGACGAGGCCGACGATATCGGGCAGCAGCAGGCCCAGTTCGGCATGCCGTGGCAGCACGAGGTCGACCACGTGCGGCCGCCGGGCATCCTGAATCGACACCCGGCACAACGGATCATCCATCGCCCATCCCCCCGAACACTCCCCGATGTCACGGTAGCCGGGCGCCGAGCATCCACCGCGCATCAAAATTCGGGGGAACCGGCGGGGCGCGCGCTGCGTCGAAACAGGAATGGAGTTCCTGAGGGAGAAGCGTCTGCCCGCTCCGCCCGTGCCGGACACGGAGGTGCCGCTGCGGCGACCACCGGAGGTACCCGCCGCGGAGCCCGCGAGTCCGTTGGCGCGCCTGTTGCCGGTGCTGATGCTCGTCGCGGTCGGCGGCATGGTGGTGCTGTACCTGAACGCATCGAGCGGGCCGGGTGGGGCGGCTCCGCGCAACCCGATGTACCTGATCTTCCCGGTCATGATGGTGCTTTCGGTGCTCGGCACACTGGCGCACACCGCGCGCGGGCGGACAGCCGAATTGAACGCCGGTCGGCGGGACTACCTGCGTTACCTGGACACTGTGGCGGCGGTGACCCGCGAAACCGCACGCCGACAGCATGTTTCGGCGCATTGGAGACATCCCGACCCCACGGTGCTGTGGACGCTGGCCGGCGGCCGGCGAATGTGGGAGCGCAGGCCCGCTGACCCGGACTTCTGCCGGATCCGGGTCGGTCTGGGCGCCGGACCGCTGGTGACGCCGCTGATCGCCGGCCCGGCCGACCCGGTTGCCGAACCGGACCCGGTGACCACGGCCGCGCTGGAGGAACTCCTCGCCGGCCGATCCGTGGTGCCGGACCTGCCCGTCACGCTCGACGTCACCGGACACATCGGTTTCGACGGTGAGCCGGCCGCAGCGCGAGCCCTGGTGCGTGCCATCGTCTGCCAACTTGCGGTATTGCACAGCCCGGAGGATGTTTGCGTGACGGGACCCGTTGGTCCGCAGTGGGACTGGCTGAAATGGCTGCCACACCATCGGGTGCGCGCGGGCGCGGGCGGGCCTACCCGCGCCGTGGCGATCCTGGACGAGGGCATGCCGACCCAGACCGGCCCCGATGTCACGGTGCTCGATCTCAACGGAGGCGGTGACACCGTCATCGAACTCGCCGGCCTCGACCACGTGGACGGTCTGTCGCCCGCTCAGGCGGAAATGTGTGCGCGCCGGCTGGCCCGGTGGCGCACCGGACCGGATGCCCGAGCGGCCCGGACGACATGGACGAATCTGATCGGCGTCGCTGCCGCGGCGGATCTCGATCCGGCCGTGCTGTGGCGTCCCCGTGCAAATCCGGACCGGCTGCGGGTGCCCATCGGTATCGGTGACGGCGTGGATACTCGGGGCGAACCGGTGCTCCTGGACATCAAGGAGGCCGCCGAGGGTGGGATGGGCCCGCACGGGCTGTGCGTCGGGGCCACCGGATCGGGAAAGTCCGAGTTCCTGCGCACCCTGATCCTCGGTTTGGTGGCTGCGCATTCGCCCGACGATCTCAATCTCGCCCTCATCGATTTCAAGGGCGGCGCGACGTTTCTCGGCTTCGAGAAGCTCGTCCACGTGTCGGCGGTCATCACCAATCTGGACGACGAGGCATACCTGGTCAGCAGGATGCACGATGCGCTCTCCGGTGAGATGAATCGCCGGCAGCAGGTGCTGCGATCGGCAGGCAATCTCGCCAACATCGCCGAGTATCGCAGGGCGCGGTCGTCCCGCTCCGATCTGCCCGCGCTACCCGCCCTGTTCATCGTCATCGACGAGTTCTCCGAGTTGCTCAGCCAGCGCCCCGAGCTCGCCGAGCTGTTCGTGGCGATCGGTCGGCTGGGTAGGTCACTGGGGATGCACCTGTTGCTGGCCAGCCAGCGCCTCGATGAGGGCAGACTGCGCGGCCTGGAGACCCACCTGTCCTACCGAGTGTGCCTGAAGACGTTCTCGGCCGGCGAATCCCGGGCGGTTCTCGGAGTGCCCGACGCCTACGAGCTGCCGGCCGCGCCGGGTGCGGCCTATCTGAAGACCACCGACGGCCGGTTGGTGCGGTTGCGGACGGCGTATGTGTCCGGCCGGGATGATTCCCGGGCCGCACCAAACCTGCGTCCACGCCGGTTCACCGCAGCGTCCGATGACGCTGCCGGCCAGGCTGCGGTGCCCCTCGACGCCGGCGCAACGGTGCTGGAGACCGCGCTGCACCGGCTGGCCGGCCGGGGCAGTCCGGCGCACACGCTGTGGCTGCCCGCGCTGCCCGCGTGTCCGACTGTGGAAGAACTGCTCACCCGGCACCACGGCATCCGCCTGACCGCGCCGATCGGTCTGGTGGACAACGCCTTCGCGCAGCGTCGCGACCTGCTCACCGCAGATCTGAACGGGGCCGGAGGGCACGTCGCGGTGGTGGGTGCGACGCGATCCGGTAAGTCCACCTCGTTGTGCACGCTGCTGCTGGCGCTGGCTGCCACGCACAGCCCCGCCGATGTCCAGTTCTACTGCCTGGACTTCGGTGGCGGCACATTGGCTGCGCTACAGCACCTTCCGCACACCGGCGTCATCGCAGGGCCTGGCGACGGCGAGTTGGTGCGGCGGACCGTGGCACAGCTGCAGGCGCTGATCCGACGCCGGGCGGACGCCGGTCGTGCCGCGGCCCCCGATGGTTACGGCGAGGTGTTCCTGGTGGTGGACGGGTGGGGTGCACTCCGAGAGAGCGACGACGCCCTGGTGGAGGCCATCACCGCCATGGCCGCCCAGGGTCTCGCCCACGGAATCCACGTCGTCGTCACGGCCTCCCGCTGGGCAGAGCTGCGGCCCGCGCTCAAGGACCAACTCGGCACCCGGATCGAATTGCGCCTGGGTGAGCCCGCGGAATCCGAGATGGACCGCAAGGCTGCCCGCCATCTCATCGACAGTCCGCCGGGTACCGGACTCACCCGAGAGGGCCGGGTCTGCGTCATCGCGCAGTCTCGACCGGACACCATCGAGGCCATCGCGCAGGAGCTGCGCATGCGTTACGCCGGCCGCTCGGCGGTCCCGGTCCGGCTGTTGCCCGCCCTGGTGGAGCGCCAATCGGTGCCCGCCCGCAACGCGGGTCCGACGAACGTCACCATCGGCATCGGAGAATCCGAATTGAGACCCATGGCCGTCGATTTCGCCGAGACCGCTCATCTGATCGTGCTGGGCGACAGCGGTTGCGGTAAGACCGCGGCGCTGCGGACGGTGTGCACCCAACTGACCCGTACCTGCACGCCGCTACAGGTGCAGATCCATCTCGTCGATGTGCGCAGGACACAGCTCGGTGTGGTGGACACCGGGTACCTGGCCGGTTACCTGATGTCCACCGGGATGCTGCAGACACACCTCGCCGGGCTGACCGATGAGCTGCGTGGGCGGCTGCCCGGCGCCTCGGCCACCCCGCAGCAACTGCGCGACCGGTCGTGGTGGTCGGGTCCGGAAATGTATGTGATCGTCGACGACTACGAGTTGATCTCGGGCGCCGGAACGGACCCACTGGCACCGCTGCTGGAGTTCCTCCCGCACGCCCGTGACATCGGACTGCACGTGGTCATCGCGCGCCGCGCCGGCGGTGCGGCGCGGGCGATGTTCAACCCGGTGCCCGCGACCATGCGTGAGCTCGGCTGCGCCGGGCTGCTGATGAGCGCGGGCGCGGACGAGGGCGCCCTGCTCGGCCTCGCGCGGCCCACACCGCTGCCCCCGGGGCGGGCCCTGCTCACTCGCAGGGGGCACGCCGACGAGCGGGTGCAGATCGCGTGGACCCCCGAACCGTGAGCGCCACGGTACTGGTCATCGGACCGGGCACGGTCAGCGGTCCGAACCCGGTGCCGACTGAAATCATCTCTGCGGCAATCGATGCCATCGACGACGAGCATGTGCTCGTCGGTGAACGGCCGGTCGCCCTCGACGAGCTGTGGGCGCGGGTCATCGCCGCGGCAGCCGGAGAACCGGCCGACGGACTGCTGCTCGTGTGTCCCGGCTGGTGGAGCGAGGCCCGGGTGAATCGCATCCGGCGCGCCGCGGGTGAGCACTGCGAGGAGCCGGTCATCCTGCGCCGGCACGACACGCTGCGATCACCGGCCGCGAGTGTCGTCGAGATCGCACCGGAGTTCGTGATCTGCCGTGGCCCGGCCCTGCCCATCGCGGTGACACCACGCCTGGGTGCGACGGCCCGGGTCGCCGAAACCGTCGCGCACGGCGTCCTAGGAGCAGGACCGGTGGTGATCGACGCGCCGGTGGGCGTGGCCGGCGCGGCGGAAATCGCGGCCGCCCTCGCCGAGATGCTGCACGGCCACGATGTGCAGATCGTCGACGACGCCGCGGTGGTCGCCGTGTTCGGGGAACGCCCACTGTGCGGGCCGGAGCCGCGCCGGCGCATGTCGGGGTGGGCGGTGTCGGTGGGCCTGCTGCTGGCCGTCGGGATGCTGGTCGGTCTGCCCCGGACGGGCGAGCCCGCCGAGCGGCCCATGACGCTGCTCACCGAGGGCCGCGTCACGGTGAAGATCCCTGCCGGATGGGTGGTCCGCCGGATCACCGACGGCGCGGGTTCGCGACGCGTACAAGCATTTTCGCCGACCGAGGAAGCCGCCGCCATCCTGCTCACGCAATCGGTGGCCGTGCCGGATACGGCTCGCACCGCCGAGGTCCTGGAGGCTGCGCTGGCACTGCAGCCGCCGGGGGTGTTCACCGGATTGCGCGCCGACGACCACCAGGGTGGGCGTGCCGTGCTCAGCTATGTCGAGACGCGCACGGACCGGAAGATCGCCTGGGCGGTCTTTCTCGACGGACACGTGCGGATCGCGATCGGATGCCAACAGCCATCCTCCGGGGCCGAGATCCGGCAGTACTGCGATGAGGCCATCCGGTCGGCACACGCGACACCGTGAAATGAATTCGAAGCACACGGAACCGAATCGGGCGCCGCTGCGTCCTATTCACAACAGCATTTCCGCAAGGGAAGTCATTCACCGGGGGAGGACCACCATGCCCGCACTCAACACCGACCTGGAGCTGATGCACTCGGTCTCCGGTCAGATCGATGCCCGCAATCAGGAGATCCGGGCGATGCTCGGCACCTTCATCGGACGCATGTGCAGTGTGCCGGCGTCGGTGTGGGGTGGCGCGGCGGCTGTCCGCTTCCGGGAGGTCGTGGACCGTTGGAATGCCGAGTCGATGGCGCTGCACCACGCGTTGGAGCGCATCGCGGAGACCATTCTGCTCAACGAACGCACGCTGCGCGAGGCCGCCGACGGCCACTCGCACCGTATCGGCGCCGTCAGCAATCAGCTGTAGAGACACACGAGCTGCGGACACCAGGAGACAGGCACATGGACATGATGTTGACGTACAACTTCGACGAGATCGAGTACACGGTGCGCCAGGAGATCCACAGCACCTCGGCCCGGTTCAATGCGGCGCTGGAGGAGTTGCGGGCACAGATCGCGCCGCTGCAGCAGACCTGGACCGCCGAGGCCGCCGAGGCCTACCGCACCGAACAGCTGCGCTGGAACCAGTCGGCTGCCGCCCTCAACGACATCCTGTTCCGGCTGGGCAACGCGGTACGCGACGGGGCCGACGATGTCTCGGCGACCGACCGCCGCGCCGCCAGCGCCTGGGGTCGCTGACCGGCGTCGGGCACCCATGACGCTGTGCGGTCCCGCTTCGGGGGGAGAGACCGGCGGGACCGCACAGTCAAGGCGTAGCGCCCCCAGGAGGTCGAATTCGATTCAGACTGTCAACCGTCAACTATCCTGGTGTGATGCGCTGGTGTCGGCTCTTCGGCTGTGCGCGGGGAGTGTGAGCTTGGTGGCGATCTGAGGACAACCGGCGGCCGCGTGCCGCCGGCGCAGGTGCGCGCCGTCCATGACCTCTTCGTCGCCGGTGAGGTCGACGCGTCCTATCTCGATTCGGTGCCGCTGCGCAGGGTCGTCGCCGAGAGTTGGCAGCGCAGTCTGGCCACCGGCGTCGACCCCGACAGCATGGGCCGCACGGCGGAGGCCGTGAACGCGCTCGACGAACTGCGCAAGACCCATCCGCTGGCGCCGACGCTGCCGCTCATCCGTCGCCTGCTCGTCGAAGACGCCGTGGATGCGGGCGTCGTCGTCGCCATCACCGCCGCCGACGGCACCCTGCTCTGGGTCGAGGGCGACCGGCTGGCCATCCGCAAGGCCGAGGCGATGAACTTCGTACCCGGCACCGACTGGAGCGAGAACATCGCGGGGACGAACGCGCCCGGCACCGCCCTCGCTCTGGACCGGGAGGTGCAGATCCGCGGATCCGAGCATTACTCCCGCATCGTGCATCCCTGGAACTGCACCGCGGTACCCGTGCACGACCCGAGCACCGGGGCGCTGCTGGGCGCCATCGACCTCACCGGCGGACCCCGTGTCGCCGCGCCGGAGACCCTGGCGCTGGTGCGGGCCACCGCCGTCGCGGTGGAGAATCAGCTCGCGCTGCTGCGCCTGACCACCCCCGCGCCCAGCCGCCCGGAGCCTGTGGCGAGCGCCGCTCCCCGGCTGTCCGTGCTCGGTGCCGACCGGCCGAAATGGCAGGCCGGCTCCGGTTCCGCCACGCTGACCGGCAGGCATGCCGACATCCTGGTGCTGCTGATCCGTCACCCGGAGGGACTGAGCGCCGACCATCTGGCGATGCTGCTCGATGACAAGGACCTCGACGTGGTGACCATCCGCGCCGAGATGTCCCGATTGCGCCGGGTGATCGGGAACAGCTACATCGCGTCGCGGCCGTACCGGTTGCTCGGTCCGGTGACCAGCGATATGGGCGACGTGCTCGATGCATTGGCGGCCGGTGACGTCTCGGCCGCGCTCACGGCGTACTCCGGTGCGCTGCTCCCGCAGTCGGTGTCCCCGGCGATCGGGCGGCTGCGTACCGAACTGATGACCAGTCTGCGCGGTGCGGTCCTGGCCGGCGCGGATCTCGGCCTGCTGCGGCGCTGGCTGGAACTGCCCGACGGCCGCGATGACCGGCGCGGGTGGACGCTGCTGCACGACCACGCCGAAACCGATCCGGTCGCTCGTGCCGGGGCCCGCGGTCACCTGGCCGGCCTCGATTCCGAACTCGGCTGATCGCAAAAGCTGAGCAGTACCCGCCTTTGTGCCACTGACCTGCGTCGACGGTGCCGTCGTAAGCGAGTTGTCAGCCGCCCCGCGGCAGCCGACGATCGATACATGGACATCGATCGCTATGCCGCGTTCCTGCCCGCCGACCGTCGAGGCCGCATCGCCGCGCCACGGCAGACCTGGATGGACTGGCGCGGGCGCCGGGTGCACATCGCGCGCGGCGGTGACCCGAACACGGCGAAAGCCCGCGGGATCCTGGTGCACGGCGGCGGCGGGTACTCCGGGGCCCTGTGGCCACTGGCCGGTCTGGTCGCCGGCAACCGGGACGGCATCGGCGTGGAGATCCTGGCGCCGGATATGCCGCTGTACGGGTACACGGACGAACCCGACCCGGGCCGGGTGCGCTACGCCGATTGGATCGACCTGCTGTGCGACATCATCGCCGCCGAACGGGCCCGCGACGACCGGCCGATCATCCTGTTCGGCGCGAGCATGGGCGGGATGATGGCCTACGAGGCGGCGCATCGCACCGGTGCCGCCGATGCGGTGCTGGCGACCTGCCTGCTCGATCTGACCGATCCGGCCGCGCTGGCGGCGGTATCCCGGATCAAGATCGCGGGTGCGCTCACGGGGCCGATCCTGCGGGCCGCCGGGTCGGTGCTCGGCTCGGTGCGCGTGCCCATCCGCCTGCTCGCTGACATGTCGGCGATGAGCCGAGATCCGGGCCTGTCGAGGCTGTGCGCTTCCGACCCGCGCGGTGGCGGGGTCAGTGTGCCGCTGGGTTTCCTGTCGAGCTGGCTGAACTACGAACACACCCCGCCGGAGCGCTATCGCGGCGCACCGGTCACCCTCGTGGCGCCCGCGGCCGACACCTGGACGCCCCCGGAACTCAGCGTGCGGTTTCTCGAGCGGATCGCCGGCCCGACGCGCGTGGAACTGCTGGAGAACTGCGGGCACTATCCGATCGAGGAGCCGGGCCTGACCCGGCTGGAGGCCGTCGGCGGGCAGGTGCTGCAGGCCGTGGTGACGTAAGTGCGCGTTGCAACCGTGATGCAACCCCTGCGCGCCTAAGTTGAGTGACGACCGACACACCTCGGTGTCACAACGCAGGAGAAGCCATGACTGTTTATGCACGTCCGGGCGCCGACGGCGCCCTGATGTCGTTCGACGCGCGATATGACAACTTCATCGGCGGGCAGTGGGTCGCACCGACCGCCGGTCGCTACTTCGAGAACCCCACCCCGATCACCGGGCAGGTGTTCTGTGAGATCGCCCGATCCGACGAGTCCGATATCGAGCTGGCGCTGGACGCCGCGCACGCCGCCGCACCGGCCTGGGGCAAGACCTCGGCCGCCGAGCGTGCGCTGATCCTGAACAAGATCGCCGACCGCATCGAGGAGAACCTCGAGTCCATTGCGCTCGCCGAGTCCTGGGACAACGGCAAGCCGATCCGCGAAACGCTGAACGCCGACATCCCGCTGGCCGTCGACCACTTCCGGTACTTCGCCGGATGCATTCGTGCGCAGGAGGGTTCGCTCTCGGAGGTCGACGAGGACACCGTCGCCTACCACTTCCACGAGCCGCTCGGGGTCGTCGGTCAGATCATCCCGTGGAACTTCCCGATCCTGATGGCGGTGTGGAAGCTGGCACCGGCGCTGGCCGCGGGCAATGCGGTGGTGCTCAAACCGGCCGAGCAGACCCCGGCCTCGATCCTGTACCTGGTGTCGCTGATCGGCGACCTGCTGCCCGCGGGCGTGCTCAACGTGGTCAACGGCTTCGGCGTCGAGGCCGGCAAGCCGCTGGCCTCCAGCAACCGGATCGCCAAGATCGCCTTCACCGGTGAGACCACCACCGGCCGGCTGATCATGCAGTACGCCTCGCAGAACCTGATCCCGGTGACCCTGGAACTCGGTGGCAAGAGCCCGAACATCTTCTTCAACGATGTGCTGGCCGCCAACGACGCCTACCAGGACAAGGCGCTCGAGGGCTTCACCATGTTCGCCCTCAACCAGGGCGAGGTGTGCACCTGCCCGTCGCGCAGCCTGGTGCAGGCCGATATCTACGACGAGTTCCTGGCGATGGCCGCGATCCGCACCAAGGCCGTCCGCCAGGGCGACCCGCTGGACACCGAGACGATGATCGGCGCGCAGGCCTCCAACGATCAGTTGGAGAAGATCCTGTCCTACATCGAGATCGGCAAGAACGAGGGCGCCCAGGTGGTCACCGGCGGTGAGCGTGCAGAGCTCGGCGGCGATCTGAACGGCGGCTTCTACGTCGCACCGACGATCTTCACCGGCCACAACAAGATGCGGGTGTTCCAGGAGGAGATCTTCGGTCCGGTGGTCGCGGTGACCTCGTTCTCCGACTACGACGAGGCCATCAGCATCGCCAACGACACCCTGTACGGCCTGGGTGCCGGGGTGTGGTCGCGCAACGGCAACACCGCCTACCGCGCCGGGCGTGACATCAAGGCCGGCCGGGTGTGGACGAACTGCTACCACCAGTATCCGGCGCACGCCGCGTTCGGTGGGTACAAGCAGTCCGGGATCGGACGCGAGAACCACAAGATGATGCTGGATCACTACCAGCAGACCAAGAACCTGCTCGTCAGCTACAGCGACAACGCGCAGGGATTCTTCTGATGAGCGCGTGCGCCAAGAGCGGGCGACTCTGATGGACTCCCCGGCAGCCCGGGTGTTGATCACCCGGGCTGCTGCAGGGCTGGTGGTACATCTTCAGAACCGGAACGGCGCGTTGATGTTTCGCCAGTCCGGCGGCTTCGGTGTGAGCGCCACGCTCATGTGTCACCCCGTCGGCGAATTCTCGATCGAGGACAGCGATGTCCTGCTCGGCATGCTCGACGTCGTGTCGGATCGCCAGCCATACGGCGTTCCGGTGTGGGTCTCTGGCCCACAGGTGCCGGTGTGGGAGCACAGTCAATTGGTGATCGATGTGGAACCCGGCCGCGGTACCGGTTTCAGCCTCGAGGAATCAGAAGGTTTGCGTTTCGTATCGCTGGCCCGGGTGGTCCCGGCGCATGCCACATCGATGCGGTCCGCCCAGCTACCGTAGAACCCACCCGCTACCACCCTTTCGACGTCAGGAGCAGCGTTGCCCGATTTCGTCGCAGCCATCGACCAGGGCACCACCAGCACCCGAGCCATGATCTTCGATCATGCCGGTGCCGAAGTGGGCCGTCACCAGCTCGAACACGAACAGATCATGCCGCAGCCCGGCTGGGTGGAGCACAACCCGGTGGAGATCTGGGAACGCACCGCCTCGGTGCTGACCTCCGTGCTGAACAACACCAACCTGCAGCCCGAAGACCTTGCCGCGCTGGGAATCACCAATCAGCGTGAGACCACCCTGGTGTGGAACCGCAAGACCGGGCGTCCGTACTACAACGCAATCGTCTGGCAGGACACCCGCACCGACCGGATCGCCACGGCGCTGGACCGGGACGGGCGCGGTGATGTGATCCGGCGCAAGGCCGGCCTGCCGCCCGCCACCTACTTCTCCGGCGGAAAGATCCAGTGGATCCTGGAGAACGTCGCCGGGGTGCGCGAAGCCGCGGAGAGCGGTGACGCGATCTTCGGCAACAGCGACAGCTGGGTGGTGTGGAATCTGACCGGCGGGACACGCGGCGGGGTGCACGTCACCGATGTCACCAATGCCAGCCGCACCATGCTGATGAATCTGGAAACCCTGGACTGGGACGATGAGTTGTTGTCGTTCTTCGGAATTCCGCGCCAGATGCTGCCGGAGATCCGGCCGTCGTCCTCACCGGAGCCTTACGGGGTGACGCTGAGCGCCGGCCCCATGGGCGGCGAGGTCCCGGTGACGGGGATTCTGGGTGATCAGCAGGCCGCGATGGTGGGCCAGGTGTGTCTGAAGGCGGGCGAAGCCAAGAACACTTACGGCACAGGTAATTTCCTGCTGCTGAACACCGGTGAGAAGATCGTCCGGTCCACCAACGGCCTGTTGACGACGGTGTGTTACCAGTTCGGGGACGCGAAACCGGTGTATGCGCTGGAGGGTTCCATCGCGGTGACGGGCTCGGCGGTGCAGTGGTTGCGAGATCAGCTGGGCATCATCAGTGGTGCCGCGCAGAGCGAGTCGCTGGCCAAGCAGGTCGAGGACAACGGCGGGGTCTACTTCGTGCCCGCATTCTCCGGGCTGTTCGCGCCGTACTGGCGTTCGGATGCCCGTGGCGCGATCGTCGGGTTGAGCCGTTTCAACACCAATGCCCACGTGGCGCGGGCGACGCTGGAGGCGATCTGCTACCAGAGCCGTGACGTGGTGGACGCGATGGAGGCCGATTCCGGTGTGCACCTTGAGGTTCTGAAGGTCGACGGCGGTATCACGGCGAACAGCCTGTGTATGCAGATCCAGGCCGATGTGATCGGCGTGGACGTGGTGAAGCCGGTCGTCGCCGAGACCACGGCGCTGGGTGCGGCGTATGCGGCCGGGCTGGCCGTCGGCTTCTGGGCGAACCCGGACGACCTGCGTGCCAACTGGCAGGAAGGTCAGCGCTGGAGCCCGCAATGGTCGGAGGAACAGCGCAGCTCCGGTTATGCCGGCTGGCAGAAGGCCGTCCAGCGCACGCTGGACTGGGTGGACGTTTCCTGACACGTGCCGATCGGTGTCATCTGCGCGATACCCCAAGAGCTGACGCATCTTCTCGATCAGCTCGACGTCGAGCGCCGGGTCCAGATCGCCGGCACCGAGTTCGCCTGCGGGCTGATCGACGATGTACCGGTGGTGCTTGTCGGAGCAGGTATGGGAAAGGTGAACGCCGCGCTGGTCACCTCGTTGTTGGTGGACCGCTTCGGCTGCTCGTCGGTGTTGTTCTCCGGCGTCGCGGGCGGCTTGGATCCGGGACTGGCGATCGGTGACATCGTGATCGCCGACCGGGTGGTGCAGATCGACGCGGGCACGATCGCCGGTGAGAGGCTGTCGGTGTATCAGGCCGGCCATGTCGAGTCGATCAATCCCACCGCAGAACTCGGGTACTCGGTGGACCCGGTGTTGATGGAGCGCGTGCGGTTGACCTTCTCCGGATTCGCATTACCGGGGGCCGCACGGCTGGTGTACGGGTTGGTGCTCACCGGGGACCAGTACCTGCACTGCGAGGTGACCAGGCAGCGTCTCTACCGCGAACACGGCGGTCGTGCCATCGAGATGGAAGGTGGTGCGGTCGCGCAGGTGTGCGAGCGTTTCTCGGTGCCGTGGTTGATCGTGCGGGCGCTGTCCGATCTGGCCGGAAGCGACGCACTGCAGGACTTCGCCGCCTTCGCCGAGCAGGTCGCCGGATCGTCGGCCGCGGTGGTGCGCCGGTTGTTGCCCCAGCTGCATCGATGAAAGCCGGGCGGGTGCCGGCTACAGCGCCGCGACGCCCGCCTCGGCCACCGCGATATCCTGCTCGACGCTGCCTGCACTGACCCCGATGGCGCCGACCACCACGCCGTCCTGCTCCAGCAGCAGTCCGCCGCCGAAGATGACCAACCCTCCGGAGAGTTGTTCTAGGCCATAGAGTTCGGCGCCGGGCTGGACCAGCCCCATCAATGCGCTCGTGGGTGCGTTCATCAGGATCGACGTCCGCGCCTTGCGTGTCGAGATATCGATGCTGGCCTTGATCGCCCCGTCCATTCGGGCGAACGCCACCAGATGCCCGCCGTCGTCGACCACGGCGATGTTCATCGGCTGGCCGATCTCACCGGCCTTGACGATCGCGGCATCGACGATGGCCTGCGCCTTGGTCAGGGGGAGCGATGTCATGGAGGACCCTTTCGGCTGGATGCAGCGGCGTGTGCTTCGGCCACGTCTGCAGTGGCCCCGAGTGCAGGCGCGATGTTAATGCCTCGAAGCCGTGCGTCGCGGCGATTCGTCGGGGTGGCCGCCGGACCCTAGCCAAAAGCACAGCCCAATGGACAGTAAAGCGGTTGGGACGCAGCAATAGTGATCACAAGATCGGCCGCCGGCGCCGCAGACTTCAGTTGTCAGTATCGGTGCAGTGCACACGTCAGGAGGATCGCGGCCAGTGTCGAACATCGACATCTTCGTCTGGGAGTTCATCGGGACGGCGATTCTCTGCCTCATCGGAAACGGGGCGGTCGCGGCCGTCGTGCTGAAGAACTCGTTCTCGCACGGTGGTGGCGGTGATTGGGTGGTCATCGTGCTCGGCTGGGGCTTCGCGGTGTTCACCGCGGCCAGCATTGCCAGCCCCTCCGGTGCGCACATCAATCCCGCGGTCACCCTCGCGGTCGCCATGTCGGGTGACATCGCATGGTCGACGGTGCCGGTCTACTGGGCCGCGCAGCTGTCCGGTGGATTCATCGGCGCGGTACTCGGTTGGGCCGCCTTCAAACTCCAGTACGACAACAACGACGACAACAGCGGGACCCGCGGCATCTTCTGCACTTCCCCGGCCATCCGTGGGATCCCGTGGAACCTCGTCACCGAGGTCATCGCGACGTTCGTGCTGATCTTCTGGATCATGACCAACCCGGACATCAACAGCGGCCTGGGGTACGGGGCGGTGACCTTCGTGATCATGGCGATCGGATTCGGTCTCGGTGGCCCGACCGGCTATGCGATCAACCCGGCCCGCGACCTGGGCCCCCGGCTGGCCTACGCGATCCTGCCGATCAAGGGCAAAGCCGACGCCGGGTGGGGTTACGCCTGGGTGCCGATCGTCGGACCGCTTCTCGGCTCCGCTGCCGCCGCCGGCTTGGCGCTCGCACTCATCTAGACGGGTGGATTGCAGACAATGGCAGTGCATTTGACACGCATCTACACCAGAACCGGTGATGCCGGCACCACCGCGCTCGGCGACATGTCACGAGTGCCCAAGGCCGATGCGCGTGTCGGCGCCTACGCCGACTGTGACGAGACGAACGCCGTCATCGGGGTCGCCATCGCCTGCGGCGGCGCAAGCGAGCGCACGCGCACAGTACTGCAACACATCCAGAACGATCTGTTCGATGTGGGTGCGGATCTGTGCACCCCCATCGTCGACGACCCGGAGTACCCTCCGCTGCGGGTCACCGACGAGCAGGTGAGTCGCCTGGAATCGTGGTGCGACGAATTCAATGCGGACCTGCCCAAGCTCGCCAGCTTCATCCTGCCGGGAGGCAGCACGGCGTCGGCGTACCTGCATCAGGCCCGCACGGTGGCTCGGCGCGCCGAGCGTAGCGGGTGGATTCTGGCCGGGTCCGCTCCGGTCAACGAGTGCGCGTTGCGCTATCTGAACAGGCTCTCGGATCTGCTCTTCATTCTGGCCAGGGTCGAGAATCCGGGAGGGGATGTGCTGTGGCGTCCCGGCGGCGATCGTGGTTGACAGCGAAATCCTTTGGCAGCAGCCATATCGCATGATCACTCTGAGGGCGGCGGCGGACTGGGTGGGCGTCCCGGTGAGCGTCGTCGCCGCGGTTCAGGGCTGAGAGCCTCCACCAGCGCCCCGCAGGTGCGCCATCGGCATCGGCACCACCGCGCCGTTGGGAACCGACATGCCGTCGCCCCAGTGCGCGGTCTCGGCGGTACGGGCGGCCAACATATCCAGCAGCGCGCACACGATATCGCCGTGCGTCACCACGGCTGAGTCAGCCCCGAGGCCGGCCAGTGCGGTGAGCGCCTCGGCCACCCGCGGCCTGGGATCCTCGAGCCTTTGCGGTGTGCGGGAGCCGATCGGGGCGGGCCCGGGGGTGGCGAGCCAGTCGCGCTCGCGCAACCGGGGGTCGACGATGACCGGTACCTCCAGGACGGTGGCCATTGCCGCGGCGGTCTGGCGGGTCCGCACCGCATCCGAGGTCACGATCTGGCCGATGTCGCGGTGCCGCAAGGAAAAGCCGGCGGCGTAGGCCTGCTCGATACCTTTTGCCGTCAACGGCGGGTGAGCGATCTGTCGCTGCATGAGGCCCCTTGCGTTCCAGGTGGACTCGCCATGGCGGATCACCCAGATCCGGCGCCCGGGTGTGCGTGCCGAACCGAGCAGTCGCATCAGACGCTCGATCGTTGCGCCTGCCGGAGTGTGGAGGTGCCGGGCACGAAGCCCGCGACCGCGCCGATCACCGTCGTGGCCGGCGGTCCGATACCGGCGTCTCGCGCCAGGCCGGCGATAGTGCTTACCGTGCCGCGGATTTCGAGTTGGCTGGACAGGCTGCCGTCCGCAACGACGGCGGCCGGGGTGTCCGGATGCAGTCCGGCGTCGACGAGCGTCCGGGTGATGGCCGCGAGGTTGGCGACCGCCATCATCAACACCAGCGTGGTGTTGGCGCGCGCCAGCGCCGCGTAGTCGATGGTGCATTCCGGATGCCCGGGTGGGACGTGGCCAGACACCACGGTGAATCCCTGGGTGAGACCCCGATGGGTGACCGGGATCAGCGCGGATGCCGGAGCCGCTATCGCGGAGCTGACGCCGGGGATCACCTCCACGGGCACACCGGCCCGCACGCAGCAGTCCAGCTCCTCGCCGCCGCGGCCGAACACGAATCCGTCACCGCCCTTGAGCCGCACCACGACCTGCCCGGCCTGGGCGCGAGAGATCAAGGCGCAGTTGATCTCGCTCTGCTCGGTGCGGCGGCCGCCGGGAATCTTGGAGACATCGATGATGTCGGCGTACGGTGCCAGCCGGCGCAGCACTCCGACGGGGGCGAGACGGTCGGTGACGACGACATCTGCGCCCACGATCGCGTCGCGGCCGGCGATGGTGAGCAGGCGCGGGTCACCGGGCCCGCCGCCGACCAAGATGACGCGTCCACCGGCGCGGTGACCATTCTTCGGACTCGGCGGATCGGGGTCCACCGAACACAGCACCGCGCGCCGCTGGGCTTCCTCGGCGATCCTGCGATTCTGCGTGTGGTCACCTGTGAGAGCGAAAACCAAGGTGACCGAGTCGAAGTCCCCGGACTGAATTCCGCGGTGGGCGACGGTGGCCAACCCGCGGGCCGCCAGGTCGCACAGGTAGGCGGTGGGTTGCTCGCTGATGACCGTCACGATCGCACCGGCATCGAGCATGGCCGCTGCGGTGGCCATCGCTCGCGGTGTCGCACCGGCAATGGTGACCCGCTGACCGCGCACTGCCAGATCGACGGAAACGGCCGGTGGCAGATCGACAGGCTTTGGGGGAGAGTGCGTTCGGTGCTTTCCGTGGTCTGCGGTCATGACCTGCTTCCGTAGAGCTCGCGGTGGACGACCTTCGACAGCGGTCGGCGGTCTTGCCAACCATGCCGTTCCAGGTCGGGGATCTGCTGTAGGGCGGTCACCGGTCCGAGGCACAGCCACGCGATCGGCCGGACGGGATCCGGGATGCCGAGGAGCCCACGCAGGTACTCCTCGCGAAAGAAGGACACCCATCCGACGCCGAGTCCTTCGGCAGTGGCGGCCAGCCAGAGGTTCTCGATCGCCAGGCACACCGAGTACAGACCGGCATCCGGGCTGGCATGTCTGCCGAGCACCGCGGTCCCGCCGCGCGCGTCATCGTAGGTGACCACGATGCTGACGGTGGACTCGCGGATCCCCTCGATCTTGATCCGGTCGAACGTCCCGGCTCGCTCGGGCGGCAGGCTGTCGTGGAAGCGTTGCCGCTCACCCAGCACATGGGCGTGGAACGCCGCCTTGGTCAGTGGGTTCTCGATGATCACGAAGTCCCACGGCTGGCTCATTCCGACGCTGGGCGCGGTATGGGCGGCCTGCAGTATCCGGGTCAGCACCGCGTCGTCGACGGCCGCTCCGGTGAACTCCGCGCGGACATCGCGCCGACGGCGGATCACGTCATACAGTGCGGTCGCGGGCACCGTCGTCACGGGTGCATCTGCCGGCTCTGGCCGCGCAGCGCGACCGAGATCAGCGCCGCGCGTTTGTGCACTCCGAGCTTCTTCATGATGTTCTGCAGGTGAAACTTGACGGTGGCTTCCGAGACGAACAACTGGGCGGCGATCGTCCGGTTGTCGAGGCCCTCGATGAGCAGGTCGAGGACCTCGCGTTCGCGGGCGGTGAGCACCGCAACGAGATCGTCGCGAAAATCCTTACGGGGACATCGCAGTTCGGCGATCACGGCGTTGACGCTGTGACTGTCGAGCGCGGATTGGCCGTTGATGACGCGATTGAACGTCGTGCGCAATTCGGTGGCCGTCGAACGCCGATCCACCAGGGCGTCGGCGCCGGCGCGCAGCAGGTCCAACGTGTTGGCCCCCTCGTCTTGGCTGTCCATCACGACGACCACCCGCGGCGTGACGTCCAGTTCCGCCAGCAAATCCGACAACACCAACGTGCGGTCCATTCCGAGCACGAGTAGTTCCGGGCGCAGCTCCCGGACGCGCTCGGCGAGCCCTTCGCCGTAGCGCAGGTCGCCGACGAACCGGATTCTCTCGATATGCGAGACCACGTGCACGAGTCCGTGGCGGAGAAGTTCGTCGTTGGCGACGATCGTGGTGCGGAGACTGGACGGATATCCCAAAAATGGCTGCTGGTAGTCAATTTGGGGTATCCGGGCAATCTCGGGGCGAGGCCTGAAGGTTGGCGTCTGGGCGTATCCGGTTGGTGACAAACTCATGGTTGACTCCGTCCTGCCATATGGCGGGCGAATGGTAGCTCCGGCACCGTTGCACCGAGGTTGCAATATGACCGACCAGTCACCGGGCGGGGTGGTGTGACCGGCGCTACCGGGAGATCACGCAGTCGCCACAGAGCCCCGCGCCGGGCACTTTGTAGAAGAGGCAGCAACTGTGCCTGGTGAAGTTGTCGCGGTCCAGCCGGCCCGCATCGGTCAGTGGCGTGTCGGCCAGCAGCGCCGCGACCAGTGCGCGCCCGGCGCGCTCGTGCTCGGGGTGCGTCAGCGCCAGGACGGTCACCGCGCCGTTTGCTGCAGATGCCAAGTTGCCGGTGCTGACCAGCGGGGACAACGCCGCAACGCCCCGCAGGGTCAGGTTCAGCGGGTCGAACAATGTCGGTAATGACGCCGCAATTCCGCGTGCCGCGGATTCGGTATCGCGCACAGCCCGAATTCCGATATCTCCCACGGAGAACACCGGCGCGTGATTCTGGGCGCTGAAGAACACCTTGTCCGGAGTGAGCACCGGGATCGCCTGACGGCACAGCGCTCCCGCGATCATCGGCGACAGCAGTCGGGCGGCCACCCCGAGTTGGAACGACGACGCGGCCACCCGGGCCTCGACGGTGTCGACGGGGACCCGTACCGATGTGGCGATGGCCGTTCGGGTGGCTTCGACGAACCGGGTCACCACCTCCGGGGTCGCCAGGTGGGGGTACCGCATCGCACCGGGTGCAACCGGGGGCAGCGCGAAGTAGCCGCCCATGCGGGACAGCTCCTCCAGGACATCGGTGGCGGTGCTCATCACCGTCTGACGGTAGTCACCGGGCACGGCCGGGACTACCTGCCTTTCCGGCGGGGCAGGCCGAAAACTGGCCAGACGGCTAGGTGCACCGGATGCTGCGGGTGACCACATCGACGTCCGTGAACCTGCCCGACCGGCAGCCGAATCGGCGATCAACGGCCAGTTCCGAGGGGTTGAGGTGGTGCACGGCGGGCGTGTGTGACCGCGTTCGGCGGCGCCGACGTGCTGTGACGCCGCCGCGGAGCGTGCAACCTCGGTGCAACGTGACGACCGCCACAATGTGAACACGTGACGGCGCCCCGTCACGCGGATGACATCCCGGGCGGGCTGTGCCCGCCCCGAATCTCTGGAGCAGTGCATGACGGAACCGAATCTCGACCCGGCGGTGGACTACCCGCTGAGCGTGCATCGCAGGGACCTGCTGTTCACTCCGACCGGAAAGTCGATCGACGCCATCACCATGGATGCGGTGATGGCCGGGGACGTGGAGGCGGCCGATCTGCGCATCACCCCTGAGGCGCTCAGGTTGCAGGCCCAGATCGCCGAGAAGTCCGGCCGGACCCAGATCGGGGCCAACCTTCGTCGCGCCGCGGAGATGACCGTGATCTCGGATGAACGTGTCCTGGAGATCTACAACGCACTGCGCCCCAACGCGTCCACCAAAGCAGAATTGGACGCCATCGCCGACGAATTGTCGACTCAATACCGGGCCGAACATCTCGCGCAATTGGTGCGGGAAGCGGCTGATGTCTATGAACGCCGCGATGTGCTCGCGGCCGGCGAATAGGAGATCGGACCAGTGACAGCATCGGCAGTTCCGCAGAATCCTGCGATGGGCAAGGACGGTGTCCGCCATTCACATCGCACGATGTTGCTGGAGGATCGTCCGGTCAACCTCGACGGTTTCGTCGAGGAGTGGCCGGAAGTCGGCATGGTCGCGATGGACAGCGCATACGACCCGGCGCCGAGCGTCCGCGTCGAGAACGGTGTCATCGTAGAGATGGACGGTATCGCCCGCGCCGACTTCGACTTCATCGACCAGTTCATCGCGGACAAGGCGATCGATGTGGATACCACCGTGGCATCGATGGCCATCGATGCCGCCGAGATCGCGACAATGATGGTGGATCCCAAGGTGACTCGGGCCCAGGTCATTGCGGTCACCAAGGGGCTGACCGCGGCCAAGCTGCTCGAGGTGGCCAAGACGATGAACATCGTCGAGATCATGATGGCGATGCAGAAGATGCGGGCCCGGCGCACCCCGGCCAACCAGGCACACTGCACGAGTGCACGGGACAACCCGGTGCAGGTGGTCTGTGAGGCAGCCGAGGCATCGATCCGTGGATTCGCGGAAGTCGAGACCACATTGGGCGTGGTGCGTTACGCACCGTTGGTGGCGATGGCCCAGCAGATCGGCAGCCAGGTCGGTACCGGCGGACCGCTGACCCAGTGCGCACTGGAGGAGGCCACCGAGCTCGATCTGGGTATGCGCGGGATCACCGGCTACGCCGAGACCATCTCGGTGTACGGCACCGAACCGGTGTTCGTCGACGGTGACGACACCCCGTACTCCAAGGCGTTCCTGGCGTCTGCCTACGCGTCGCGCGGAATCAAGATGCGCTTCACCTCGGGCACCGGATCAGAGGTGCAGATGGGCAATGCGCAAGGTAAGTCGATGCTGTACTTGGAGATTCGTTGCATATTGATCGCCAAGGGTGCCGGTGTGCAGGGCCTGCAGAACGGCTCGATCTCGTGCATCGGTGTACCCGGTGCGGTGCCGGCAGGCATCCGTGCGGTGGCGGCGGAGAACCTGATCGCTTCGGCGGTGGACCTGGAGTGTGCCTCCGGCAACGACCAGTCCTTCTCCCACTCGGCCATGCGGCGCACCGCGCGGTTGATGCCACAGATGATGCCCGGTACCGACTTCGTCTGTTCGGGCTACTCCGCGGTTCCCAACTACGACAACATGTTCGCCGGGTCCAACGTGGACAGCGACGATTTCGACGACTTCAACACGATCCAGCGGGATCTGCAGATCGACGGCGGCCTGCGCCATGTCAAGGAGTCCGAGATCCTGGCGGTACGAACCCGGGCGGCCAAGGCCCTGCAGGCAGTCTTCGCGCACCTCGACCTGCCACCCATCAGCGATGCCGAGATCGATGCGGCCGTCTATGCCAACGGGAGCCGGGAGTGCATCCCGCGGGATGTACTGGAGGATCTCAAGGGCGCCCAGCAGGTGATGGACCGCAATGTGACCGGACTCGACCTGGTCAAGGCGCTGGAGGCCACCGGATTCTCCGATGTCGCGTCCAACCTGTTGACCGTTCTGCGGCAACGTGTTTCGGGCGACCTCTTGCAGACATCGGCGATCATGACCCGTGATCTGGAGCCGTTGTCGGCGGTCAACGATGCCAATGACTACAACGGGCCCAACACCGGTTACCGGCCGTCGGGCGCGCGCTGGGAAGAGATGAAACGGCTGCGCCACGTCACCAGCGCATCGAACCCGGAACAGGAGGTGGAATGACCATGTCGCCCACATTGAACGACGCGCCGCGCACGCTGACCTTCGAGGAGATCGGTCCGGCGCAGCGCGGCACGCGCAGCGATGAGGTGGTGCTGGCCATCTCACCGGCCTTCGCCGACTTCTTCAGCCAGACCATCGTGGACATCCCGCACGCGGAGGTGGTGCGTCAGATCTTGGCGGGCATCGAGGAGCAGGAGGTCGCTGCTCGCTGTATCCGAGTCACCCACAGTGCCGACCTGGCGGTGTTGGCGCACACCGCGGCCAAGCTGTCGGGGTCGGGTATCGGAATCGGGATCCTGTCCCGTGGCACCTCGATGATCCACCAGCGGGACCTGCCGAGGCTGTCGAGCCTGGAACTGTTTCCGCAGTGTCCGCTGCTGACGTTGGAGACCTATCGCAATATCGGCGCCAACGCCGCCCAGTACGCGAAAGGGGAGTCCCCGGAGCCGGTTCCGACGCTGAATGACCAGATGGCGCGGCCGCGGTGGCAGGCCAAGGCGGCGCTGTTGCACCTCAAGGAGACCGAACAGATCCGCAAGGGTGCCAAGCCCGTCGAGGTGGTCGCCAGGTTCTCTGCCGCCGCCGTCTGAACTTGGCGCCGGACAATCTCCGAGCAGGACAAGGAAAGGGGTTCGATCGGTGAGTGTGACGGTGGTCGGGGTCGATATCGGCAACTCCACGACCGAGGCCAGCGTCGCCCTCATCGACCGGGACGGGTCGGTGCGCTACGTCGGCGTCGCCCTGACCCGGACGACCGGGATCAAGGGCACCGTCAAGAACGTCGACGGTGTGGTCACGGCGGTGACCCGCGCCGCCCAGGACGCCGGGATCCGGCTGGCCGACCTGGATGTGATCCTGCTCAACGAGGCAACACCGGTGATCAGTGGATTGGCGATGGAGACCATCACCGAGACGATCATCACCGAGTCGACCATGATCGGCCACGATCCCCGCACGCCGGGAGGCCGGGGGCTCGGCGTCGGCACCATCGTCGACTTCGGGGCCCTTCCCGAGACGGAGCCCGGGGATCGCGTGATCGTGGTGGTACCACGGGGTGTCGACTTCGACCTCACCGCGAGCACCCTCAACGCCGCGGTGGAACGCGGGGTCGATGTCACCGCCGCGATTCTGGGTAACGACGATGCGGTGCTGGTGGCCAACCGGCTGAACCGTCCGATCCCGATCATCGACGAGGTGTCGCGGGTCGACGCGGTGCCGGTGGGCATGTTGGCGGCGGTGGAGGTGGCCGGACCGGGTCAGTCGATTCGTACCTTGTCCAATGCCTATGGCCTGGCGACCATTTTCGAGCTCGACCCCGATCAGACCCGGGTGGTCTCCCCGGTGGCGCGGGCGTTGACCGGTAATCGTTCGGCCGTCGTGATCCGCACGCCCTCCGGTGATGTCGAGGACCGGACGATTCCGGCCGGGTCCCTGGAGTTCATCGGTGCCGCCAAACGCGGGAGCATCGACGTCTCGCGTGGCGCAGCGGAGATCATGGCCGAGGTGGAAAGGGTCAGCCCACTGCGCGATGTGCTGGGGGAGTCCGGGACCAACACCGGCGGCATGATCTCCAACGTCCGCCAGAGCATGGCCGATCTGTCCAAGCATGCGTTGGCCGATGTGCACATCCAGGACCTGCTGGCCATCGACACCCTGGTGCCGCAGGAGGTTCGCGGTGGTGTGGCCGGCGAGGTCGCCCTGGAGAACGCCGTCGCGCTGGCGGCCATGGTGCGCACCAAGGAGAGCGGTATGCAGGCGGTGGCCTACGCGGTGGCGGCCGCGCTCGCCGACGCCGGTTGCGGGCGGATCGCCGCGGTGGTGGGAGGGGTGGAGGCCGAGATGGCGGTGCTCGGTGCGCTCACCACGCCGGGCACCGACAAGCCACTCGTCGTGCTGGACATGGGCGGCGGCTCCACCGACGCCGCGGTGATCGACAGCGACGGCGCCACCCAGGCGGTGCATCTGGCCGGTGCCGGAGACCTGGTGACCAAACTGATCGATGCCGAGTTGGGTCTGGACAACCTCGAACTGGCCGAGGAAATCAAACAGTTCCCGCTCGGCAAGGCGGAGAGCTTCTTTCATGTGAGGCTGGAGAACGGTACCGTTCAGTTCTTCGAGAAGCCATTGTCGCCCAACGCGTTTGCGCGCGTGGTGACGCTGACGGCAACGGGGATGAATCCGATCCCGACCCGGCATTCGCTGGACCGGATCCGCGCGGTGCGCCGCACGGCCAAGGAGCGCGTGTTCGTCGTGAACGCGCTGCGGGCGCTGCGCGGTATCGCGCCGCACGGTGATCTGCGCCGGATCGGATTCGTCGTGCTGCTGGGGGGATGTGCACTGGATTTCGAGATTCCCGACCTCATCGCGGATGCTGTGGCTCCCTATGGAATCGTCTGTGGCACAGGGAACGTGCGAGGTACCGAAGGGCCGCGAAACGCGGTCGCCTCGGGCCTGGTCGCCGCGTATGCCGCGACCCACGGGGCTCCGGACAGGATCTCGGTCGATGCTTGAGGGTGGTCAGCCTGAGAAGCCCGCCATCTTGGTGATCAGCGCCGCGCAATCGGCCATCGAGGTCGAGGTGCTGGCCGGGATCGAGGAGGAGGGGGTGCCCTACGTCCTGGAGCGGACGACCGGCGATCGGTCTGCCGTCGACCTGGCGCGCCGCGCCGCGGAGAGGTCCTCGTTGGAGGTCGGTGTCGGGGCCGACCGCACGGGCCGGGTGGCCATCATGCATGCCAAGCTGCCGGAATCGGTTGCCGGATTGTTCAGCGAGGCCCCCGCGACGGCTGCGGTGGCTCGGGTTGCGGGTCACAATGCCGCACGCATCGTCGTCGGAATCCCGCTGCGGTCGGCTCCCCGGTGACCGTCGCCCCGGTCGACAACCCGCAACTGCGGGCGCAGATCCTGGACTCGCTGCGCACCATCGACGATTCGGTCAAGGCGCAGAGCGCCCTGTTGAACGGCTGTTGCGACGCCGAATGGCTCGATGACGACTCCCGGACCTCGGTGCGGTGGCTGCTGTCGGCGCTGCGCGAGCATCGTCGAAACCTGCGCAAGATGTCGCGGGTGTGGCGCGCGCTGGGCGTCGACGACCACATCGACGGCGAGCTGGTCGCGGCCACCGCGGATCTGCTCGACGAGCATCGTTCCTTCCGGCCCCATATCGAGCACTGGCGTGCGGCCGCAGTAGCGGGTATCCGTTCGGACCGGTCGCGGTTCTGGCGCGACATGCTCGATCTCGCCGAGTCGAATCTGCGCAGCGCGAGCTGATCCCGCGAATCTGATCGGATTCGTCCAGAAGCGATTCACCGCGGCCACACGCCGGGCGGAAATGGACATTCTGGGGTGGACACGGCCGCGTTTACGGACGATACTGCTGTATCAAAGGTTGGGAATCAGACCTTTAGGTTGTCTCGCGGTGAGCAGCCGGACGCGTGAACGTATGACGCCGGTTTCGCGACCGGGTCCAGACCGGCGCACCAGCGCACGGAATATCAAGAGCCCCACAAGAATCTGATTGCACTGTGAACGAAGGAGTTCCAAGTGGCCGGTGTTGAAGAACACCTCGAGAGTGCGGACTATCTGCAAAAGCGTCAGCTCAAGTCGGGCACCGCGGGCTGGGTGCTGTTGGCCGGTCTCGGCATCAGCTATGTCATCTCCGGTGATTACTCGGGCTGGAACTTCGGCCTCGCGGAGGGTGGTTTCGGCGGGCTGGCCATCGCGGCCGTCATCATCGCCGGCATGTACCTGGCGCTGGTGCTGGGCATGGCGGAGCTGTCCTCGGCGCTGCCTGCCGCCGGTGGCGGCTACACCTTCGCGCGGCGGGCGCTCGGTCCTTGGGGTGGTTTCGCCACCGGCACAGCCATTCTCATCGAGTACGCCATCGCGCCGGCGGCCATCGCCACCTTCATCGGGGCCTACGTCGAGTCGCTGGGGCTGTTCGGCATCACCGACGGCTGGTGGGTGTACCTGGCCGCGTATCTGATCTTCATCGGTATCCACCTCGCGGGTGTGGGTGAGGCGCTCAAGGTGATGTTCGTGATCACCGCGATCGCGCTGGTCGGCCTGCTGGTGTTCGCGATCGCCGCCATCGGGCATTTCGACGTCGCCAATCTCACCGACATGGCCGTCGACGAGACCGCCGCCGGCGCCTCCAGTTGGCTGCCCAACGGCTACATGGGCATCTGGGCGGCCTTCCCGTTCGCCATCTGGTTCTTCCTCGCGATCGAAGGCGTGCCGCTGGCGGCCGAGGAGACCGCCAACCCGGAGCGGAACGTGCCGCGCGGCATCATCGCCGGCATGGCCGTGCTGCTGGTCACCTGCGCGACCGTGCTGATCCTCACCACCGGCGCCGGCGGAGCCGACGCGATGTCGAGCTCGGGTAACCCACTCGTGGAGGCGCTGGGCGACGGGACAGCCGCCAAGGTCGTCAACTACATCGGCCTCGCCGGTCTGATTGCCAGCTTCTTCTCCATCATCTACGCCTATTCGCGACAGTTGTTCGCGCTGTCGCGGGCCGGGTACCTGCCCAAGACGCTGTCGGTGACCAACGCGCGCAAGGCACCCTTCCTCGCCTTGCTGGTGCCCGGGATCATCGGGTTCGTGCTCTCCCTGACCGGCCAGGGCGCGATGCTGCTGAACATGGCGGTCTTCGGGGCGGCACTGAGCTATGTGCTGATGATGATCAGCCATATCGTGCTGCGCCGCCGCGAACCGGAGATGCCGCGTCCCTACCGCACCCCGGGCGGCGTCGTGACCACCGGCTTCGCCCTCGTCATCGGCGTGTTCGCTGTCATCGCGACCTTCCTGGTCGACCCCGTCGCCGCCGGGTGGTGCCTGGGTGTGTTCGCCGCGTTCATGCTCTATTTCGCGGTGTACAGCCGCCACAAACTGGTGTCGAATTCCCCCGATGAGGAATTCGCGATGCTCGCGAGAGCGGAGAGCGAGCTCAAGTGATCTACCGGCAGCAGGTCTCGGGCGTCAGCTACGCCTTCGACGGACTCGTGGAGGTGATGGCCAAGGCCACACCGCTGCGCTCGGGCGACCAACTCGCCGGGTGCGCCGCCGAACACGACGCGGAACGCGCGGCCGCCGCGTGGGTGCTCGCAGACCTGCCGCTGGACACCTTCCTCAATCAGGACGTTGTCGACTACGACACCGACGAGGTGACCCGGCTGATCATGGACACCCATGACCGCCAGGCCTTTTCGGCGATATCGGGACTGACGGTGGGCGGCCTGCGGGACTGGCTGCTGGAGACCTCCTCGCATGACGACAGCGCCATGCGGATCGCGTCCATCGCCCCGGGGCTGACCCCCGAGATGGTGGCCGCGGTCAGCAAGATCATGCGCAACCAGGACCTCATCGCGGTCGCGGCGGCCACCACGGTCACCGCGTCGTTCCGCACCACCGTCGGGCTGCCCGGCACCTTGGCGACCCGGCTGCAGCCCAACCATCCGACCGATGACCCGCGGGGTATCGCGGCCGCCGTGCTGGATGGGCTGTTGCTGGGCTGCGGGGACGCGGTGATCGGCATCAACCCGGCGACGGATTCCCCGCAGGCCACCGCCGACCTGCTGGTGCTGCTCGATTCCATCCGCACCCGCTACGACATCCCGGTGCAGTCCTGCGTCTTGTCGCACATCACCACCACCATCGGGCTGATCGAGAGCGGCGCACCGGTCGACCTGGTGTTTCAGTCCATCGCCGGCACCGAGGGCGCCAACTCCGCCTTCGGCGTGGATATCGCGCTGCTGCGGGAGGGCCGCGAGGCCGCCATGAGCCTGGGGCGGGGGACCGTCGGCGACAACGTGATGTACCTGGAGACCGGGCAGGGGTCGGCGCTCAGCTCACACACCCACCTGGGCGTCGGCGGCAAACCGGTCGATCAGCAGACCCTGGAGACGCGGGCCTATGCGGTCGCGCGTGATCTGAACCCGCTGCTGGTCAACACCGTCGTCGGCTTCATCGGCCCCGAATACCTGTACGACGGCAAGCAGATCATCCGGGCCGGCCTCGAAGACCACTTCTGCGGCAAGCTGCTCGGGCTGCCGATGGGCGTCGACGTCTGCTACACCAACCACGCCGAGGCCGACCAGAACGATATGGACACCCTGCTGACGCTGCTGGCTGCGGCCGGGGCGGCGTTCGTGATCACCGTTCCGGGAGCCGATGACGTGATGCTCGGCTATCAGAGCCTGTCCTTCCACGATGTGCTGACCACCCGCCGCACCCTGGGGCTGCGGCCGGCGCCGGAGTTCGAGGACTGGCTGCGCAAGGTCGGGATGGTCGACGAGACCGGCCGGCTGACACCGTTCGATCTGACGCACTCACCGTTGCGTGCGCTCACCTCTGCCACCTGAGGAGCGGCGTGACATCTGATCCCGCGGTCCAGGAGTTCTGGGCCGAACTGCGCAAGACCACCCAGGCCAGGATCGGTTTGGGCCGGGCCGGTACCGCGCTGCCCACCCGTGAGGTCCTGGAACTGGCGGCCGCGCACGCCGCGGCCCGCGATGCCGTCCACATCCCGTTGGACGCCGATGCGCTCGCCGCTGCGGTGCGTGCGGCCGGCATCGGCGATCCGGTGCTGGTGACCAGCCGGGCCACCACCCGCGATGAATACCTGCGCCGCCCGGATCTGGGCCGGATGCCCTCGGATGACATGGACGTACCGCCCAGCCCGGCCGATATCGGCTTCGTGCTGGCCGACGGACTGTCGCCGACCGCGCTGAGCCATCACGGGGCCGCACTGCTGACGGCCCTGGTGGATCGGTTGGGTGATCGGTACACCCTGGCGCCGCCGGTGATCGCCACCCAGGCCCGGGTGGCGCTCGGCGATCACATCGCGGCCGCGCAGGGGGTGCGCACACTGGTGCTGATCATCGGGGAACGTCCCGGTCTGAGCGTCGCCGACAGCCTCGGCATCTACCTGACGCACCTGCCGCGGCCCGGCCGCACCGACGCCGATCGCAACTGCATCTCCAACATCCACCCGCCCGACGGGCTGGGATACACCGAGGCGGCACGGGTGGCCGCCGGCCTGATCGGCGGGGCGGTGGCGCTCGGGCGGTCCGGCGTCGACCTCAAGGACACCTCGCGGTCCCTGGAATCCCTCGACCGTGACGTCGATCGCGAGATCTCCTGAGATTTGTCGCCGTCGTCGTCACGTCGGGCCGCGGTTTGGGCGTTTTGACCTGGGGTGACGGCGGCCGGTAAGCTGCTGCGTTGGCGTGTGCTGCCCCACCGGGCATACGGGTCCCGGGTCAACGTCGGTCGCCGGGTAACCCCGAGCGCGTCCGCCTGACCGGCACCGTAACCCGAGAGTAGAAGGTAAGCACTGTGCCTACTTACACGCCGAAGGCGGGTGACACCACGCGGTCGTGGTACGTCATCGACGCCCAAGACGTGGTGCTCGGCCGTCTCGCCGTCGAAGCAGCAAAGCTGCTGCGCGGCAAGCACAAGCCGACATTCACGCCCAACGTTGACGGTGGCGACTTCGTCATCGTCATCAATGCCGAGAAGATCGCCGTCAGCGGCGACAAGCTCACCAACAAGTTCGCTTACAGCCACTCGGGTTACCCGGGCGGTCTGCGCAAGCGCACCATCGGCGAGCTGCTGGAGAAGCACCCCACCCGTGTCGTGGAGAACGCCATCATCGGAATGCTGCCGCACAACAAGCTGAGTCGCCAGGTGCAGAAGAAGCTGAAGGTGTACGCCGGCCCGGAGCATCCGCATGCCGCGCAGCAGCCGATTCCGTTCGAGATCAAGCAGGTGGCGCAATGACCGAAGTGAACGAGACCGAGGTTGTCGAGGTGGACGTGACCGAAGACGCCGCGCAGGCGCCCGAGGCGACCGAAACCGTCGACGAGAGCGTTGTCGTGGAAGCCGCAGTCGAGGAAGCCGCTCCGCGCGAGCCGATCTACATCGACCGCCCCATCCAGACCGTCGGTCGCCGCAAGGAAGCCGTCGTCCGAGTGCGTCTGGTGCCCGGCACCGGCAAGTTCCACCTCGACGGACGCAGTCTGGAGGCCTACTTCCCGAACAAGGTGCACCAGCAGCTGATCAAGGCTCCGCTGGTGATCGTGGATCGGGTGGACAGCTTCGACATCTACGCCCACCTCGACGGCGGCGGCCCGTCCGGGCAGGCCGGCGCACTGCGTCTGGCCATCGCGCGTGCACTGATCATCGTGCAGCCCGAGGACCGTCCGGCCCTGAAGAAGGCCGGCTTCCTCACGCGTGACCCGCGCGCCATCGAGCGCAAGAAGTACGGCCTCAAGAAGGCCCGTAAGGCTCCGCAGTACAGCAAGCGCTGATCTGTTCAGTCTGGACACCGCCGGGTGTGGATTCCGATCCGCACCCGGCGGTTTCTTTTTATCGTGACCTTGTTTGCTGAGCTCTCGGCGGTAGGGCGTGGGTAACGAGGTCGCGGGTGTCGCCACGTCCGGGCCCATGACTGTTCATCACGGCGTTTTGGCCTGCAAAGCCATCGCTGACAGCGAACTCCCGGGACCCGGCGACATGTTGGCCCTGACAGCGATGTTTGCGGGGCAGGTTTGACACCGCACGCAACGGTGAACCACCTTGGGTGTGGAAGCGGGGGCGCTGAACGATGCGCCCAGGCAGAGAATCTGCCGTCGGTACGAGATCAGTCAGCTCGTGGGGGACCGGCACCGCTCCGCTGACTGAAAGGATGCACATGAAGAAAATGACCGTGACCCGAGTAACCGCCGGTGCCGCCCTTGGTAGCGCTCTTCTCCTGTTCGGAGGGGCCGCAGCGGCCAACGCCGAGCCCGGCGACGGCCGCGTGGACCTCGCCATCGGCACGGCCGGTGTCCTCACCGGTGTGCCGATCGAGACGGCCACCCAGATCGCCGCAGGCGTCTGCGACAGCGATGCCACCACGATCTCCACCGTCGCCGAGAGTGTCGACGCCAGTGGCACGCAGCAGAGCGTGTGCAACAACGACATCGGCGCCGTCGACTTCCGGCAGAACACCGCGACCGTCGAGGACGGTACCTCCGGTGTCATCGATGCGCCCGGCACCGCAGAGGGTGCTTCCTTCTCCGAGGAGCCCGTGACGGAGACCGAGGTGCCGGCACCGGATGACGTGACCGGCGACGAGGAGCCCACCACCACGACCACGACGCCTGTCCCCGCACCCGTCGGGTAGCGAGATCAGGTCGAACAGCAGCACCACCCACCGCCCGTACCCGACAGGGTGCGGGCGGTGGTCCGTTCGGGGCACGATCGGGTATCGGTTGGGCGCCGAGACGGCCTCAGGGGTTGTCAGTTGGCTCTTTGGGCGTCCTGTGTGAGAAATTTGTGGGCATGGCTCGACTGTTCGGCACCGACGGCGTGCGCGGAGTCGCCAACCTCGACCTGACCGCCGAGTTGGCGCTCGCTCTGGGCGCAGCCGCTGCGCGGCGGCTGGGCTCGTCGGGCGGCGCCCGGCGCAGGTTCGCCGTGGTGGGCCGCGATCCACGCGCCAGCGGCGAGATGCTGGAGGCCGCGGTCATCGCCGGGCTGACCAGTGAGGGCATCGATGCGCTGCGCGTCGGAGTGCTTCCCACTCCCGCAGTGGCGTACTTGACCAGCGCCTATGACGCCGATTTCGGCATCATGATCTCCGCGTCACACAATCCGATGCCCGATAACGGCATCAAGATCTTCGGCCCCGGCGGGCACAAGCTCGACGACGCCACCGAGGACCGCATCGATGAGTTGTTGACCTCTGGTCCGGGTGTCCGTCCCCTGGGTGGCGGCATCGGGCGGGTCGTGGATGCCGAGGACGCCCTGGACCGCTATCTGCGCCACGTCGCCAAGGCCGTCACCGCCCGGCTGGACGGCATCAAGGTGGTGGTCGACTGCGCCAACGGCGCGGCCTATACCGCCGCGCCGCTGGCCTACAGGGCGGCGGGTGCCGAGGTCATCACCCTGAACGCCGAGCCCAACGGTCTCAACATCAACGACGGCTGCGGTTCCACCCATATGGAGCAGTTACAGCAGGCGGTGCTTGCTCATGGCGCCGACCTGGGCCTGGCTCACGACGGTGACGCCGACCGGTGCCTGGCCGTGGACGCGCGCGGTGAGCTCATCGACGGGGACGCCATCATGGTGATGATGGCGCTGGCCATGCAGGAAGCCGGGGAACTGGCCTCGGACACCCTGGTCGCCACCGTGATGAGCAATCTGGGGCTGCACCTGGCGATGCGGGCGGCCGGTATCGAGGTCCGCACCACCGCGGTCGGCGACCGGTATGTGCTCGAGGAACTGCGGGCCGGCGAGTTCTCGCTGGGTGGTGAGCAGTCCGGCCATATCGTGCTGCCGAGCTTTGGCACCACCGGTGACGGGATCGTCACCGGACTGCGGTTGATGTCGCGGATGGCGCACACCGGTTCGACGCTGGCCGAGCTGTGTGCGCCGATGCAGACGTTGCCGCAGGTATTGATCAATGTCGCGGTGGCGGACAAGACGACCGTCGCCCAGGCGGCCACGGTGCGGACCGCGGTCGCCGCGGCCGAGGCCGAGCTCGGTGACACCGGCCGGATCCTGCTGCGCCCCTCGGGAACCGAGCAGGTGGTTCGGGTCATGGTGGAAGCCGCCGACGCCGACACCGCTCGCCAGCTCGCGGTGCGGGTCGCCGAATCGGTCAGCCGGCAGAACTAGTTTCGCCGGGAGGGAACCGAACCGGGCGCCGCTGCGTCCAATCTGGGTATGGGACTCACCGATTCAGCCCGGATGGATGTCGCCGCGGTACTCGATATCGCGCACCGCTACGACGATGCCGCCGATCAGGTGGATGGCGCGTGGCAGCGCTGCCAGAGTGCGCTGGCCTTCACCGGTGCGCGGGCCGGCCGGGAGTACACCGACGCGGGAGCCCAGGTGCGCCGGTCTGTCGAGCACGCGATCGGCGCACTGCATGGCTGGTCAGGTAGCTCTCGTGAGATCGCTGCGCAACTCCGGGTTTCCGCCGAGGATTATGCGCAGATCGATGACCGCGCGGCCCGCCGGATCGGATGAACGGCATGCTTGCCGCGGGAGCGCCCGCGGCCGAGGTGATGACCGAGTATGTGCGGGCCTGCCGCCGGCTCGGGCATTCGGTGCCGGAGCCGGCACACCTGCACGCCGCCTACACCGCTGAGGAGGGACTGGATCTCCAAGCGCTCGACGACGACCGCCGCACGCTGTCGGAAGCGCTCGCCGCGGCCGAGGCGGCACTGGTGCTGCAGGAACAGGCCCGACGCGCGCTGGCCGCGGTGTGGCGGGGCGCCGGGGCCGTGGCGGCGGTCGATCACCTTGTGCGCCATACCGAAACGGCGGCTACCGTCGTCGACGGACTGCGCGCCAGCGTGGCCGCGCTCGGTGAGTTGCGAAACCACCTGTGGCAGTTGATCGATGCCAAGGTCGACAGCACCCAGGGCATCGAGGCGCGCGGGACGAGAGCCGAGTGGCTGAGCGCGGCCCGCACCGTCACGACCGGTGCCGGGGATCGGGCCGCCGCCAGTGAAATGGTGGACATGCACGTCGCGCCGTTCGTGGCCAACGATATCGCCCTCGACTGGGCTTCCACGATGCGCGACACCGAGACGGCGATCCGGCAGGCGTACCGAGATGCGGCCGCCGCCATCGCTTCGCAGGCAACGGTTGTCTTCGACCGTCCCGGTCTGTCCGGGACCATCCCTGTTGCCGCCGAACCAGATTCCGCGCCTGCAGCTCGTGCCTCGGTGGCGCCGGCCGGCTTCGTTGCAGGTCCGGCACCTGCGGATGCTGCGCCCGCGCAGATCCCGGTCGGGCCGACCGTTGCCCCGGCCGCGCTGCCTGTGGCCGCTACCGCCACCCCGCCGCCGCCCCCACCGCCGCCGGTGGCCGATCCGATGGCTGCGGCACCCATGGCGTCGGGCGCGTCGCCGCTCGGTTCGGGCATGTCGGGTCTATCGGGTCTCGGACAGTCCTTCGCCGACATGCTGGGCGGACTGTTGGGTTCCGATGGTGGGCTCGGTGAAAGTCTGGGCGCCGCCGGTGAACTGGATTCCCTCGCCGACGATGAGCCGGAGGCCGACGAACTGGACGGTCTGACCGAGCGGGACCCCGACGACGAGGACGACGAGGACGACGAAGACCCGGAGGACGCGGAACCGCCTGCGGAAGAGGGGGCCGCCGAAGAGCCGGTCGAGCAGGCGGAGGCCGAAGCGCCGGCGGAACCCGTTGCACCCGTTGCGGTGCCACCGGAACCGGTGGTGCCGACACCGGTCCCCGAGCCGTTGGCCGATCCGGCGGTGGCGGCGCCCGCCGAGCCGGTACCGGCCGACACGCCGTGCGAGATCGCGGCCGACGAGCTGCCCCAAGCCGGTCCCTGAGCTAGGAACTGCGGGTGAAACGCAAAATCGACGAGATGGTCGTTGCCAAGAGGTCTGGCGTGACCATTTCGTCGATTTTGATCGAAGGACTGTTAGCGCGAGCCGGTGCGCGCCGTTCCGGAACCGCTGCGGCGCTGTCCGCCGCGACCGCCACTGGAGCGACCGCCGCCGGTGTGGCCCGAACCCGCCGCACCGGTGCCGCCGGCACGCTGCGGCCTGCGGCGCCGTCCGGGCTGCTGCGCGGTGCGCGCCGGGGGTTCCGGGGTGTCGATCACGAGACCGCCGGTGAAGGACCGCTCGCCGGGGGCGATCTCCAGCAGCACCGGGTGTGAGGCGCCGCTGAACTTGGTGATGGTCGGCTTGACGCCGGCCTTGCGGGTCAGCACCCGCACATCGGCGACCTGGTCGTCGACCATGAGGGTCACCACGGTGCCATCGTTGCCGGCACGCGCGGTACGCCCGGACCGGTGCAGGTAGGCCTTGTGCTCGACCGGCGGGTCGGCGTGCACCACCAGGTTGACATCGTCGACGTGGATACCGCGCGCGGCAATATCGGTGGCGACAAGCACCGAGGCGGAGCCATCGGAGAATGCCCCGAGGTTGCGGGTACGGGCGTTCTGGGAAAGGTTGCCGTGCAGTTCGACTGCCGACACACCGCGTGAATTCAGCTTGCGGGCAAGGCCTTTTGCGCCGTACTTGGTGCGGGCGAACACGATGGTGCGCCCGGGTGAGGCGGCCAGGTCGGCCAGCACGTCGAATCGCGCTGCGCCGTCGACGTGCAGGACGTGGTGGATCAGTGTGGAGACCGGTGAATTCTCGGAGTCCACGCTGTGCACGATCGGGTTGCGCAGGTAGCGCTGGACCAGCACGTCGACGCCGCCGTCGAGGGTGGCCGAGAACAGCAGCCGCTGGCAGTCGCGCGGGGTGCGGTCGAGCAGGCGCTTCACCGGGGGCAGGAAGCCGAGGTCGGCCATGTGGTCGGCCTCGTCGAGCACGGTGATCTGCACTGCGGACAGGTCGGCGTGACCGGACTTCACGTGGTCTTCCAGGCGGCCGGGGCAGGCGATGACGATATCGACACCGTCACGCAGCTTCTGGATCTGCGGGCCGGCGCTGACGCCACCGAAGACGGTCACCGAACGCAGGCCGGTGGCCTTGGCCAACGGTGCGAGCGACGCGTCGATCTGGGTGGCCAGTTCGCGGGTCGGGGCCAGGATCAGCGCGCGTGGCTGACCGGAACGCCGCGGGGTGGCCGAGGCGGCCAGACGGGCGACGACCGGAAGCAGGAATGCGTAGGTCTTGCCGGATCCGGTGCGACCGCGGCCGAGCACATCGCGGCCGGCCAGCGAATCGGGAAGTGTCGCGGACTGGATGGGGAAGGGGGACTCGATGCCAGCGGCAGTGAGTGTGGTGACAACGGCTTCGGGCAGGCCGAAGTCGGCAAACGTAGACAAGAATGCTCCATGGATAGGAATGGTCGTCCTGCCCGGCGCGGATGGTTCCCGCGGCTCTCGGTGTGACGATCGAGCAGGGCTCAAGAAATGGCCCTGGCGAAGCGGCAAAAGGCAGAACAGACGATGCCGCTGTGGTCCACGATACCCAAGGAACCCGTTTGGCCCTAACTATGAGGCGAGCGTCACCAATTCCTCGGTGAATCGCACGGCCTCGGCGTCGTCGGTGGCCAGCGGATGGACCAGCATCGTCGTCACGCCGGCCTCCTTGTAGGCGGCCAAGCGCTCCTTGACAAATCCGCGTGGGCCGACCAGCGACACGTGCCGCACCAGTTCGTCGGGCACCGCGGCGATTGCCTCGTCCTTCTTGCCCGCCAGGAACAGCTCCTGGATGTGGTCGGCCACCTCACCGAACCCGTACCGGGTGGCCAGATTGTGGTAGAAGTTCTTGCCCTTTGCGCCCATGCCGCCGATGTACAGCGCCAGTTGGGGTTTGGCCCAGGCCAGCCGATCCTCGACGTCATCGCCGATCGCGAGGCTGGCGCTGACCATGATGTCCAGCGGGCCCCGGGCGGGATCGCGCTTGGCGTAGCCGGCCCGCAGTGCGTCGCCCCACACTTCGTCGGCCTTCTCGGGGTAGAAGAACACCGGCTGCCAGCCCTCGGCGATTTCTGCGGTCAGTTCAACGTTTTTCGGCCCCAGTGCCGCGATGGTGATCGGGATATTCTCCCGCACAGGGTGATTGATGAGGCGCAGCGGTTTGCCAAGGCCGGTGCCACGGCCCTCGGGCAGCGGGATCTGGTAGTGCTTGCCCTCGTAGTTCACCTTCTCGCGGCGCCAGACCTGGCGGCAGATGTCGACGACCTCGCGGGTGCGGCCCATCGGGGCGTCGAACGGGACGCCGTGGAAGCCCTCCATGACCTGGGGGCCCGAGGTGCCGATGCCGAGCCGGAAACGTCCGTCGGAGACGTAGTCCAGGCCGGCCGCGGTCATCGCCAGCAGGGTCGGGGTGCGCACATAGATCGGTACGACGCCGGATCCGAGTTCGATCGTCGAGGTCTTGGCGGCCAGGTACCCGAGCTGGCTGATGGCGTCATAGGAATACGCCTCGGCCACCAGCGCGATGTCGACGCCGACCTTTTCCAGTTCGACGACCTGCTCGACGGCCTGTTTGAAGCCGCCCGCGTAGCTGAGGAAGATTCCTGTGCGCATGAAAGAGTTATATCACCAACCGGTTGGTTGGTGATACTGCGAGAGGGTCAGCCCTTCAGCAGCGCGACGACCTTGTCCTCCAACGAGGGCTGCACGGCCTCGGGGTCGGGCGCGACCGTCTTGGGCAGCACCGCCTCCGGATCGGCGAAATCGCGGTAGTCCTTGTCGCCGGTCAGGACGTACAACAGATAGCCGGTCAACAGCGCGCGAGTCGCCTTCTGGGTGCCCTTGTCGGCACCGGGCAGGCCGACCGCCTTGGCCAACCGGCGTCCCTCGATGAGCCCGCCGGCCTCGGCCTTGGCCACGGTGCGCAGAATCGCGCCCGGCCAGGCGCGTGCCAGCGCGTCGGCATTGGATTTCAGCGCCGTGGTGTCGGCCGGCGCCCGCAGGATCAGGCCGGGCAGGGTCAGCGCGGCGGCCGGCTGCTCGGCGGGTGGGCTGGTGACCGCGGGATAGAGCGCCGCAGCGGCCCTCAGCTGGGACCCCAGGCCGGCGGCGGTGAACACCGCGGCCGATCCGCCGAAGCCGTGACCGACGACGCCCAGCTTGGCGGGGTGCACGCTGATCTTGCCGGGCCCCAGCCGCACCCCGGCGATGATGTCCAAGGTGGTGCCCAGGTCGACGGCCAGATTGAGTGCCGACGGCGCCAGCGAGCGTTCGGTGTCGGGTGCCGCCGCGACGATGCCCCAGGACGCCAGGTGCTCCAGGGTGCCCGCATAACGGTCGGCGGCGGCCAGCCAGTCGTGGCCGAATGCCACGCCCGGCAGGCTCAGGCCCGACTCGGGGGTGTAGACGACGCCGGGCTGGCCGGCGAAAGCGAGGTCTCCGCGCAGGACACGGTGCGGTCCGCGCCGGGTCAGAGCAGCGAAGAGTTTCTTCGTCTTGGCCACGGATAGGACCCTAGTCGACGCCGGCCGCCCGGCGCGCCGACCGGGTGGTTCGGCGCCGGCGACTGTGTCGATGAGCACGGTGCCTTCGCGCGAAGCGGGGCTCGGGCGGCCGCTGCACTACCCTGGGACCCTATGTGTGGAATCGTCGGCTATGTCGGGCAGCGCCCCGCCTGCGAGGTCGTCGTCGATGCGCTGCGGCGGATGGAATACCGCGGTTACGACTCTTCCGGGGTGGCCTTACTCGACGGCGCCGGTGGGCTCACCGTGCAGCGGCGGGCGGGCCGGTTGGCCAATCTGGAAGAGGCACTCAAGGACGCCGGACCCGGTGACCTGGGCGGGACGACCGGTATGGGGCACACCCGGTGGGCCACGCACGGACGCCCCACCGACCGCAATGCGCACCCGCACCGCGATGCCAGCGGCAAGTTCGCCGTCGTGCACAACGGCATCATCGAGAACTTCGCGGTCCTGCGCGGTGAGCTGGAGACTGCGGGCGTCGAGTTCGCCAGCGACACCGACTCCGAGGTCGCGGTGCACCTCGTCGCGCAGGCCTACCGCGCCGGGGACACCGCCGGCGATTTCGTTGGCTCCGTGCTGTCGGTGCTGCGACGGTTGGAGGGCCATTTCACCCTGGTGTTCGCCTTCGCCGACGAACCGGGCACCATCGTGGCCGCGCGTCGCTCCACCCCGCTGGTGGTCGGTGTCGGGGACGGCGAGATGTTCATCGGCTCCGATGTGGCGGCGTTCATCGAATACACCCGTGAGGCAGTCGAACTCGGCCAGGACCAGGCCGTGGTCATCACCTCCGACGGGTACGAGATCTACAACTTCGCCGGCGACCGTGACGACGTGCATGCCCGGCCTTTTCATATCGACTGGGACCTCTCGGCCGCCGAAAAGGGTGGCTACGAGTACTTCATGCTCAAGGAGATCGCCGAGCAGCCCGCCGCCGTGGCCGACACCCTGCTCGGCCATTTCGTGGACGGCCGGATCGTGCTCGACGAACAGCGGCTCTCCGATCAGGAGCTACGCGAGGTCGACAAGGTCTTCATCGTCGCCTGCGGCACCGCCTACCACTCCGGCATGCTGGCCAAGTACGCAATCGAGCACTGGACGCGGTTGCCCGTCGAGGTGGAGCTCGCCAGCGAATTCCGATACCGCGACCCGGTTCTGGACCGCAGCACACTGGTGATCGCCATCTCGCAGTCGGGGGAGACCGCCGACACGCTGGAGGCCGTGCGGCACGCCAAGGAGCAGAAGGCCAAGGTGCTGGCCATCTGCAACACCAACGGCAGCCAGATCCCCCGCGAGGCCGACGCGGTGCTCTATACCCGCGCCGGACCGGAGATCGGCGTGGCGTCGACCAAGACGTTCCTGGCGCAGCTGACCGCGAACTATCTGGTCGGGCTGGCGCTGGCGCAGGCCCGCGGCACCAAGTACGCCGACGAGGTGGCCCGCGAATACCACGACCTCGAGGCCATGGCCGATCAGGTGGCACGCGTGCTGACCTGCATGGAGCCGGTGACCGCGCTGGCGCAGCGTTTCGCGCACGCCTCCGCGGTGCTGTTCCTGGGCCGCCACGTCGGCTACCCGGTGGCGCTGGAGGGTGCGCTCAAACTCAAGGAACTCGCCTACATGCACGCCGAGGGGTTCGCCGCCGGTGAGCTCAAGCACGGGCCGATCGCGCTGATCGAGGATGACCTGCCGGTCATCGTGGTGATGCCCTCGCCCAAGAGTGCGGCCATGTTGCATTCCAAGCTGCTGAGCAACATCCGCGAGATCCAGGCCCGTGGCGCGGTCACGATCGTCATTGCCGAGGAGGGCGACGACACCGTGGCGCCCTACGCCGATCACTTGATCGAGATCCCCGCGGTGTCAACGCTTTTCCAGCCGTTGCTCTCGACCATCCCCATGCAGGTGTTCGCCGCCGGCGTGGCGCAGGCGCGGGGTTACGACGTGGACAAGCCGCGCAACCTGGCCAAGTCGGTCACCGTCGAGTAGCCGCTCAGCCGGCCCGCCTGGCCCATTCGCTCGGCGGGACGCCGAACTGGCGTCGGAAGGCGCGGTTGAAGGTGCCTGGGTCGGCGAAGCCGCTGGCGCGGGCGGCGTGGCTCACCGAGGAGCCCTGGGAGATTAGCGCACTCGCGAGTTCCAGTCGCTGCGTGCGGATCTCCATCGCCGGCGAGCGACCGTCCGCTGCCAACACCTGTTGGACGGTGCGCAACGAGAGATGGAACTCGGCGGCCAGCCTGGCCGCCGTGAAATCAGGGTCACGGAATCGGGTTCGCACATGTGCGAGCAGCCGTGCCCGTAACTCCGTGCGTGCGGGCTCGTTGCCGATGCCGGACGGGCGGGCCGCCAGTCGTTCCGTCGCATCGGCGAACGCGAGCAGTCGGGTGCCGTCGGTCCCCAATGGTCTCGCCGACCAGGTGACGGGGATGGGTTGCCCGGCCCGGGAGATGAACCATTCGTGTGCCGTCACGCCGGGGGAACCGCAACCATCGAGGATCGGACAGGTTTGCGACGGGTAGCGGGAGCCGTCGGGGTGCCACTCGTGCAGGGTGTCGTGGCTGGGTGCGCCGATCACGTCATCGTCGGACCGGTAGCCGAGCATGCTCAGAGCTGCCTGATTCGCCAGCGCCACTGTGCCGTCGGGGCCGATCACCCACAGCGGGGTCGGCGCGACATCGAGAGCCGCCGACAGCGTCCCGACATCGAGCGGCCGCGCGCCGAGATTCGTCTGGTTGACCATGCTCCCACCTGGCTGCCGATGATGAGCCGAGGCTAGGCGCAAGGCGTTTCGAGGTGTTTCTCCGTTCGTTACGACGCGGTTAAACGACGCCCGGGCAGCGCCGCACTGCGCAAAACGCCGGATTCCGTGCGTCTTCTGCCATGGGCATGGCGCCGCCGACGCGGTGATATGGAGCCAGAGCAACCCCACCCCGCAATTCACGGAAGGAACCCGCGCATGGTCTACGACCCCGCCTCACCCGTCATCACCGAGATCGAACAACGGCGTTCGGCAACCGGGATCAGCTGGCAGAAGCTGGCCGAGCACATCGACCGACCGCTGGTGTGGACGGTGGCGGCTCTGCTGGGCAGCCATCCGATGCCGGCCAAGGAAGCCGTCGCGGCCGGCGACCTGCTCGACCTCAGCCCCGAAACCGTTGCCGCACTGCAGCGGCAGCCCTACCGGACCGCCGATCCTGCGCTGCAGACCGACCCGACGATCTACCGGTTCGTGGAGCTCATCAACGTCTACGGACCGGCCTTCAAGGCGTTGATCCATGAGGAGTTCGGCGACGGCATCATGAGCGCGATCAACTGCAACGTCTCGTTCGAGCGGCGCGCGGATCCCGGTGGAGACCGCGTCGTCGTGACCATCGACGGCAAGTTCCTGCCCTACCAGTGGTGAATCCCACCGAAAGGAATCAGCCCATGTCCTATGTCAAACCCGCCGAGCTCGCCATCCGGATCATCGATGCCGGCGAGTCCAAGGTGTTCATGTCCACCCGTGACACGCTCATCCGGTCCTTCATGGCCGGCGCGATCCTGGCCCTCGCCGCGGCCTTCGCGGTGACGATCTCGGTCAAGACGGGGGAGCCACTGCTGGGCGCGGTGCTCTTCCCGGTCGGCTTCTGCATGCTGCACCTCCTCGGATTCGATCTTCTGACAGCGGTTTTCACGCTGGTGCCGCTGGCCTGGCTGGACAAGCGCCCGGGTGTGACGCTCAAGCCGATGCTGCGCAACTGGGGCCTGGTGTTCGTCGGCAACCTGCTCGGCGCGCTCACCGTCGCGGTGTTCATGGCGGTCTACTTCACCTACGGGTTCAGTGTCGAACCGGATGCCGTCGGTCAGGCGATCGGGGACATCGGTGCGGGGCGGACGGTCGGCTACGCCGAGCACGGCGCCGCCGGGATGCTGACGTTGTTCCTGCGCGGCGTCATGTGCAACTGGATGGTGTCGATGGGTGTGGTCGGAGCGATGATGTCGGACAGCTTGCCCGGCAAGGTGATCGCGATGTGGATGCCCATCATGGTCTTCTTCTATCTCGGATTCGAGCACTCGATCGTGAACATGTTCCTGTTCCCGTCGGGTCTGCTGCTCGGCGGTGAGTTCACCGTCGTCGACTATCTGCTGTGGAACGAGATCCCGACCGTATTGGGCAATCTGGTGGGTGGGCTGGCGTTCGTCGGGCTGGTCATCTACGCGACGCACGGTCGGACCGCGCCGTCGCGACCGCGTCCGGGGGATCTTGTCTCGGTGGACCAGGTTCCGGTGCCGAGCAAGATCTGATCGCGGGCGGACTCGCGGTCGTGGCACGCATCCCGGCCGCGAGTCGGACCGTGCCTGATCTGGTGGCGGCGGCGCTGCAGACGTTCTTCGATTCACGTGTCGGTGGGTCGACGTAGAATCGCACACATGTTCGAGGATCGGGGTGCTACTGCTCACCTCGATGGTGCGCGCGATCAGCTGCGCGCCGAGCGGATGGCGGTTGCTCTCAAGGTGATCGAGGCCGGCCGGTTCGCGCTGGCCAGGATGGCCGAGCTGGGGCACGCGTTCGAGGACCTCATCGTCGATGACTGGGAACTGGCCGCCGCCGAACTGGGTGCCGAACTCGGGATCAGCCGCGGCCGGGCCTGCACCCTGATCACTCAGGGCCGCGATCTGCTCACCCGGCTGCCGGCGTTCACCGACATCTTGGCCACCGGCACCGTGGACCTTCGCGTCCTGCGCGTCATCCTGCACCGCACCGCCCTGATCACCGATCCCGACGTCCTGTCGGTCCTCGACGCGCAGCTGGCCCAGGCGGCACCGGCATGGAACGCGCGCTCGGATGAGCGCATCACCGAACTGGTCGACTGGATGGTCCTCGACATCGATCCCGAGGCGGTGCGCCGCGCCCGCGCATCGCGGCGTGCGCGCGCCATCACGGTCGAACCCGTCGGGGACGGGATGGTCGAGATCCACGGGCGCGTCGATGCCGCCAAGGGCGCGGTCTTCGATCAGCGCCTCGATGAACTGGCCCGCACCACCTGCCCCGATGACCCCCGCACCTTCGATGAGCGCCGTGCCGATGCCATCGATCTGCCGGCCCTGGGTGTGACCGCGTTGCCGTGTGAGTGCGGTCGCGACACCTGCGCTGCCGCCGGTACCGAGGCACCCGTCGGCCATATCGTCCTTCACCTGCATGGTGACCGTGACACTGTCGAGGGCCGCTCGGATCGTCCGGCCCTGCTGCCCGGGTATGGGCCGATTCCGGCCGAGCAGGTCCGCAGGATGGCCCCGCGGGCCGAGGTTCGGCCGGTGCCGGTGGCGGCCGATCTGGGAACCGAGGGTGGTTACCAGCCATCGCGCACGCTCGCCGAGTTCATCGCCTGCCGTGATCTGACGTGTCGCTGGCCCGGCTGCAACGTCCCGGTTGCGCGCTGCGATATCGACCACAGCACTCCGTGGCCCTACGGCCCGACCCATCCGTCCAACACGAAGCTGTATTGCCGAATCCATCACTTGATCAAGACTTTTCACTGCGGCGCGGGCGGTTGGCGCGATCAGCAGCATCCCGACGGGACCATCACGATCACCGCACCCAACGGCCGGGTGTACACGACCAAGCCCGACGGCGCTCTGTACTTCCCACAGTTCGCGGTGCGCACGGCTGAACTGGGGCCGATCACGATGCCGCCGCCGAGCCCGCATCGCGAACTCGCCGCCCCCCAACGCACCCGCACCCGGGCGCAGAACCTCGCCTACCGAATAGCCCACGAACGAGCGCTCAACCGTGCGGACTACGAGGCCAACCCACCGCCTTTCTGAAAGACGATCAGGCTCGAATGACGCTGGGCCCCAGCGCTTCATAACGGTGTGCCTGCGCGATCGGGAACTCGGTGCCGGTGACGACGGTCTGAAAATCGGACACCTCGGCGAACCGGCAGAAGCTGGTCTGCCCGAACTTGGAATGCGCGGCGACCAGCACCCGGCGGGTGGCCACCCGCACCGCGGTGTGCTTCACCGCCGCCACCGCCGGGTCGGGGGTGGTGAGGCCGTGCTCGAGGTCGATCCCGTTGGTGCCCAGGAATGCCACGTCGATGACCAGGGAGCGCAGCCGTTCCAGCGCCCATTCATCGACGGTGGCAAGGGTTCTGCCCCGCATCCGCCCGCCCAGCAGCAGCACCGTGACGGTACTGCTGTGGGCCAGTGCCTCGGCGGCCAGCAGTGAGGCGGTCACGACCGTCAGGTTCTGCTCGGCCAGAAGTTCGGCGATCAGGCGGGGCGTGAAACCCTCATCCAGATAGACGGTTTCGGCGCCATGGAGTTCATTGGCGGCCGCCCCGGCGATCCGGTGCTTCTGCGCCAGATCCACCTGGCTGCGGTACTCGACGCCGGACTCGAACGCCACCGTCTCCAGCGGCACCGCCCCGCCGTGCACCCGTTTGAGCAACCGCCGGCCGGCCAGTACCTTCAGGTCGCGACGGATGGTCTCCGTCGCGACCTGAAGCTCCTCGGCCAGAGCGGGTACCTCGACACGCCCCCGAAGACGGGCGAACTCGACGATCTGGCGCTGGCGGCTGTCCGAATCCACGGTCACATTCTGGTCGGTGTCATTCCCCGGCGTTCAGCACGGCCTGGATTTCCTCGGCCGTGGTCGCCGCGCGGAGTTGGGCGACGCGGTCCTTGTCCAGGAACACGTGCGCGATCCGGGTCAGCAGCGCCATGTGGTCGTCCCCGGCACCGGCGATTCCGACGACGAACTCTGCGGGTTTGCCGTTCCAGTCGATGGGGTCGGGGTAGCGGACGAACGAGATCCCGGTGCGGCGGATCGCGGTCTTCGCCTCGTTGGTGCCGTGCGGGATGGCCAGGCCGTTGCCCATATAGGTGGACACCGACTTCTCCCGCTCGTGCATGGCGCCGATATAGGACGGTTCGACCGCTCCGGCGGCGACCAGCAGGGCGCCCGCCTCATCGATGGCCTGCGCGGCGCTGGTGCCGTTGCCGTTCAGCACGATCGAACCCACCGGCAGCGCGTCACCGCCGGTCGCGGGGGCCTCTTCGACGGCCGGGGCTGCGACGTCGCCGGCTGCGCCGCCGTTGGACCGCCGCAGTTGTTCGACGATCTCGTCGTAGCGCGGGCTGCTCATGAAGTCGTCGACGGACACGTGCACCGCCGACGCGGTCTTCTGGGTGGCCCGGTCGGTCAGATTGCGGTGGCTCACCACCAGGTCATAGGTGTCGGTCAGATTGGAGATCGCCGAGTTGGTGACCTTCACGTCACCGAATCCCGCCTGCTGGATCTTCTTGCGCAGCACCGAGGCGCCCATCGCCGAGGAGCCCATTCCTGCGTCACAGGCGAACACGATGGTCTTGATCGGGCCGTCGCCCGCACGCACCAGGGCCGCGGCGACGCTGGACTTCTTGCCCTTCATCGACTCCATGGACGCGGTGGCCGCGGCCAGATCCGGCTCATCGGTCGCCTTGTCGGTCTTGAGCAGGAAGGCCGCCACCAGGAAGGACACCGCGGCCGCGCCGAAGACCGACAGCGTGACGCCCAGGAAGCTGCCGCTGGCGGTCTGCGCGTAGACCGCGATGATGGAGCCCGGCGCCGCGGGTGCACGCAACCCGGATCCGAACAGCACGTTGACGAACACGCCGGTCATGCCGCCGAGGATGGTCGCGATGATCAGTTTCGGCTTCATCAGCACGTAGGGGAAGTAGATCTCGTGGATGCCCCCGAAGAACTGGATGATCGCCGCGCCGGGCGCCGAGGCGCGGGCGATACCGCGGCCGAAGAACGTGTAGGCCATCAGCAGACCGAGTCCGGGGCCGGGATTGGCTTCGAGCAGGAACAGGACGGACTTGCCCGTCTCCAGCGCCTGCGTGGTGCCCAACGGGGTGAGCACCCCGTGGTTGATGGCGTTGTTGAGGAACAGCACCTTGGCGGGCTCGATGAGGATCGAGGTCAGTGGCAGCAGATTGTTCTCGACCAGGAAATCGACCGCGTTCCCGGCCAGCCGGGTGAAGGAAGACACGATCGGGCCGATGCCGAAGAAGCCGAAGATCGCCAGGAACATCCCGAGGATGCCCGCCGAGAAGTTGTCCACCAACATCTCGAAGCCGGGCCGGATCTTGCCCTCCCACAACGCGTCTGCCTTCTTCATCAGCCAGCCGCCCAGCGGGCCCATGATCATGGCGCCCATGAACATCGGGACATCGGCACCGGTGACCACGCCGATGGTGGCGATCGCGCCGACCACCGCGCCGCGGTTGCCGTGGATCATCCGGCCGCCGGTGTAGCCGATCAGGATGGGCAACAGGTAGGTGATCATCGGGCCGACGATCCCGGCGCCGTCGTAGGCGCCCCAGCCGCCGAGCTTGGCCACCCAACCGTCGGGATCGCGCAACCCCGAGAAGATGGCCTGCAGCCAGCCCTGCTCGATGAACAGGGCGGTGATCAGGCCCCAGGCGATGAATGCGCCGATATTGGGCATCACCATGTTCGACAGCGCAGTGCCCAGCTTCTGCACCCGCACCCGTGCGCCGGTCCGCGGGGCGGCAGACGCTTCGACAGTGGACATCCGTTGACCTCCGGTTTTTGCGCCGGCCGCTTGGGTGATGCCGGTCACATGCACATCTAGTAATACGCACACTTGGGCAGAAATGCAAGCGATTCGGGCAAAAACGGGCAGTCAATTTTGTGGTTTTATGACCGTATTGCGATTAGAGTGCTGACTCAGCAGCTCCCTGGGATTGGCCGACGACCGAAAGGACCGCCCATGAAAGCCCTGCGTTTCTACGCCCCCGAGGATGTCCGGCTCGAAGACGTCCCGGAGCCGCAATGCGGCCCCGATGAGGTCAAACTGCGGGTGCGCAACTGCTCCACCTGCGGCACCGACGTCAAGATCTTCCACAACGGACACCAGAACCTGACGCCGCCACGGACCATCGGCCATGAGATCGCCGGCGAGGTCGTCGAGGTCGGGGCGCAGGTCAATGCGACCTACGGCAGTGACTGGTCAGTGGGTGATCGCGTCCAGGTGATCGCGGCCGTCCCGTGCGGCGAGTGCCATGAGTGCCGCAAGGGCTGGATGGCGGTCTGCCAGAACCAGACCTCGATGGGCTACCAGTACGACGGCGGCTTCGCCGAGTTCATGATCGTGCCCAGGCAGGTGCTCAAGGTCGACGGGCTCAACAAGATTCCGGACAACGTCGGTTTCGACGAGGCCTCGGCCGCAGAACCGTTCGCCTGCGCCATCAACGCCCAGGAGCTGCTCGGTATCGAGGAGGGCGACACCGTCGTGGTCTTCGGTGCGGGCCCCATCGGGTGCATGCACATCCGCATCGCGCGCGGCGTCCACAACTGCGGCCCGATCTACCTCGTCGACGTCAACGACGCCCGGCTGAAGATGTCGGCCGACGCCGTCAACCCCGACGGTGTCATCAACGCCGCCGATGTCGACGTGGTGGAGAAGGTCATGGAACTCACCGGCGGTCGAGGCGCGGACATCGTGATCACCGCAACCGCAGCCAATGTCGCCCAGGAGCAGGCCATCGCGATGGCCGCCCGCAACGGCCGCATCTCGTTTTTCGGCGGGCTGCCCAAGACCGATCCCACCATCACCTGCGACTCCAACGTCGTGCACTATCGCCAGTTGCACATCCACGGCGCCAACGGATCTGCGCCCGAGCACAACAAGCGCGCCCTGCAGTACATCTCCACCGGGCAGGTTCCGGTCAAGGACCTCATCACCCGCCGCATCCCGCTGGAGAACGTGCTCGATGCCTTCGACATCGTCAAGAAGGGCGAGGCGATCAAGGTGACCGTCGAGCCCTGATACCGGACCCGCGTTTCGGCGGAAGTCCGCGCATCATCCGCCGACGGCGACCAGATAGCCGCCGATGCCCGCGACGCATGCCGCCGCGCACAACGCCAACGTGCCGATCGCGAATGTCCATGCGGTGGCCCGCCGTATCAGCCGCATGATGGTCAGCACCGTGCCGGCGACCCACAACAGCGCGGCCGTGGTGAAGCCGGTGAACATGGCGGCCACCCCGGCGTCGATATCGCAACTCTCGGGCGGGCAGTGATCGGTGAACGCCATGAAGAAGATCCCGAAGAAGCCTGCCACTGCACCGCCGACGACGGTGAGCACCAGCGCCGTGATCGACACCGCGAGGTCGACGCCGGAGATCGGGCGCTTGGCCGGCGGCGGCGCAGGGTAGCCGTAGGTCATGGACGGCCACTCTAACCAGGGCGAGCCCAGCGACCTGCCCGGTATCGAACTTGTCGTCCCCGCGGTGAACATCGCGTCCCGGCAGCGCATCGGACATTTCGTCAGCCGGGCCGCGTTCGCGCGCTACCTGGACGCCTATCGCGCCGCCGCACCCGCCTGCGGCGCCCAGTTCGATGTGCCCACGAGTCTGGGCACCGTCCGCGTCTACCGCTACGACGGCCCGGCCGGCCCGATCCCGGTGCTGTTGCTGCCCGGCCGCGGCGCGGGCAGCCCGATGTGGCGCGCCAACCTCGCCCCGCTGGTCGCGCAGCGCACCGTGTTCAGCCTGGACCTGCTCGGCGACGCCGGGCTGTCGGTGCAGTCCGGGCCGATCACCGGTGCGGCTGACCAGGCCCGCTGGCTGGATGAGGTGATCGCGGGGCTGGGGCCGGCGCGGGTGCATCTGCTCGGGGTGTCGATGGGTGGGTGGCTGGCCGTCAATGCTGCGCTGCGGACGCCGGACCGAATCGCCTCGATCATGGTGTTGGACCCCGCGATGACCTTCGGGCGCATTCCCGCGAAAGCGGTGATCGCGTCGATCGCACTGGCGGTGCCGAGGTTTCCGGCCCGGCTGCGCCGCCGCGTGATGAGCTGGCTGGCGGACGGCGCCCCGGTCGACAAGACGCTGCCCGAGGCCGAGTTGTTGGACGCCGCGGCAACGGGATTCGTCATGTGCCAGCCGGCGCCGCGGATGTTCGATGACGACGCACTGCGCTCGCTGGCGCTGCCGGTGCTGGCGATCATTGCCGGCCGCAGCGTGATTCACCACCCTGCCCGGGCGGCGGCCAGGGCCCGGCGGCTGCTGGTGACGGGGAAGGTCGAGCTGTGGCCGGATGCCTCCCATGCCGTCAGCGGCGAGTTCCCGGACCGGATCGCCGAGCGGGCACTGGCGTTCTTCGATCGTGCGGACCGGCGCTGAAGCGATCGTGATGCGTAGTGGATCTCTAACCTGTCTTAGCGGCTTCAATGGTTGGTGTGGTCGACCCGGCAATGACTAACTTTTCAATTCGATGATGATGGTTAGTGTCATCGTGTCACCGGCGATCGGCCCCACAGATCTCCGAGTGCGCGTAACCTGTTGGCGCGCGCGCACATCGAATCGGAACGGGAGCTGATGCGGCACTACCACACCGCCGACGCTATCCGTGCCGCCGAAGCCCCGCTCCTGGCCTCTCAGCCCGACGGAGCATTGATGCGCCGGGCCGCCCACGGGCTCGCCACCGTCATCGCCCGTGAACTCGGCACCGTCACCGGACGGCGGATCTGCGCGGTGGTCGGCTCCGGGGACAACGGCGGCGACGCGCTGTGGGCGGCGACCCTCCTGCGTCGCCGCGGCGTGCACGCCTCCGCGGTGCTGCTCTCCCCGGATCGCACCCATGCCGCGGCGCTGGCCGCCTTCAGAAAGGCCGGTGGCCGGCTGGTGCAGAACATCCCGCAGGCAACGGATCTGGTGATCGACGGCGTCGTCGGCATCTCCGGCCGGGGTGGGTTGCGACCCGATGCCGCGGCCGTTTTCGATCGCTGCGGGGCACCCGTCATCGCCGTCGACATTCCGAGCGGGATCGACGTGCACACCGGCGCCGAAGACGGTCCGCATGTGCGGGCGGCCGTCACCGTGACCTTTGGCGGGTTGAAACCCGTACACGCACTGGCAGATTGCGGGCGAATCGAACTCATCGACATCGGACTGAATCTCGCGCCGTCTGATCTCCGCGGATTCGAGGCTGCCGACGTGGCCGCCCGCTGGCCCATCCCCGGCCCGCGCGACGACAAGTACACCCAGGGTGTCACCGGTGTGCTGGCCGGTTCGGCGACCTATCCCGGTGCCGCCATCCTCAGCACCGGTGCCGCGGTCGCCGCCACCTCGGGCATGGTCCGCTACGCCGGTAGCGCCGCACATGACGTGGTGAACCACTGGCCCGAAGTCATCGCCACCCCCGACACCGACGCGGTGGGCCGGGTGCAGGCCTGGGTGGTCGGGCCCGGGCTCGGGACCGACGAAAGTGCTTCTGCAACATTGCGTTTCGCGCTGTCCTCAGATCTCCCGGTGATCGTCGACGCCGATGCGCTGACCCTGCTGGCCGCCGCGCCCGAGCTGGTGACCTGCCGGTCCGCGCCGACGGTGCTGACCCCACACGCGGGCGAGTATCGGCGGTTGGCCGGGGCGGACGTCGGGTCCGATCGGGTCGGCGCGGCACGCACCCTGGCCCACGCCCTCGGGGCGACCGTCCTGCTCAAGGGCAATGTCACCGTCATCGCTTCCCCGACCGGACCGGTGTATCTGAACCCCGCCGGACAATCCTGGGCCGCCACCGCCGGATCCGGTGACGTCCTGTCCGGGGTCATCGGCGCGCTGCTGGCCGCGGGCGTCCCGGCCGCCGAGGCCGCCGCGATGGCCGCGTTCGTACACGCCCGGGCGGCCGCGCTGGCCGCCGCCGATCCCGGACCGACCGCCGCCCCGACATCCGCGGGGGGCATTCTCGCCCACCTGCGCGCCGCCATCGCATCAACGATCGGAAAAGGATGAACACATGAGCCGCAGGCACCACCCGCGCCCGCCGCATATCGCCCCCGCCTACACCGGACGGCTCTCGACCGACCCGGTGCCCGCGCTGCGACTGCCGGGCGAATCGATGGACCCGCAGGCGGCCTACCGCTACATCCACGACGAGCTGATGCTCGACGGCAGTTCGCGGCTGAACCTTGCCACCTTCGTCACCACGTGGATGGACCCCGAGGCCGAGAAGCTGATGGCCGAGACCTTCGACAAGAACATGATCGACAAGGACGAGTACCCGGCGACCGCCGCCATCGAGGCGCGCTGCGTGGCGATGGTGGCCGACCTGTTCCACGCCGAGGACCTGGTCGACGATGACGCCGCCACCGCAGTCGGGGTGTCCACCATCGGATCCAGCGAGGCCGTGATGCTGGCCGGCCTGGCACTGAAGTGGCGGTGGCGCGCAAAAGTCGGTGATGGCTGGAAGGGCCGCACGCCCAACCTGGTGATGGGCTCCAACGTGCAGGTGGTGTGGGAGAAGTTCACCCGCTACTTCGACGTCGAGCCGCGTTATCTGCCGATGGCCGAGGGCCGGTACGTGATCACCCCCGAGCAGGTGCTCGATGCCGTCGACGAGGACACCATCGGCGTGGTCGGCATCCTGGGCACCACCTTCACCGGGGAGCTGGAGCCGATCGCCGAGATCTGCGCCGCGCTGGACAAGCTGGCCGCCGACGGCGGGGTGGATGTGCCGGTGCACGTCGACGCGGCCAGCGGCGGGTTCGTCGTCCCGTTCCTGCATCCGGACCTGCAGTGGGACTTCCGGTTGCCGCGAGTGGTGTCCATCAACGTCAGTGGCCACAAATACGGGCTCACCTACCCGGGTATCGGGTTCGTGGTGTGGCGCAGCGCCGAGCATCTGCCCGAGGAGCTGGTGTTCCGGGTCAACTACCTGGGCGGCGACATGCCCACGTTCACGCTCAACTTCTCCCGACCGGGCAACCAGGTGATCGGGCAGTACTACAACTTCCTGCGCCTGGGCCGGGCCGGATACTCCCAGGTCATGCACTGTCTCTCGGACACCGCGCGCTGGTTCGGTGACCAGCTGCGCGACAGTGAGCACTTCGAGCTGATCACCGACGGTTCGGCCATTCCGGTGGTCAGCTTCCGGCTCAAGGGCGATCCGGGTTACACCGAGTTCGACGTCTCCCAGGCCCTGCGCGCCTCCGGCTGGCAGGTACCGGCCTACACGATGCCCGAGGGCGCCGAGGACGTCACGGTGCTGCGGGTGGTGGTCCGCGAGGGATTCTCCGCTGATCTGGCCCGGGCGTTGCGGGATGACACCATCACCGCACTTGAGCACCTTGACCAGCTCAAACCGGGTGGCCACTTCGACACCGTGCAGCCCTTCGCACACTGATCGCAGACTCGGCGCGAACAGGTCGGCGGCCTCGGCATGACAAAATCGAGTCAATGCACCCCACGGACCTGACCGCCCCGCCCGGCCCCACGGCCGAGGTGGATCTCGGCGCCATCGCACACAACGTGCGGGTCCTGCGGGAGCGGGCCGGCTCGGCGGCGGTCATGGCGGTGGTCAAGGCCGACGGCTACGGCCACGGCGCCGCCCCTGTGGCACGCGCCGCGCTGGCCGCCGGCGCCGCCGAAGTGGGCGTGGCGACCGTCGGTGAGGCCCTGGCCTTGCGCCGGGACGGCATCACCGCGCCGGTGCTGGCGTGGCTGCACGCCCCGGGCACCGACTTCTCCGCTGCGCTGGCCGCCGACGTGCAGATCGCGGTGTCCTCAGCCGGACAGCTCGACGACCTGGTCGATGCGGCCCGACGCACCGGGGTCACCGCGGTGACGACCCTCAAGGTCGACACCGGCCTGAGTCGTAACGGGGTGGCCGCCGCCGACCTGCCCAAGGTGCTGGTTGCCCTGGCGCACGCGGTCGCCGAGGGCACGGTGCATGCCCGGGGCATCATGAGCCACCTGGCGTGCGGCGACGAACCGGGCAACCCGATGAACGATCGGCAGGCCGCCCGTCTGCAGGAGATGCGTGAGCTCGCCCGCGAGTACGACGTCGACTTCGAGATCGCGCACCTGAGTAACTCGCCCGCGGCGATGACCCGCCAGGATCTGGCCTTCGACATGATCCGTCCAGGAATCGCGATCTACGGTCAGACCCCGATTCCCGCCCTGGGCAACATGGGCCTGCGCCCGGCGATGACGCTGAAAGCTCCGGTGGCGATGGTCCGCTCGATCAAGGCCGGGGACGGAGTGTCCTACGGGCACACCTGGATCGCCGAGCGAGACACCACGGTGGCGCTGATCCCGCTCGGTTACGCGGACGGGATCTTCCGCACGCTGAGCGGTCGGCTGCAGGTGTCCATCAACGGTCGCCGCCATCCCGGCGTGGGCCGCATCTGCATGGACCAGTTCGTGGTGGACCTCGGGCCCGGGCCCGTCGATGTCGGTGTCGGCGATGAGGCAATCCTGTTCGGCCCCGGTGATTCCGGCGAGCCGACCACCCAGGACTGGGCCGAGCTGATCGGCACGATCAACTACGAGGTGGTCACCGCTGTGCGGGGCCGCATCACCCGTGTCTACCGCGGCGAGATGGGCTGACACCGTTGGCCGACGACGATATCCGCCCGCCCGAGCGTTGGGCCGTGGCGCGCTGGCTGGCCGGGCTGGCCGGGCTGAGCGCCGTCGGCTCGGTGGCCGGGGTCTCGGTGGCCCGGTCACTGGCCCGCCGGGTCAGCGTGGAGGATCCCTACGCGCACGAGGATTTCGAACTGCTGCACGACGACCGCAGCGTGGTCGTCACCACCGGAGACGGGGTGCCGCTCGCGGTCCGCGAATGCGGGCCGGAGAACGCACCGCTGACCGTGGTCTTCGCGCACGGGTTCTGTCTGCGGATGGGCGCCTTCCACTTTCAGCGAGACCGGTTGGCCCAGCAGTGGGGCGATCAGGTCCGGATGGTGTTCTACGACCAGCGTGGGCACGGTCTGTCCGGAGACGCCTCGCCGGACACCTTCACCGTGCCCCAACTCGGCCAGGATCTGGAGTCGGTGCTCGCGGTGATGGCGCCGCGCGGCCCGGTCGTGTTGGTCGGGCACTCCATGGGCGGGATGACCGTGTTGTCCCACGCCCGCCAGTACCCACAGCGCTATCCCACCCGAATCGTCGGTGCCGCGCTGATATCTTCTGCCGCAGAAGGAATTTCGCGCTCTCCGCTGGGGGAGATTCTGCGCAACCCGGCGCTGGAGGCGGCCAGGTTCGTCGTCCGCTATGCGCCCGGACTGGTGCACCGCGGCCGCGGTGTGGCCCGCTCGATCATCGGACCGGTGCTGCGGGCGGCCTCCTACGGTGACGAGAGCGTCAGCCCGAGCGTGGTCGCCTTCAGCGAGCGGATGATGCACGACACCCCGGTGCACACCCTGGTCGGGTTCCTGCACGCCCTGGAGGTGCACGACGAAACCGACGGGCTCACGGCGCTGGCGAAGATCCCGACCCTGATCGCGTGTGGCGACCGTGACCTGCTCACGCCGCTGGAGTACTCACAGGACATGGCGGCGGCGTTACCCAAGTCCGAGTTGGTGATCGCCGAGGGTGCGGGACACCTCGTGCAGTTGGAGCAGCCGGAACTGATCGACGACGCGCTGGTACGCCTGGTCGAACGAGCCACCCCGTCCAAGCTGGTGGCGCTCACCCGCAGACTCAGGGAACGGGCCCGCAACCATGGCTGAGCGCACCGGCGGCACCGCCGACCTACCCACCCCGCAGGACACCGTCGCGCTCGGCGCGCGCCTGGGCGCCGTCCTGGGCGCCGGTGACGTGGTGGTGCTGTCCGGCCCGCTCGGAGCAGGTAAGACCATGTTCACCAAGGGAATTGCGGTCGCCATGGATGTCGAAGGTGCGGTCACCTCGCCCACCTACGTGCTGGCGCGGGTGCATCCTGCCCGTCGCGCCGGGGCGCCTGCCCTGGTGCACGTGGACATCTACCGACTGCTCGATCACGGAGGTGACCTGCTCGGCGAACTCGACTCGCTGGACCTCGACACCGACCTCGACGACGCCGTCGTCGTCGTCGAGTGGGGCGAGGGCCTCGCCGAGCGGCTCTCGGAGAACCATCTGGACATCCACCTCGACCGTGCCGCCGACTCCGAGATGCGCACCGCGACATGGCAATGGAGCAGCTCATGATCGTACTGGCGCTCGACACCGCCACCCCCGCCGTCACCGCCGGCATCGTCGAGGTGGGTGCGACGATCGCCACCCTGGCCGAGTGGACCATCGTCGACGCCCGCGCCCATGCCGAGCGTCTGACACCGAATGTGATTGCTGCACTTGCCGACAGCGGGAAGACCATGGCGGATCTGGAGGCCGTCGTGGTCGGTTGCGGGCCCGGCCCGTTCACCGGTCTGCGGGTCGGTATGGCCACCGCCGCCGCCTACGGCCAGGCGCTGGGCATCCCGGTGCACGGGGTATGCACGCTCGACGCCATCGCCCGCGCCACCCGCGGCGAGGTCCTCGTGGTCACCGATGCTCGCCGCCGCGAGGTGTACTGGGCGCGCTACCGCGACGGGGTGCGGGTTGCCGGACCGGCGGTCAACGCCGCGGCCGAGGTGAACGCCGACGGTGTGCAGGCGGTGGCCGGGTCGCCGGCGCTCGCCGCGTCGTTCGGACTTCCCGTCATCGGACCGGAGTTCCCGACCGCCGCCGAACTCGTGGCGGCCGTGCCGGATTGGAACCGGGAACCAGATCCCCTGATTCCGCTGTACCTGCGGCGCCCGGATGCCAAGACGCTGGCCGAACGAGGCCTGGCGTGACCGCATCCGACGACACCACGATCGACGCGCTGACCCGGGCCGATGCGGCCCGCTGCGCCGAGTTGGAGTCCCAGCTGTTCGCCGGCGACGACCCCTGGCCGCCGGCGGCGTTCCTGCACGCCCTGGACGGTAAGCACAACCACTATGTGGCGGCCCGCGATGAGGGCAGGCTGATCGGTTACGCCGGCATCTCGCGGCTGGGCCGGATCCCACCGTATGAATACGAGGTGCACACCATCGGCGTCGATCCGGCCTACCAGGGCCGCGGCATAGGCCGCCGGCTGCTCGATGACCTGCTGGGATTCGCCACCCGTGGTGAGGTGTTCCTGGAGGTCCGTACCGACAACGAGGCGGCCATCAACCTGTACAAGAGCGTCGGTTTCGCCACGGTGGGTGTGCGCAAGCGGTACTACAAGGTCAGCGGTGCCGACGCCTACACCATGAAGCGAGACCCGGCATGATCATCCTGGCCATCGAAAGTTCCTGTGACGAAACCGGAGTCGGTATCGCACGGCTCGACGACGACGGCACCGTCACCCTGCTGGCCGACGAGGTGGCCTCCAGCGTCGATGAGCATGCGCGCTTCGGCGGAGTGGTGCCCGAGATCGCGTCCCGGGCACACCTGGAGGCGCTCGGTCCGACCATGCGCCGTGCCCTGGACACCGCGGGCATCGCCCGCCCCGATGTCGTCGCCGCCACCATCGGGCCCGGGCTGGCGGGTGCTTTGCTGGTGGGAGTCGCTGCCGCCAAGGCGTATTCGGCCGCCTGGGAAGTGCCCTTCTACGCGGTCAACCATCTCGGCGGGCACCTGGCTGCCGATGTCTACGACCACGGCCCGCTGCCCGAATGCGTCGGGTTGTTGGTGTCCGGTGGCCACACCAACCTGCTGCATGTGCGCTCACTCGGTGAGCCCATCGTCGAACTGGGCAGCACCGTCGACGACGCGGCGGGGGAGGCCTACGACAAGGTGGCACGGCTGCTCGGCCTCGGTTATCCCGGTGGTAAGCCGCTGGACGACCTGGCCCGCACCGGTGACCGCGATGCGATCGTGTTCCCGCGCGGGATGACCGGGCCGCGCGATGCGCCCTATGTCTTCAGCTTCTCCGGACTCAAGACCGCCGTGGCCCGCCATCTGGAGCGCCACCCCGATGCGGCGCGCGCCGATGTGGCCGCCGGGTTCCAGGAGGCCGTCGCCGATGTGCTGACCGCCAAGGCGGTGCGTGCCGCCACCGATCTGGGGGTGTCGACGCTGCTGATCGCCGGCGGGGTGGCCGCCAACTCGCGGGTGCGTGAACTCGCCGAGCAGCGCTGCGCCGCCGCGGGGTTGACGCTGCGGGTGCCGCGGCCGCGGTTGTGTACCGACAACGGCGCGATGATCGCGTCGTTCGCGGCGCACCTGATCACTGCCGGAGCGCCGGCCTCGGGGCTGGATTCGGCCACCGATCCGGGGTTGCCGGTGGTCACGGGGCAGGTGGCATGAGCAGCGACGACACGTCGGCGTGGCAATGGTCGGGGATGTTTCCGATCACCTGATGATCGGTTCGCGCACGACGGGCAGCGGGCGCGGATCAGGATCTGCACAACCCAACCTTGAGCGCTAGCACTCTCATGTATAGAGTGCTAGGTGGCACGCGACCAACCGCAGCACCGGCACCCGCGACGACGGAGCGAAGGTACGGACGCAGGCCGAACACCTGAAAACCATGAGGACCCGGATCCGATCCGGACTCCTATACCCAACAAAGTGGAGGGCTCCCATCGTGGCAGTCAACATCAAGCCACTCGAGGACAAGATCCTCGTACAGGCCAACGAGGCCGAGACCACGACCGCTTCCGGTCTGGTCATCCCCGACACCGCCAAGGAAAAGCCGCAGGAAGGCACCGTCGTCGCAGTTGGCCCCGGCCGCTGGGATGAGGATGGCGAGAAGCGGATCCCCCTGGACGTTGCCGAAGGCGACACCGTCATCTACAGCAAGTACGGCGGCACCGAGATCAAGTACGGCGGCGAGGAGTACCTGATCCTCTCCGCGCGTGACGTGCTGGCTGTCGTCAACAAGTAAGCACTCGTGTACCGCCCCGGATGTCCCCGCCTTTGAGCGGGTGATGTCCGGGGCGGTATGCATTGCCCCCCGGCGCACGGGGGTTCGGCACATCAAAGGACATTTATGAGCAAGCAGATCGAATTCAATGAAACTGCGCGTCGCGCCTTGGAGGCCGGCGTCGACAAGCTCGCCGATGCCGTCCGCGTCACGCTCGGCCCGCGTGGCCGCCATGTGGTGCTGGCCAAGGCCTTCGGCGGCCCCGTGGTGACCAACGACGGTGTCACCATCGCCCGCGAGATCGACCTGGAAGACCCGTTCGAGAACATGGGTGCCCAGCTGGTCAAGTCGGTGGCCACCAAGACCAACGACGTCGCCGGTGACGGCACCACCACCGCCACCGTGCTCGCCCAGGCCATCGTGAAGGCCGGCCTGCGCAACGTGGCGGCCGGGGCCAACCCGATCGCCCTGGGCGCCGGTATCAGCAAGGCCGCTGACGCCGTGTCGGAGGCGCTGTTGGCCGCCGCCACGCCGGTCAGCGACAAGAAGGCCATCGCTCAGGTCGCCACCGTCTCGTCCCGCGACGAGGTCGTCGGCGATCTGGTCGGCGAGGCCATGACCAAGGTCGGCGCCGACGGCGTCGTCACGGTCGAGGAGTCTTCCACGTTGGAGACCGCACTCGAGGTCACCGAGGGTGTCGGCTTCGACAAGGGCTTCACCTCGGCGTACTTCATCACCGATTTCGATTCGCAGGAAGCGGTGCTCGAGGACGCGCTGGTGCTGCTGCACCGCGACAAGATCAGCTCCCTGCCGGACCTGCTGCCGCTGCTGGAGAAGGTCGCCGAGTCGGGTAAGCCGCTGCTGATCATCGCCGAGGATGTCGAGGGCGAGGCGCTGTCCACACTCGTGGTCAACGCCATCCGCAAGACGCTCAAGGCCGTCGCCGTCAAGGCGCCGTTCTTCGGTGATCGCCGCAAGGCGTTCCTGGATGACCTCGCCGTCGTCACCGCGGCGCAGGTCGTCAACCCCGACGTGGGTCTGGTGCTGCGCGAGGCCGGACTCGACGTGCTGGGCTCGGCACGACGGGTGGTGGTGACCAAGGACAGCACCGTCATCGTCGACGGCGCCGGCACCGCGGAGGCCATCGAGGGTCGCAAGTCGCAGCTGCGCTCGGAGATCGAGAACACCGACTCGGATTGGGACCGCGAGAAGCTCGAAGAGCGCCTCGCCAAGCTGTCCGGCGGCGTCGCGGTCATCAAGGTCGGCGCGGCCACCGAGACCGACCTGAAGAAGCGCAAGGAAGCCGTCGAGGACGCCGTCGCGGCGGCCAAGGCTGCTGTCGAAGAGGGCATCGTCACCGGTGGTGGCGCGGCACTCGTGCAGGCCCGCAAGGAACTGGACACGCTGCGCGGATCGCTGACCGGCGACGAGCTGCTCGGCCTCGAGGTGTTCTCCTCGGCGCTGTCGGCCCCGCTGTTCTGGATCGCCACCAACGCCGGGCTCGATGGCGCTGTCGTGGTGAACAAGGTCGGCGAGCTGCCCAACGGGCAGGGCTTCAACGCCGCCACGCTGACCTACGGCGATCTGCTCGCCGAGGGCATCGTGGACCCGGTCAAGGTCACCCGCTCGGCGGTTCTGAACGCTGCGTCGGTGGCGCGGATGATCCTCACCACCGAGACGGCTGTCGTCGAGAAGCCGGTCGAGCAAGAGGATGACGGCCACGGGCATCACGGCCACGCTCACTGATCTGTAGCACGAGAACACCCTCGGTCCTGTTGGGCCGGGGGTGTTTTCGTATGCGCCGGCGTCGACGGATTGACCTCAACATATGTTTAGGTCTGACAATGGTGTCATGTCGCTTCCCATTGCCCAGGTTCGCATCGCACGCCCCACCGACCGGCTATCCGACGTCGAGCGGTTCTACGCCGAACACCTCGGCCTACCGGTGCTCTATCGATTCGAGAATCACGCCGGCTACGACGGAGTCATGGTCGGGCTGCCGGGAGCGGATCAGCATTTGGAATTCACCAGTCACATCGATGGAAGCCCCTGTCCAGCACCGACTCTGGACAACCTACTGGTGCTGTACTTCCAATCTGAGGCTGAGATGTACGACGTTGTGCAACGTCTGGGCGCCGGCGGTTACGAGCCGGTGGAACCGGAGAATCCCTACTGGACGGATGTGGGTGCACTCACGTTCGAAGATCCCGACAAGTGGCGAGTGGTCCTGGTGCCGCGACCGGTCTTCTGAGCGCGCCTCGGTCACCCGATGGCCGGCTGCACCGCCACAACGAATGTGGTGCGCAGTCGTGGCTCAGCCGGCGAGGAACGACAGGCGGGGATCGGTGATGTTCGGTTCGATCTCCACGATGTCGGCAGCGACGACACCATGGACCACGAACGGGTCTTCGGCGACTCGCTGCGCGATCTCCTCGCGCGAGATGCCGGAGGCGATCAGTGCGCCGCCCAAGCCGGGCCGGATGCTGCCGACCAGCACGAAAACTCCATCAGTCGCGCCCCGTCGGACCCAGTCCTGGTGGGCGGCCATGTGGTCAGCTGCGGCGGACTTGTTGTCCGAGAAGCGGAGAAGAACGACGAACATCGAGACTCCTTGGGAGGAAGCGGATCTGGAAGGCGGATAGGGGTCGTCACGCGGTGGCGAGCTCATCGGTCAGCCATCGCTCGAACCGCTCGACTTCGCGGCGGGTCCATGCGGGGTCGCGAAACGCATTGGAGACGGTCGCCGTTCCTTGACTGAACATCAGCACGTGCAGCGCCAGATCCTCGGCCTCGCGCTCACGGCCGAGCAGGCTGAACTGGATGACCAGCCAGTCGCGGAACATCTCGAACAGCCCCAACGCTTGCCGGCGGGCCGGGTGATCGATCTTGCTCAACTCACCGGACAGGGTCCCCACCGGACATCCGTGCAACTGAATGGCGTCCTCGTTGCGGATCACGATCTGCACGTATTGACGAACGCGCTCAGCGGGATCGGGCGACTCGGCCTCCCAGCCGGCGAGCATGTCGCGGGTAGCGGCCAGGCGGGACTCGATCACTGCGTGAAGGATCTCGTCCTTGGTCTTGAAGTGGTGGTAGAAGTTGCCCCGCGAAATCCCGACGGCGGAAGCGATTGTGGCGAACGAGGTGTGCTCGAAACCATGTTCGTAGAACAGGCGATCGGCGGTTGCGACGATCCGGGCCCTCGTCGGCAGCGTCGTCATCGTTCAGCGCTCGTGGGTTCGATCGTCGGGTAGTCGACGATGAAGCCGACAGTTCGGCCTGCGTACCTCCACGGTACTTGGCTGATACGGCGCAACGAACTCACGGAATGGCCCCCTCGGCGCGGTTTAGGGCAATTGTCCTACGCGGTCATGAGGCTAGGACATTCGCCCTAGTCGGGCAAGTCGGCACGGGCGTGCCGCGCTCGGGTACTACCGCAGCGTCGGCTGAATGGACACCAACTGGAACGCGCCTGGCTGCGCCTCGTCGGCGGTGAACCGCACGAGCAGGGTGCCGGGTGGGAAGTGCGTGGCCAGATCGTTGAGGGTCCTGGGCAGGAACACCCTGGCCTTGGCGTTGCCGTACCAATTGGGGTCGGCGGGGGAGACGTCGAGACCGCTCACCTGCGCGAGCGTGGTGTCCCAGTTCGCAATGGGATCCGGCGGGGTGTCACCGAATCCGTCGGACTCCAGATATGCACCGGCCTGTCCGGTGAGGGTGACCGCCTCGGTGCCGCCGACCGGTGTGCCGGTGATCGTCCCGTTGACGACGTCGGTGGTGACCGAGGCCAACCGCGTGGTGCAGATCCCGTCGACGACGACGTCCGTCGCGCAGAAACCGGGCAGCGGTGCGGCGTGGGCCGGGGCGGCGCCCAGGACGGCGCCGGCCGCCAACGCGGCGGAGCCTGCGAGCCGGAAGGAGTTCACATGGGTGTGATCGGCGCCGGGTGCGCACGAGTTACACGAGCAGACACAGATGGCCCCTCAAACCGGTGTCTGAAGGGCCATCCGTGTCTGCTCGCGCAGAGAAGAATCAGGCGCTGCGGCGCATCCCGCGCTTGAGCAGCAGTTCGCGTTCGGACTCGGACAGGCCGCCCCAGATTCCGTAGGGCTCGCCGACCGAGAGGGCGTGCGAACGGCACTGGGTGATCACCGGGCAGGACCGGCACAGCTCCTTGGCGCGCATCTCGCGCTGGGCGCGAGCGCGGCCGCGCTCGCCGTCGGGATGGAAGAACATCGACGAATCGACGCCCCGGCAATGACCCGCCATTTGCCAATCCCAGATGTCGGCGTTGGGTCCGGGCAGTTGCTGCGGCTGTGGCATGTGAAAACCCCTCTTGTCGCACCCATTTCGCGAAACGCGTGAAATGCGTGAGTCGCGGAACTGAACCGAGCACATGTCGCCGGTGACATCTCGTGCACACAACGTAGAAGGGCTACCGAAAAGCCGTCAATACCCAGGTTCACCGGGGAAAGGCATCAATGCAGGCTGTGAATTTACGTCACGTTCATCGTGTTCACGTGCGGGCAATGCGGCGGGTGGTTCGCATCGCTTCGGGGGTGCTCTCCGGGGCGCATTTCCCCTGCTCGCGCCGATTCGGCAATTTCGCCGATCAGCAGCCCGTTGATCCACCCGTAACGTGCCGACCATCAATTGTTAACCGAGGTCGAATTGGTCACTTTTTTCAGCCCGGTACCCGGCATTGATAGCGTCCGGTGCGATGGCCAGCCCGAAATCCACCGTGAACGCCCGCTTGGCCGATGCCGCATTCGGCGCGCAACCGCAGCTCTGGCCGCTGCCGCCGGCCACCACCCCGCGCGAGCGCTGGCTGCGTGCCGTCGCCGCCGGCGGTCAGGGGCGCTATGCCTGCGCACTGCCCGAACTCGACCAGATCATCCGCACCGGGGCGCGTGGGTCGGCACTCTCGCTGGCCCACAGCACCCGGGCCTCATTTCTGCGTCAGCTCGGCGGGCACGATCTGGCGCGCGGCTGGGACGGCCGCGCCTGGGTAATCGCCGACGATCCCGAAGCCGGTGTGGATGCACTCGTGGGACTTGCCGCCGACGCTCTGGGGGTGGGGCGGCTGTCGGCGTCGGCCCGGCTGCTGGCGCGGGCGGGCGGGCTGCTCGACTCCGCGGCCCCGCCGCGGCTGCCGGTCCGGCTGGGCTGGGTGGCCGCGGAACTCGCGATGGCCGGCGGTGACGGCGTTGCCGCCGTCGCGCACGCCGAACGGGCCGTCGCACACGTCGACACGCTGGGCTCGGCGCGCCACACCGTCAAATCTCAGGTGGTGCTGTCGGCCGCCCTGTGTTGTGCCGGCCGCCTCGATGCCGCGCGCGAGGTGGCCGACGCGGCGTTCGCTGAGGCGGACCGATTCGGCCTGATCCCGCTGCGCTGGGCGCTGGGATGCCTGCTCGCCGATATCGGCAGTACCTCGCATTCCGCCTCGCAGGTCGTCGCCATCCGCGACGCCGCCGCCGATACAGTGCGACGCGGAGGCGGCGTGTGGTCGCGTCGCTGAGCCGATTCACCCCATCTCGATCGTTAGTGTTTGTCTGACGCAAACGTCCGCGCACGCCCCAATCCGTAACGCTGGAGAGATCAACCACGATGACAATTTCGGGAGAACGTCTCGATGCTGTCGTCGCCGATGCGGTGGCGGGGGATCGTGAAGCTCTCCGGGTGGTCCTGGAGACCATCCGCCCGATCATCGTCCGGTACTGCCGGGCGCGGATCGGTTCAGCCGAACGAAGTGGTCTGTCCGCAGACGACATTGCGCAGGAGGTGTGCTTGGCCGCCATCACGGCGTTGCCGCGCTACAAGGATCAGGGGCGTCCGTTCCTGGCCTTTGTGTACGGCATTGCTGCGCACAAGCTTGCCGATGCCCACCGGGCATCGGCGCGCAACCGTGCCGAGCCCACCGACAACGTGCCGGAGCGTTTCTCCGGCGAGGCCGGCCCCGAACAGCTGGCCATCGACGCCGACGCGTCGGCCCGGATGGAAAGACTGCTGTCGATCCTTCCGGACAAACAGCGCGAGATTCTCATCCTGCGTGTCGTCGTCGGGATGAGTGCAGAGGAAACCGCGGAAGCGGTCGGAAGTACGCCAGGCGCGGTGCGGGTCGCCCAGCACCGGGCGCTGGCCCGGCTCAAGTCGCAGATCACAACGGGAGGTGAACATGCCTGATTTCGGTCGCTGGACCGCCAACGGCGGTGACCCCTCCCTCAACGACATCAACCGCGCCGACAAGTTCCTGGACGCGCTGGCCTCCGAACAGCCGGTGTTCTCCACCGACCGTGGCGACGCCGACCTCGCGTTCCTGCTCTCGGGCTGGCGTGACGAGGTCCGCCAGGTCCCGATGGATCATGTGGTGACTCCCGCCGAGGCCACCGCGGCACTGGTCGACGCCACCGCCGGGCCATCCCGGCGCAACCGCCTCTCGCTGGCTGTCGTCGGTTCGGCGGCCGCCGCGGTGCTCTGCCTCGGCGGCTTCGGGACCGCCGTCTTCGCGGCCGCCCCCGGTGACGGGCTCTACGGCGTGCGCAGCATGCTCTTCGGCGACGAGCGGGCCACCCGCGATGACGCGGTGGTGCTGGCCGCGCAGACCGAGCTGGCCCAGGTGCAGCAACTGGTGGACGAGGGCCAGTGGGATCAGGCGCAGGACAAGCTGGCCGCGCTGTCGGCGACGGTGCAGAGCGTCGACCGGGTCGAACAGAAGCAAGAGTTGATCCAGCAGTGGAATGCGTTGACCTACAAGGTCGTTGAGCAGGATTCGGCCGCGACGCTGCCCCCCGCGGGTGAGCCGCTGCCGGAGATGCCGGCCTCGCCGCTGACGCTGCTGCCGGTGCCGGTGATCGAAGAGAGCGCCACGGTCACCACGACCCCGGGCCCCGAGGTGCTCTCGACGACGGGACCGTCGGAGACCACCGCAGCTGAGACGACCACGCCCTCGGAGACCACCGGCTCGGAGACCGCCACGTCGACGAGTCCGGTCACCGAGACCTCGACATCGCCGACCACGAGTTCGTCGACGTCGGAAACGACGACCACCCAGCCGAGCACCACGACGACGGCACCGTCGAGCACCACCACGACGGCACCGACGACCACGACGGCACCGACGACCACGACGCCAACGACGACGGTGACCACCACCACCGTGCCGACCACCACGACCACCACGACGGTGACGCAGTCGACAACAGTGGCTCCGCCGCGGGCCGGCGCGCCGTCCTCGGCACCGGCCGCGCCGCCGAGTACTCAGGCGCCGGTCGTGCAGGAGGCTCCGGTGGTGGAACAGCCGGTCCTCGAGGAGCCGGTGCCGACCGTGGATGAGCCGGCCGCGACGGTGCCGGCCGTCACCACGACGACGACACCGCCGTCAAGCGGAGAATGAGCGCAGGTCAGCGGTAGCCGTCGGGCTCCGACGCGGCCTCGTTGAGTGAGGCGTCGGCGTACCCGCGGCAGTAATCCCAGGTCACGTAGGCATCGGGCTCGGGGTCGTAGGCCGGCTCATGCGGGCGGACCGTACCGTCGACCAGCAACTGCAGCAGGTTCGCGCGCAGCATGTCCCAGTCGTGATAGTGGTCCTGCTGGCATTCGTCACAGCACACCACGAGGCCGCGGATTCCCCTGTGCGCCAACAACGCCTCGTATACCGCCAGGTCAGCCAGGTCCGCTTCCACGGCACTGCGTTCCTGCGCATCGAGTGGCAGGCCAGGCTCGATCGCGTCGAGAGCCGCCGATGGATCGGACGGGTCATCGGCGAAGGGGTCGGGTGGCAGGCCAGGCGGGAGGTCATCTCGCACGGATCTAGCCTACGCAGCCCCGCTGCTTTCGCGCCACCGGTTCACCCCGCGCGCCGCCCGCACGGACAGAACTCCGGGCCCACCTCGCGGCGTGGCCGCGAGCGCCGAGGTCAGTGCCGATAGAATGGCCTCTTAGATTCGCGACTGTTGCTAGTGGAGGCTCCACCCATGTCGATCGCTGAAAGCAGCGTCCCGCTCGCCATCCCGGTACCCACCGGCGGTGATGATCCGACCAAGATCGCGATGCTCGGGCTGACCTTCGACGATGTCCTGCTGCTGCCGGCTGCGTCGGACGTGGTGCCCGCCAACGTCGACACGTCCAGCCAGCTCACCAAACGGATCCGGCTGCGGGTGCCGCTGGTCAGTTCGGCGATGGACACCGTCACCGAGTCGCGGATGGCCATCGCGATGGCCCGGGCCGGCGGGATGGGCGTGCTGCACCGCAACCTGTCGGTCGCCGAGCAGGCCGGTCAGGTCGAGACCGTGAAGCGGTCCGAGGCCGGCATGGTCACCGATCCGGTGACCTGCTCGCCGGAGAACACGCTGGCCGAGGTCGACGCCATGTGCGCGCGGTTCCGGATCTCCGGGCTGCCCGTGGTGGACGCGGCCGGTGCGCTCGTGGGCATCATCACCAACCGCGACATGCGCTTCGAGGTGGACCAGTCCAGGCCGGTCTCCGAGGTGATGACCAAGGCCCCGCTGATCACCGCGCAGGCCGGTGTCTCGGCCGAAGCAGCGCTGGGACTGCTGCGCAGGCACAAGATCGAGAAGCTGCCCATCGTCGACGGTCACGGCAAGCTCACCGGACTGATCACCGTCAAGGATTTCGTCAAGACCGAGCAGTTCCCGTTGTCCACCAAGGACAGCGACGGACGCCTGTTGGTCGGTGCCGCCGTCGGTATCGGCGATGACGCCTGGACCCGGGCGATGACGTTGGCGGACGCCGGGGTGGACGTGCTCATCGTCGACACCGCACACGCCCACAACCGGCTGGTGCTCGACATGGTGAGCCGGCTGAAAGCGGCCGTCGGCGATCGCGTCGATGTGGTGGGCGGCAATGTCGCCACCCGGGCGGCCGCCGCAGCGCTCGTCGATGCGGGAGCCGACGCCGTCAAGGTCGGTGTGGGCCCCGGTTCCATCTGCACCACCCGCGTCGTCGCCGGTGTCGGCGCCCCGCAGATCACCGCGATCCTGGAGGCGGTCGCCGCCTGCTCGCCCAAGGGGGTCCCGGTGATCGCTGATGGTGGCCTGCAGTACTCCGGCGATATCGCCAAGGCGCTGGCCGCCGGTGCCTCGACCGCCATGCTGGGCTCGCTGCTGGCCGGCACCGCCGAATCGCCCGGCGAACTGATCTTCGTCAACGGCAAGCAGTTCAAGAGCTACCGCGGCATGGGGTCGCTGGGTGCCATGCAGGGCCGCGGTGCCGCCAAGAGCTACTCCAAGGACCGCTACTTCCAGGACGATGTGCTCTCCGAGGACAAGCTGGTGCCCGAGGGCATCGAGGGCCGGGTGCCGTTCCGCGGGCCGCTGTCGACGGTGATCCACCAGCTGACCGGCGGTCTGCGCGCGGCGATGGGGTACACCGGCTCGGACACCATCGAGCATCTGCAGCAGGCGCAGTTCGTCCAGATCACCGCCGCAGGCTTGAAGGAAAGCCACCCGCACGACGTCGCCATGACCGTCGAAGCCCCGAACTACTACGCCCGTTAAGCCCGAAAGGGGCTACATCACACATGCGTGACATGGTTGAAATCGGCATGGGCAGAACAGCTCGCCGCACCTATGAGCTCGACGACATCAACATCGTCCCGGCCCGCCGGACCCGGTCCTCGAAGGACGTCTCGACGGCGTGGCAGCTGGATGCCTACCGCTTCGAGATCCCGGTGCTCGCGCATCCGACCGACGCCTTGGTGTCGGTGGAGTTCGCCATCGAGATGGGCAGGCTCGGCGGTCTCGGAGTGCTCAACGGTGAAGGACTGATCGGCCGCCACGCCGATGTCGAGGCCAAGATCGCCGCGGTCATCGACACCGCGGCCACCTCGGATGACGAGTCGGCACCGATCCGGATGCTGCAGCAGCTGCACGCCGCGCCACTGGTCCCCGAACTGCTGGGTGCCGCCGTCGCCCGGATCCGGGAGGCCGGTGTCACCACCGCCGTGCGGGTGAGCCCGCAGAACGCCGCGGCGCTGACTCCGGCGCTGGTCGCCGCGGGTATCGACCTGCTGGTCATCCAGGGCACGCTGATCTCCGCCGAACGGGTTGCCAACGACGGTGAACCGCTGAACCTGAAGACCTTCATCTCCGAACTGGACGTCCCCGTGGTGGCCGGCGGCGTGCTCGATCACCGCACCGCCCTGCACCTGATGCGCACCGGTGCGGCCGGCGTGATCGTCGGCTACGGCTCCACCTCCGGGGTGACCACCTCCGATGAGGTACTGGGCATCAGCGTGCCGATGGCCACCGCGATCGCCGATGCGGCCGCCGCGCGGCGGGAGTACCTCGACGAGACCGGCGGCCGGTACGTGCACGTGCTCGCCGACGGTGACATCCAGACCTCCGGGGATCTGGCCAAGGCGATCGCCTGCGGCGCCGACGCCGTGGTGTTGGGCCCGCCGCTGTCGGTGGCCGCCGAGGCTCAGGGCGACGGCTGGTTCTGGCCGTCGGCCGCGGCGCACCCGTCGTTGCCGCGTGGTGCGCTGCTTCAGGTGGCGCTCGGTGAGCGTCCGCCGTTGGAGCAGGTGCTCAACGGCCCGTCGGACGATCCGTTCGGATCGCTGAACCTGGTGGGTGGCCTGCGCCGTTCGATGGCCAAGGCCGGGTACTGCGACCTCAAGGAGTTCCAGAAGGTCGGGCTGACCGTCGGGTCCTGATCAGCTGACCTTTACAAGTTAGGCCCTCCTGTCTAGAAAGTTACCTGCCGGTAGGGCCATACTGTTCTGATGCAGCCTGACTACGACGTCTTGATCATCGGCTCGGGATTCGGCGGTAGCGTCAGCGCCCTACGGCTCACCGAAAAGGGCTACCGCGTGGGGGTGCTGGAGGCCGGCCGAAGGTTTGCCGACGAAGAGTTCGCGAAGACCTCGTGGAACCTGCGCAAGTTCCTGTGGGCCCCGCAGTTCGGGATGTACGGCATCCAGCGCATCCACCTCCTGCGCAACTGCATGATCCTGGCCGGCGCCGGGGTCGGTGGCGGTTCGCTGAACTACGCCAACACCCTCTACGTGCCGCCGGAGCCGTTTTTCGCCGACGCGCAGTGGAAAGACATCACCGACTGGCGCGAAGAGCTCATGCCGCACTACGACCAGGCCAAGCGGATGCTCGGGGTCGTCACCAACCCCACCTTCACCGATGCCGACCGGATCATGAAAGAGGTCGCCGAGGACATGGGCGTGGGGCACACCTTCGTCCCGACGCCGGTCGGCGTCTTCTTCGGCGAAGACGGCGCCAAGACGCCCGGCAAGACCGTCCCCGACCCGTACTTCGGCGGCGCAGGCCCGGCGCGCACCGGGTGCATCGAATGCGGTGAGTGCATGACGGGCTGCCGGCACGGCGCCAAGAACACCCTGCTGAAGAACTACCTGGGCCTGGCGGAATCCGCCGGCGCCCACGTCCATCCGCTCACCTCGGTGCGGGAGTTCGAGCAGCGCCCGGACGGTGTGTGGGAAGTGCACACGGTGCGCACCGGCGGGAAACTGCGCCGCCGCAAGAAGACCTTCACCGCCAATCACCTGATCCTGGCCGCCGGCACCTACGGCACCCAGAAGCTGCTGTTCCGGATGCGGGATCACGGCAAGCTGCCCGGCCTGTCGGACCGCCTGGGGGTGCTGACCCGCACCAACTCCGAGTCCATCGTCGGCGCGGGACGGCTCACCGTTGGGGATGACCTCAACCTCACCCAGGGGGTGGCGATCACCTCGTCGATCCACCCGACCAGTGACACCCACGTCGAACCGTGCCGCTACGGCAAGGGGTCCAACGCGATGGGTCTGCTGCAGACCCTGATGACCGACGGCACCGGGCCCGAGGGCACCGACGTGCCGCGCTGGAAGCAACTCGTCCAGACCGCAAGGGCCGACCGGCGCGGAACGCTGCGGCTGCTCAACCCGCGCCGCTGGAGCGAGCGGACGATGATCGCGCTCGTCATGCAGCACCTGGACAACTCGATCACGACGTTCACCCGCAAGACCTGGTTCGGCTACCGGATGCTGGACAGCAAGCAGGGCCACGGGCTGCCCAACCCGTCCTGGATCCCGGCCGGCAACGAGGTCACGCGCCGCATCGCCGAGAAGATCGACGGCGTGGCCGGCGGCACCTGGGGTGAGCTGTTCAACATCCCGCTCACGGCGCACTTCCTGGGCGGCGCGGCCATCGGCGACAGCGTCGAGACCGGCGTCATCGATCCCTACCAGCGGGTGTATCGCTACCCGACGCTGTATGTGGCCGATGGAGCGTCGATTTCGGCCAACCTCGGGGTCAACCCGTCGCTGTCGATCACCGCGCAGGCGGAGCGCGCCGCCGCGCTGTGGCCGAACAAGGGCGAGGCGGATCTGCGTCCGGCCCAGGGCGAGCCCTACCGCCGGTTGGACCCCATCGCCCCGGTCCGCCCGGTGGTGCCCGCCGAGGCGCCCGCCGCGCTGCGCAGGCTGCCGATCGAGCCGGTCAGTACGCCTCGGGTGAGCTGACCCGCGACCACCGAGTGCGAGCCCGGGCTGCCGCGCTCACCGGCGACGGTGGAGAACCTGGCCATCTGCTCGATCAGGTGGTGATCCTGCAGCAGGCTGCAGTCGGTCGCATACCCGGCGCGTGAGTTTCGACACCTCGCTCCGAAAAGTGTTCTGAGACTGCGCCATTCGCAGGCCCGGTGGTGTGCGGATCGCGCTGATACGATGCGGGTGACAATGCAGTCGTCCGAGGTGTTGCGGGATCGTCTGTGAGGAGGGCCGGCGTGGGAACTGGTACGGATCGCACGGGCGCGCGCCATATCCGGCTCACGTCGCACAGCGCGGGTGCCACCGCACCGGCCATCCGGTGGGGCGCGGCCACTCCGGCAGAGCGCGCCCCGGTGGTCGGCACCACCGGCACCCGGGCGCATCGCAACGTGATCGGCACCCACAGTGGCTCCTACGGCGTCTACCGGGCGCTGGCGGTGGCCGCCGGCGCACTGTCGCCCCAGCATCGTGCCGACCTCACCAACACTGCCCCGACCGATGTGATCGGCCCCTACCCGCAGTGGCAGGACCCGGCCGCCATCGTCAGCCTCGACCCGTGGGGTGCCGCGGTGGCCGACGTCTTCGCCGCCGAACTGCAGGCCGGCCAGGACATCCGGCCGACCATCGCCGTCACCAAGGCGCACGTGATGTTGCCGGAGGTCGCGGTGGCGATCCAGCAGGGCCGGCTGCAGCCAGACGGCCGGGTGTTGCTGGCAAACGGGGCCGCCGTGGTGACCAAGGTGGCCGTCGAACCGGTCTGGTATCTACCCGGGGTCGCCGCACGGTTCGGCTGCACCGAATCCGCCCTGCGCCGGGCGCTGTTCGAAGAGACCGGCGGCATGTACCCCGAACTCGTCACCCGCGGCGACCTCGAAGTTTTCCTGCCGCCGATCGGTGGTCAGACCGTCTACATCTTCGGCAACCCACGGGATCTCGGCGATCCGGACGTGGAGCTGACCGCGCGCGTGCACGACGAGTGCAACGGCTCGGACGTGTTCGGCTCCGATATCTGCACGTGCCGCCCGTACCTGACCCACGCGATCGAGGAGTGCATCGCCGGCACCCAGCGCGGCGGTGTCGGAGTGGTGGCTTACTCCCGCAAGGAAGGCCGTGCGCTCGGTGAGGTCACCAAGTTCCTGGTGTACAACGCGCGCAAGCGCCAGATTGGCGGCGATACCGCCGATCAGTACTTCGCACGCACCGAATGTGTTGCGGGCGTGCAGGATATGCGTTTCCAGGAGCTGATGCCCGATGTGCTGCACTGGCTCGGCATCACCCGGATCCACCGGTTGGTGTCGATGAGCAACATGAAGTACGACGCCATCACCGGATCGGGCATCACCGTGGGCGAGCGGGTCAACATCCCCGATGACCTCATTCCCGACGACGCCCGGGTCGAGATGGACGCCAAGATGGCCGCCGGCTACTTCACCCCGGGACCGGTCCCCGACGCCGACGACCTGAAGAACACGGTGGGCCGGGGTCTGGTGTGAACCCCGCGGCGACACTGCGCAGCACCGCCGAGATCCGGACCCGTTCGCAATTCCTGCTGACCCGGGCGCGGGCCGGTGACTCGGCCTGGTTCACCGTCCACGATGACGCCATGGGTGCTGCGGCCGCCGAGGTCGCCGACCTCACCGCGGCGCGGTTTCCCGATCTCGTCATCCCGTTTCACAGCCGGTGGCGGCATTTCGAGGCCGGCGGCGTGGACCGCACGCTGGACCTCACCGGCCTGGACGGTCCGGAGCGTGCCCGCGCGATGATCGACCTGACGGTGGTCAGTGTGCTGCTCGACGCCGGTGCCGGTCCGAACTGGAGCTACCGGGAAGCCGACACCGGCCTGGCGCTCACCCGCTCCGAGGGTTTGGGGGTGGCGAGTTGGCACGCGTTCACCGCGGGCACCTTCTCCTCGGACCCCGCGCGCCCGCTGCAGGCCGATGCCGCGGGGCTGACCGGCCTGGACGCCGACACCTTGGCGACGGCATTTCAGCTGGGCCCGGACAACCCGCTCATCGGCTTCGACGGCCGGGTCGACCTGCTGCGCCGGCTCGGTGCCGCCCTGACCGATCAGCCGGCCGCTTTCGGTACTCCGGGCCGCCCGGGGGGGTTGTTCGATCTACTGGTCCCCGATCCGGCAGCGCCGACGGTGGCCGCGCACGACATCCTGTCCGCGCTGCTGTCGACGATGTCGCGAATCTGGCTTGCCGACAATGTGCTGGACGGTGAACCGCTCGGTGACTGCTGGCGCCACGAGGCGGTACCGGGCGTCGGCGGCACCGCGGGCTGGGTGCCCTTCCACAAGCTCTCCCAGTGGCTGACGTATTCACTGCTGGAGCCGTTCGGCTGGGCCGGCGCGCCGGTGACCGGGCTCGACGCGCTGACCGGGCTCCCCGAATACCGCAACGGCGGTCTGTTCCTGGACACCGGCGTGCTGGCGCTGCGCGATCCCGGCTGGACCGCACGCGGGTGGACGTCCGCCGACGAGCTGGTGGTGGAGTGGCGCGCGCTCACCGTCGCGCTGCTCGACGAGCTCGCCATCCTGGTCCGGGATCGCCTCGGCGTCACCGCTGAGCAACTTCCGCTGGCCTGCGTCCTCGAAGGCGGCAGCTGGGCGACCGGGCGGGTCCTTGCCCAGCGGTTGCGCGGCGGACTGCCACCGCTCACCGTCATCAGCGACGGCACCGTCTTCTGAGGAAAGGAAACTCGATGGCCCCACCGTCTGCGGTGCATGTGATCGAGCACCCGCTGGTCACCCACAAGCTGAACACGCTGCGGCGCAAGGACGTATCCACCAACAGTTTCCGGCGTCTGGTCAGCGAGGTGTCGGCCTTGATGGCCTACGAGGTGCTGCGCGATATCCCGCTGCACGAAGAGCAGATCGAGACGCCGCTGGAAACCATGACCGCCAAGGTCATCGACGGTAAGAAGCTGGTCTTCGTGTCCATCCTGCGCGCCGGTGGCGGCATTCTCGACGGCATGCTGAGCCTGGTGCCCAGCGCCCGCGTCGGGCATATCGGGCTGTATCGCGACCCCAAGACGCATATCGCGGTCGAGTACTACTTCAAGGTGCCCAACGATCTGCACGAACGGGATGTCGTGGTGGTGGATCCGATGCTGGCCACCGGCCACACCGCGATCGCCGCCATCGACCGGCTCAAGGAGCACCATCCGCGGTCCATCAAGTTCGTCTGCCTGCTGAGCTGTCCGGAAGGGCTGGCGACCCTGCACGAGGCCCACCCCGACATCCCGGTCTACACCGCCGCCATCGACCGCCAACTCGACGAACACGGCTATATCGTCCCCGGTCTCGGCGACGCCGGGGACCGGCTGTTCGGCACCTGACCACTACACTGTCCGGGTGGAAGCAGCCCCGACCCGCCCCGTTCTCGTCATCGATTTCGGCGCGCAGTACGCCCAGCTGATCGCGCGCCGCGTCCGCGAGGCGCGGGTGTTCTCCGAGGTCATCCCGCACACCGCGACGGTCGAGGAGATCAAGGCCCGGGATCCGCAGGCCATCGTGCTCTCCGGCGGCCCGGCCAGCGTGTACGCCGAGGGTGCGCCGAAGCTGGATCCGGCACTGTTCGACCTGGACCTTCCGGTGTTCGGTATCTGCTACGGCTTCCAGGCCATGGCGCAGGCACTCGGCGGGACCGTCGCCCACACCGGCACCAGCGAGTACGGCCGTACCGAATTGAATGTCACTGGCGGCCAGCTGCATTCAGACCTGCCCGACAATCAGCCGGTGTGGATGAGCCACGGTGACGCGGTCACCGAGGCCCCCGACGGCTTCGACGTGGTAGCGGTCAGCGCGGGGGCGCCGGTGGCGGCCTTCGAGAACCGGGCTCGTCGCCTCGCCGGGGTGCAGTACCACCCCGAGGTCCTGCATTCCCCGCACGGCCAGCAGGTGCTGAGCCGCTTCCTGCACGAGTTCGCCGGGATCGGACCGGCCTGGACTCCGGCGAACATCGCCGAACAGCTCATCGCGCAGGTCCGCGACCAGATCGGCGACGGACAGGCGATCTGCGGGCTGTCCGGCGGAGTGGACTCCGCGGTCGCCGCGGCGCTGGTACAGCGGGCCATCGGCGATCGGCTGACCTGTGTGTTCGTCGATCACGGGCTGTTGCGCGCCGGCGAACGTGCCCAGGTGCAGCGGGACTTCGTCGCGGCCACCGGCGCCAAGCTGATCACCGTCGATGTCGCCGACCGCTTCCTGGAGGCGCTATCCGGCGTCACCAACCCGGAGGGCAAGCGCAAGATCATCGGGCGGGAATTCATCCGTGCGTTCGAGGGTGCCGTCCGGGATGTGGTCGAGGGCGGCGGGCCCGAGGTCGACTTCCTGGTGCAGGGCACCCTGTACCCGGATGTCGTGGAGTCCGGGGGCGGTGCAGGTACCGCGAACATCAAGAGCCACCACAATGTGGGCGGCCTGCCCGACGACCTGAAGTTCAAGCTCGTCGAACCGCTGCGGCTGCTGTTCAAGGACGAGGTACGCGCGGTCGGACGCGAACTCGGCCTGCCTGAGGAAATCGTTGGCCGCCAACCGTTCCCGGGCCCCGGGCTGGGTATCCGCATCGTCGGCGAGGTGACCGCGTCCCGGCTGGACACGCTACGGCGCGCCGACTCGATCGCCCGCGAGGAACTCACGTCGGCGGGGCTGGATCAGCAGATCTGGCAGTGCCCGGTGGTGTTGCTGGCCGATGTGCGCTCGGTGGGAGTGCAGGGCGATGGGCGCACCTACGGCCACCCGATCGTGCTGCGACCGGTGTCCAGTGAGGACGCCATGACCGCGGACTGGACCCGGGTTCCTTATGAAGTCCTGGAACGGATCTCGACCCGGATCACCAACGAGGTGTCCGAGGTGAACCGGGTGGTGCTGGATGTGACGAGCAAGCCGCCCGGCACCATCGAGTGGGAGTGACCCGCCTGCGCTGGACCCGTTTCTACCTGGCTTCAGTCTCGTAAGGCGGACCGTCATGAGACTGAAGCCAGGTACGTGATCGGGCCGTAGGACGTACGGCAGTACAGCCGCGGGCCCGCCGGGCGCGTCCCGGCTGAAGTTACGAAGATCCGATCGTCGACCGAAGGCACGCCTGGAGCACCGGCGACCATGAGCTGCTGGTCACGCGCTGAAATCAGGTGTCCGGCTCGGTCTCCTTGTCGATGAGTTCGCCGAGAATCTGACCGACCGCCGACTCGATGGTCGACTCGATCGAGAACGCCAGCGTCGAGGAGACCGCCGAGACGGCCTGGGTGCGGAAGCGCACCAGCATCGTGAGCAGTTCGGCGATCTCGGTATCGGGCGGCAGCGCGGCACCGGGATTGATGCGGTGCAGCGCCTCCTCGATTCCCGCCTGCACCAGCAGGCCGCTGATCTGATCGACCAGCGGCGCGATCTGCTCGTGCAGGCCGATGAGCTTGTCGGTGGCGACCCCGTACTGCCGGATCTCGTTGAACGCCTCGATCAGCTTGGGGCGCACCACGATCGCTTCGCCATCTTCGAGCTTGATCACGCCTAGACCGAGCATGCGGTCGAACCCCGGGTCGTCGTCGACCAGTCGCTTGGCCTCGGCGACGCTCATCCGTTCGGGCTTCTCGGTCGACCAGCTCCCGGCGATCGCGGATTCCAGACCGAGCAGCTCACCGACACCCTTGCCCTGTTCCCAGGCCGAGAGCATCTCGTGCACGTGGGCGATGTTGTATCCGCGATCCAGCAGTGAGGTGATCAGTCGCAGCCGGGTCAGGTGGGTGTCGTTGAACAACGCGATACGGCCCACCCGCAGCGGGGGGTGCAACAGACCACGGTCCCGGTAGACCCGGATGTTGCGGGTGGTGGTTCCGGCCAGCTGCGCCAGCTCGTCGATCCGGTACTCGCCCGAGGCGGCGACACCGTGCGGTTGCACCGCCGCATCGAAGAGCTGGGTGACCGCGTTCTCGATGACGTCACGCGAACTGCGCCGGATCTGGCGGGGGGCCCGGCGCAGTCCGGTGAGGATCGTCGAGATCGCGCCGGCGGACTGCCGGGGCTGCTTGGGCGTTCCCATCAGAGCTCAGCCATCAGATGGCCGCCATCAGGCCGACGACAACGCCGTCACACGTGCGTCGTGCGCCACCGCCGTGTAGTCACCGAATCGGAACTCCCGCATCTGTCGAAGATACTGGGTGGCGAACCCGGGGTACATGGACGCGTTGAATCCGTCCGCGGTGAGGTACCAGCTGCTGCACCCACTCATCCAGGCGGTCTTGCGCAGCCGGCGCTGGAGAACCGCGTTGTGACGTTGCTGGACGTCCGCACGGACGTCCAGATAGCGCAGGTCATCGCGCAGAATCGTGCCGATCGCGTGCACCGCGTAGTCGATCTGGCCCTCGGAATAGACCAGCAGCGAATTGTGGCCGGGCCCGGAGTTCGGGCCGGTCATCAGGAACAGGTTCGGGTAGCCGTGGGCCTGGATGCTCTTGTAGGCCTGTGCACCTCCGGACCATTCATCGGCGAGCACCCGGCCGTCCAGACCGGTGACCGGGAATGGCGGTCCGGACAGGTGGACGTCGTACCCGGTGGCGAACACGATGGCATCCAGGTGGTGCTCGATACCGTCGCTGGTGCGGATACCGACCGGGCTGATGGTCGCGATGGGCCAGTCGATGAGCTTGCAGTTGTCCTTCTGCAGCGCCGGGTAGTAGTCGCTGGAGACCAGCATCCGCTTGCAGCCGGGGGTGAAGTCCGGGGTGAGCTGTCGGCGCAGCCACGGATCCTTCACCTGCCTGCGCAGATGCGCCTTACCGAGCCGCGAGACCAGACCGGTCAGCGGGGTGTCCCAGACCAGGGCGGTGGCAGTGACCTCGTGGCCCCAGTACAGCACCTGCCGCGCCACCTCCTGGGCGGCGGGTACCTTGGCGAACAGCGTCTTGGCGGCCTCCGGGGTGGCGATGTCCATCCTCGGCACCACCCAGCCCGGGGTGCGCTGGAACACCTTCACGAAATCGGCCTGCTTGACCAGCTCGGGCACGATCTGCACGGCGCTGGCGCCGGTGCCTATCACCGCGACCCGCTTGCCGGTGAAGTCGTAGTCGTGATCCCAACGGGCACTGTGGATCTTGTGTCCCTGGTAGGTGTCCAGCCCGCGGATGTCGGGGAACTTGTGGTCGGTCAACGGCCCGGAGGCCAGCACCACGGTGCGCGCCTGTAGCTTCTGGCGTCTGTTCGTGGCCACCGTCCAGACTCCGGCCTCCTCGTCGAAGGACAGTCCGTTGACCTCGACGCCGAACTGGATCCGGCGGCGCAGATCGAAGTCGTCGACCATCGCCTCGATGTGCGCACAGATCTCACCGGCCGGCGAGTAGGCCCGGGACCAGTCCGGGTTCTTGGCGAACGAATACGAGTAGAGCAGCGACGGGATATCGCAGGCGGCGCCCGGATAGGTGTTGTCGCGCCAGGTGCCGCCGACCCGGTCACCACGTTCGACGATGACGAAATCCTCGACACCGGACTCGGCGAGCTTGATCGCGGTGCCGATACCGCTGAACCCGGCGCCGACGATGACGGTGTCGTGAAGGTGCGCCGCCATGTCAGGCCGCCGGCTTGTAGGTGAGTTCCTTGAACCAGGACGGGATCGGCTTCAGTACCGCCTTGGGCAGGTAGTCCGAGGCGGCCACCATCGGGTTGGCGACCCAGTGATAGGGGTTGCGGGAGTTGACCACCCAGCGTGAGTGCAGCTTCAGGATCTGGTAGGTCGGCACGCGCCAGGTGTGTTCGGAGCGACCACCGATGTCCTTGAACCGCGCCATCGCCTTGTAGAGCCGTTCGGGCTCCAGGCCCATGTCGACGATGTTGTTGCGCATCCGGTTGAGCAGCGGAACGTAGATGATCATGCCGATGATCAGTCCGGGGGAGGCGACGCTGCCCACGAAATCGATGGCCAGCTTGCGTGCCTTGGCGTTCCCGATCATGTTGAGCACCTCGAAATCGACGGCGATATGCCGTGATTCGTCGCTGTTGATCTTCTCGAAGACCTGATGACAGACCGGGTCGTCCACCTCGTCGAGCAGGAACTTCAGCAGCGCGCCGTCCAGGGCGACCTCGAGCATCGGGATGACGGTGCCCAGCACCGACAGCGACATGTCGTCGGCGTAGGTGTCCAGCCAGTCGATGGCCAGCCGGATGTTGACGTTGGGTTCGGGCATCTCACCGTCTTCGAGCATGCCCCACCGCTTCATCAGCGCCAGTTCGGCATTGGCGTGCCGCTGTTCCTCGGCGTGGAAGTAGCGGTAGATCTCGGCCAGCGTCGGGGTGGGGGCCTTCTTGGCCAGTGCCGCGAACCCGCGTGCGCCGACATTCTCGATCCAGCACAGATCGGCCATGAAGGCCTTGAGCTTGGGCCGGAACTCGTCGCTGATGGTTTCGGCACCCGGTGCGTCCCAGTCGATATCGGCCAGCGCCCATTGCCGATCCTTGATCTTCGCGAGCATGACGTCCATGTCGACAGCCATTGTCGAGCCTCCTACGGTGCGGTGATGCGAGTGGTGAGACCGACGGCGCGGGTGTACACCGTCGGTGTGAAACGTTTGATGCCCCAGCCGATCCGGGCGTCAGGTTGCGGCATGCAGTACAGGCCGCCGCGGTCATTGGTGTCCAGGCACATCCGGGCGACCTTCTGCGGGGAGAACCCGGTCCAGCGCATCAGGGTGTCGGCCAGCTGGCTGGATCCGGCAGTGATGCGGTCGGTGTCGAGGATATTGGTCTTGACGAAGGTGGGGCACAGCGCGGTGACATTGATCCCGGTGCCGGCGAGCTCTGCGGCCAGCGTCTCCGAAAGAGACAGCGTCCCAGCCTTGCTCACGTTGTAAGCGGCCATTCCCGGCGCGGCGCCGAACGCCGCCGCCGAGGCGACATTGATGATGCCGCGCGGCTGATCGGTCTGGGCGGCACGCAGCAGCGGGGTGAACACGTGGCAGCCGTGGATGGGCCCCCACAGGTTCACACCGAGCACCCAGCTCCAATCGTCCAGGCTGGCTTCGCCGATCGGGGTGCCGCCCGCGCCGACCCCGGCGTTGTTGATCACCAGCGTGGGCGGGCCACCGAACCAGGCCGCGGCGGCTTCGGCCAGGGCCTGCACATCCTCGATCTTGGAGACATCGCAACGTAGTGCTGTCGCCTCACCGCCTGCCGCGGTGATCTCCGCGACGGTGGCGCGGGCGGCGTTCTCGTTGATATCGCTGCACACCACCCGGCCGCCGCGGGCGGCGAGTTCGACTGCGAAGGCGGCGCCGATCCCGCTGCCGGCCCCGGTCACCACGGCGTCGGCATTGCGGCTGCGTTTGGCGCCACCAAGGATGCCGAAGAGGTTCATCCGGCAACCCGGGCGCTGCCCCGCTGCAGCGACTCCGTGATGAAGGCGGTGACGATGCGCATGGCCGGTGCGGCCTCGGGGGTGAGCCGGGGCAGTGCCTGGAAGACGTGCACCTGATCCGGCCAGACCTGCAACTCGCTGGTGCCACCGGCGGTGCGGATGTCCGCGTCCAGGGTGCGGGCGTCGGCCTGCAGCATTTCCGCGCCACCGGCCTGGATCAGGGTGGGCGGCATGCGTCGGCCGCCCGCGATATCGAGGGTGAGCCGGTGGTGGCGCGGATCGGTTCCAGCGCAATACAACCCGATGAGGCGGGCCGCATCCGAGGCGCGGATCGCCGGATCGTCGCGCAGCGCTTCACGGGCACGGGCCAGCCCGAAGGTGAGGTCCACGAGCGGGGAGAACAGGGCCATCGCGGCGGGATGCGGGACGCCGGGCTGCAGCAGCAGGTCGACCGCCAGGTGGCCGCCCGCGGAGTCGCCGGCGATGACCGTACGTTCGGGGTCGAAGCCGGCTTCGGTGCGCAGATAGTCCCAGCCCGCCCGGACATCGTCGGCGGCGGTGGGGAAGCGGTACTTCGGTGCCAGCCGGTAATCGATGCAGAACACCGGGAGTCCGGTCAGCCGGGACAGCCAGGCGGTCAGTCTGCGGTGGGTGCGCGGCGAACAGAGCGCGTATCCGCTGCCGTGCACGTAGTAGATGGCCGCGGTCCGATCGGTCCCCCTGCTGCTGCGCACCCATTCGCCGACGACCCGGCGGCCGTCGGGCAGGCGGACGTCCACCTGCTCGACCTCTGTGCCCGTCAGCGAGGGACCGAAGGTGTCCATGACCCGCGCGATGATCTGCCGGGAGGCCCACAGGCCCCATGCTCGTTCCGGCGGAAGCACCGCGCTGATCTGCCGCAATGTCACGCTGCTGACCGTGGCGGCACCGCGGGACCGCAACGATCCGCGGGTGGGAAGGGACTGCTCGGGCATTCGGACCTCCGTCAATCGAGCGTCCGACGAGTACACCTTCAATTGGTGACATTTGTCAATGTCAACATTCGGTGTTGTGTGACCCAGGTCCCTGACGAGTGCAGGCCTACCGGCGTGGGTCGCCGCGCCAGCTGAAACTGTTGACGTACTTACCCATGTCCAGCGCCAGCTGCAGGTTGGCCGCTGACGGCTTGCCGGAACCGAAATCCGGCCCGAAGGCACGGTACGGTCCGACCGCGCCGGCGATCAGGGCCAGATCGTTCTTCACGGCCACCATCACGATGATCCGCATCCGGCTGGAACTGCTCATCGCGCCCTGCGGCCACATATCGGCGGCCATCCCGTATCCGTGCTGGTAACCGACCATGGTGTTGGGGATCTCGTAGGCCGTCTTGGTATCGGGGAACGTCTCATTCACCAGGTCGACCGCGATCTGCTTCGGGGTGCGCCCGGCCGCGGGCCGGCTGAACAGCTGCATGGTGCCGCCGTCGCCGGCCTGCAGCACCGCGGTGATGCCGTTGTCCTGCTTGGTGACCTCATAGGCCGCACCCTCCACCGGGTAGGACACCGAGAACGACCCGTCCGCGGAGGTGAATCTGGGGTTGATCTCGACCGCGCGATTCATCGGCGGGCTTCCGCAATCCGGCGGGCAGATGTATTTCGCGGCGGGTTTGGTGATCAGTCCGGACAGCCCGACCAGACCGCCGGCCACCACGACGACAGCGATCCCCAGCACCAGCGCCACGTTGCGGAATGACGTCTTCGGCGGCTGCAGGGTTTCGAAGGTGCCCGAGTGCAGCGAATAGCCGGGCTTCAAACCGACCACGAGTTCCCCGGCCGCGGGTTCCTCGGCGAGACGGATGGGTCGGTCGTCGCGCCGGGCTCGGCGCGATCGGCGCGAAGATGCGTGCATGGCCGCCCCGCAGTTCGCGCAGAACGGCGCATCGGGCACCACGTGATCGCACTCGACACACAGGATCGGTTCGTCGGTGCGGATCTCGTCCTGTGCCTCGTGCAGCAGGGCCAGGTGCAGACCGACCCGCAGCGCGAACAGCGCGAGCGCCGTGAGGGTCAGGTGTCCGGCCAGTTGCACCCACTGCGGGAAGCGGGCCACGTCGAGCAGGCCCAGCCCGGCGTAGACGGAGATCACCACGAACGCGATGGCGACGAGGGTGCCGCGGACGAAGCCACGGTTCTTGGTGACCTTGGTGGGTGGCCGGGTGAACCAGAGCGCGGTGCCGATCAGACCGCCGACGGCGGCGGCGGTGAGCGGCATGGCGATGCCGCGGATGCCGGCCTCGACGAGCAGTCCGTCCAGGGGGCGGACCCGATTGATCATCCCGGTGGTGAACTGTGGCGCCAGCCGGGTGAGGGTGGCCGCCGCGGTGAACGTCAATGCCCCCAGTGCGCCGATGGCGTAGCCGTCCAGGGATTCCCGGTTGCCGCGCCACCCGACCCGGGCCACCAGTGCGGGCACCAGCATGAGCAGCATGCTGCCCACCGGAACCCCGATCCCGTCACGCAGAATCCGGCCGCCCGCGATACCTGCGCCCAATGGGACGCCGTAGGCGCGCGCCAGCGCGACTCCGGTCAACAGCACCCAGCCGACGCCGAGCACGATGCCGAGAGTTGCGGTCAATATCAGCGTGCTGCGTGGGATATCCCGGGACACACCGGATTCGCGGAGGTACAGGGCGAACAGCAGGGGGATGCCCAGTGACGCGACGGCGATCAGAGCGGCGGGCATGCGCAGCACGGTGCCGACGGTCAGCGCCACCGCCAGCAGCACCAGACCCATCAGGAACACCTTGCGTGACCGCGGTGCCAGGTGGGGGAACAGCGAACTGGTCAGCGACGGTGTGAGCAGGCGCTGTCCGGGCGCGGCGCTGAACGCGCGGGCGCGCAGCCAGTGCGGGCCGTCACCGCGTTTGTGGTCGGCCAGTGGAACGCCGCAGAGCCCGCAGTACACGCCGGCGGGAACATCGATCTGGCAGACCTGGCACTCGACCATGCCTGGAGCGCTCATCAGGCACCCACCCGCTGCGCGATCTGCAGGTTGCGCACGAGGTTGTCGATATCGGGCGTGCCCAGTCCGGTGACCAGGTCATAGCCGGGACCGGCATTGTCGACGGCGTTGCCGCCCAGGGTCACATCGCGGAAGGCGGGCCGTGGAGCACCCTGGGCGATGCGGTACAGCAACGGGTTGATGTCACCGATGAGGGAGCCGTTGTTCTCCAGCAGCCACTGGTTCATCACCGCGGTGAGGCCGGCCCAGATGGGGGCCGACTGTGAGGTGCCGCCACCGACGACGGTCTGACCGTTGATCACGATCTTCACACCGGTGAACGGGTCGGCGACCGCGGCGATATCCGGTGTCATGCGCTTGCCGTTGTGGCGATCGGGGGCGACCGCGTCCGCGGCGTCGCGCTGCCAGGGCGGCATGTCGAACAGCGCCGATACGCCGCCGCCGGTGCCCTGGGAGAGCGGAACGTCGAACCAGGTCTGCTCGGATACCCACCTGCCGTCGGCATCGGTGGACAGGGTGGTGCCGCCGACGCTGGTCATCTCGGGCAACGAGGCGATCGAGTCGAGGCCGACATCCTGTTCACTCGGGGGCGACGACCAGTCTTGTCCACCACGGCATTCCATCCCGGCGAGGTCGCCGCTGGCGTTGTAGGCGGTGGTGCCGCGGGACTGGGCGGTGCGCAGCGCGGACCGGACGGGGGCCAGGTCGGCGGCGGTGATCAGTTTGTCGCAGCCCCAGCCGATCGAGAAACTCCATACCGCACCGGGGAACTGGCGATCGGTCTCCTCGAGCATCTCGCCGATCTTGCGGTATCCGCCGCCACCTTCGACGGTGGGGCGGGCATTCACCACGACCTTGCGGGCATCGGGCGCAATGGCGTGTGCCACTTGAAGATCCATCGACAGTTCGCCGCGTGGCTCGCCGGGCGATCCGCCGACGACCTCGGGGGTGAACTGCGGCAGACCGAACGTGCTGGTGTAGGTGTCCAGGTCGGATTGGTGGAATCCGTCGAAAGCGAAGATCACGATGGTGATGCCTCGGCCGGTGAAACCGCCCCTGTTCAGGTCGTCGGCGTTGTAGGTGTTCAGCAGCGCTTGGGGCGCCAGCCCCTGATCGGGCACATCGAGGGGGATGTGATCGGGCCGCGACATGTGATGTGGTGTGTAGCTGAGGATTCGGCCGATCTCGGACACTTCGTCGCGCAGGTGTTCGGGGACCGCGGGCTGGTGTGGTGAGGCGTAGAAGAGTTGTCCTCGCCTGCCGCGGTAGTCGCGCACAGAGACGTCGAAAGCCTGCTCGACGGCGGCGGGGGGTCCCTCGACGATCACCCAGTCATCGCCGGGGCGCCACTGTACCGACAGGGATTGGTCGCGGGCCCAGTCCATCAGCGCGGTGGGCTGGGATTCGTCGGTGAGGGTGGCGGTGAGCTCGATGCTGTCTTCGCGTGCCGGTCCGAGGTCGATGGACGCGTCCAGCAGGGACGCGTAGGGGCCCTCGATGCGCAAGGCATCGGAGCGTTCCCTGCCGACGTACAGATCGACAGCGACCACCAGGGCTCCGATGAGCAGCAGGGCGGTCAGTGAGCGAGCGAGCACCGTTCTCATGGTTCCAGAAGAACTGAGGGCGGGTCCGAAAAATCCGGACCCGCCCCGTTCAGAGTTCTCGCTCAGTCGTTCTGCGACGGGTCGAAGGTCGGCTGCGGGGCCGTCACCGGGGGAGTGAACACTCCGCCGCCGGGGTTCAGCGACTTCTCGGTGGGGGTCACCGAGACCTCGGTGGTGGTCGTCGTCGTGGTGGGCGACTCTTCGGGCTTGTCGCTGTCACTGCTGCACGCCGCGGTGAAGCCGATCATCGCGATGATGGCGGCACCGCCAACCGCTGCCGAAATCCGACGACGAGCCAGACGATTTGATGCCATGTTCGGTCCTTTACTTGTTCTCGGTGTGGTGAATCGTGGTCGGCGCGATGGTCCGCGAAAACCGGGTGCAGCAGTCCCGTTCGAGGGCCGGGATCTGGTGTCAGAAACTGTAACGCAGGGCCTGTATCAGTGCATTCCCTTACTCGGGCGTTGTCGATGACCGTTCTGTGACGCTGATCTGGGCGTCTATTCCACCGCTTGACTGTCACACCCGACGAGTGTTTACTCGAGGTATCGAACATGTGTTCGAACAACACCCGTTTCGGATGATGCTGGAGGTGCTGCTGTGACGGTGGCGATGGACCTGGAGCAGCACCGAAAAGAGCGTGCTGAACAGGTAGAACAGTTGCGTCACAGGATAGCCGAAGTCTCCGGGAGGATGGGAATCCAGGGTGCGCGGAGGGCCGCCGGCGATGACCTGAATTCTGTCCCGGAAACTTTGCTGAAAGTCCCGGATCCGCCGATCGGGCCGTCTGACGATGCGTTGCCGGGGCCACCGGTACCCGGGCCGCTACCTCAGCTGCTGCCCAGGGGGACGGTGGCGGTGCTGTCCGGGGCCAGATCGCTGGCACTGCGGATGGTGGCCGCGGCCACTGCGGCGGGCGGGCATGCGGCCATCGTCGGGCAGCCCGATGTCGGTCTGTTGGCGGCTGTGGAGATGGGCGCCGACCTGAGCAGGGTCGCGGTGATTCCTTATCCCGGCAGCGATCCGGTGGAGGTGGCCGCGGTCCTGCTGGACGGTCTGGATCTGGTGGTGCTGGCGCTGGCAGGGCGATCGGTGCCGATGAGCAGAGCGCGGGCGGTGACCGCGCGCGCCCGGCAGAAGGAGTGCACACTGCTGGTCACCGGGGGTGATTGGCACGGTGCCTCGGCTCGGCTGGATGCCAGGGTCTGCGGCTACGAGATGGTCGGTTCCGGTGGTGCCGCGATTCCCGGCCGGGGACGGATCGGGCGGGTGCGGTTGGACACCCGGACCAGGAGCAGGATTCCCGGGCAACCGCGCCTCGCGGTCGGTGGCTGACGGTGCCGCGGGTTCTTGCGCTCTGGTGCATGGATTGGCCTGCGGTGGCCGCCGCCGCCGCGGCCGGGCTCGCCGCCACCGACCCGGTGGCGGTCACCCTGGCCAACCGGGTCATCGCCTGTTCGGCCGCGGCCCGGGCGGTCGGGGTGCGGCGCGGGCTGCGCCGCCGTGAGGCGCAGTCCCGGTGCCCTCAGCTGCACGTCGTCACCGCCGACCCGGCGCGCGATGCCCGTCACTTCGAGGCCGTGACGGCGGCGGTCGACGAGGTGGTTCCCCGGGCCGAGGTGCTGCGACCCGGTCTGCTGGTGCTGTCGGTCCGGGGCGCATCCCGCTATTTCGGATCAGAACAGGAGGCCGCCGAACGGCTGGTCGACGCGGTGGCCGCGGCGGGCGCGGAATGTCAGACCGGTATCGCCGATCAGTTGTCCACCGCGGTGTTCGCGGCCAGGGCGGGGCGCATCGTCGAGCCGGGCCGGGACGCGGCATTCCTGTCCGGGCTGTCGATCCGGCAGTTGGCCACCGAACCCAGCCTCTCCGGGGCGGGCCGGGATGACCTGGCAGACCTGCTGTGGCGGATGGGAATCCGCACCATCGGTCAGTTCGCCGAGTTGTCGCGTACCGATGTGGCCTCCCGGTTCGGCGCGGACGCTCTTCTCGCCCACCGATTCGCCTGCGGGGAGCCCGACCGCGGACCGTCGGGGCGTGATCTTCCCGCGGAGCTCGATGCGGTGATGAACTGCGATCCACCCATCGACCGGGTGGACGCGGCGGCCTTCGCCGGCCGATCGCTGGCCGGCGAACTGCACCGCAGCCTGGAAGGCGCCGGGGTGGGCTGCACCCGGCTGGCCATCCAGGCCGTCACCGCCAATGGTGAAGAGCTGAACCGTGTTTGGCGTTGCGCGGAACCGCTGACCGAGGATGCCACCGCGGATCGGGTGCGGTGGCAACTGGACGGCTGGCTGGCTCGGCGGGCAACCGGGGGGACGGTACCCACCGCGGCGATCACCATGCTGCGGTTGCATCCGGTGGAGGTGGTCTCGGCCGGGGCGCTGCAGCTCCCGCTGTGGGGGTCATCCGGTGACGACGACCGGTTACGTGCCCGGCGGGCGCTGGTGCGGGTGCAGGGTCTGCTGGGTCTCGAAGCCGTACAGGTGCCGGTGCTCAGCGGTGGCCGTGGGCCGGCCGAACGCATCACCTTCACCCCGTTGGGCGACGAGCCGGTTCCGCGGGCCGACCCGACTCAGCCCTGGCCGGGCCAGCTCCCCGAGCCCTCGCCGGCGGTGTTGCTCGATGATCCGGTGGAAGTGCTTGATGCAGAAGGTAAACCGGTACGGGTGACGAGTCGGGGGTTGTTCTCCTCGGATCCGGTGCGGCTGGAGTCCCCGGGCCGCGGGAGAGACATCAGGGGCGAGCGAAGCGACGGGAGAGACATCAGCTGGTGGACCGGGCCGTGGCCGGTCGACGAACGCTGGTGGGATCCCGAGCGCACACCGGTGGGCCGGACCGCGCGAGCCCAGGTGGTGGTGTCCGGTCGCGGTGGACAGAATGATGCCGGCGTCGGTGTGGCGATGTTGCTGTGCTACCGCCAACGGCAGTGGCATGTGGAGGGCATCTATGAATGACTCGGCGGGCTGGAGCGCAGCGACCCGAGGTTCAACCCAGGTGCCGGGCGAACGGGCCGACCCGCTCGACGAAACGCTCGAAGAACGCGGCGGGGTCCACCTCGACGCCGATGTGCGCGTTGTGCTCCCGCCCCCAGTGACCACGCCAGTCGGCCACCGTCATCCCGCGGGTCAGGGTGCCGGTCAGTTCCACGTCGACGGTCGCGGACTGGTAGCGCACCAGGTCGGGGTCCAGCGCGACCGCGGCGGCCAGCGGATCGTGCAGGTGCGCCAGGTAGCCCTCGCCCTGGTCGAAGTGGAACTCGAAGTAGAAGCGCATCGCATCTTCGAGCACCCGGATCAGCGGATTGGCCGCCGTCGACCGGGTACCCCTATCGTCGAGCACACTGAGTTGCGCCGATGGCGAACCGGCGGCGGCGGCCAGCCGGCCCAGGATGGACGGCGTCATCGCCACGTTCTCGGTGAGGTTGAGGCCCAACACAATCGGTAGATGTGTGGGCGTGCTCAGGCCCCACGCCGCGCCCCATACCGCGAACACTTCGGCGGCGGCCTCCGGGTCGACGCTGATGTTCCACTCCGAGACGGGGGTGGTGTTACCGCGGTAGTCGAAGGCGCCGCCCATGATCACCAGCCGGCGCAGCAGCCGGGGCAGTGCGGGCTCCAAACGCAGCGCCAGCGCGAGGTTGGTCAGCGGGCCGGTGACCAATCCGAGGAGTTCGCCGGGGTATTCGCGGGCCGCGACGACCCAGGCGTGGGCGGCGTCGTACGGGGTGAGTGATCGGTCGGTCTCCGGCAGTCGCGCGTAGCCGAGCCCTTCGGGACCGTGGGTGTCCTCGGCGGTGCGCAGCGGAATGCTCAGCGGCACCGGGGCGCCTTCGGAGACGGGAACGTCGTGGATCCCGAACAGTTCGAGCAGCCCGAGATTGTTGACCGACACCTGCGCGACGGGCACATTGCCCGCCGTCGACGCGATGCCCACGACCTGTGCCTCCGGGCTGGCGAACAGATAGGCCAGCGCCATCGCATCGTCTACTCCGGTGTCGACGTCGGCGAACACCGGTAGCGGCGCATCGGTTTCAGGCCCGGTCACGCTCCCACGATAGGTGGGGGCCGCTACCAGTGCACACCCGGAATGGCCCGCACCGCGCGCTTGACCGGTCGGGGGACTCGCACGGGTCGCGCCGCGCGGGACGGCTTCCTGGGCCGGCGCTGCGGGGTGGGCTCGTCGCCGGACTGCCCGCGGGCGGCGGGGGAGTCCGGGTAGCCCAGGTAGAGCTGGTGCAGTACCCGTCGCGACAGCCGGGGCGTGAAGTAGGTACCCAGGTCGGCCAGCGTGCCCAGCGGGGTGTCGATCCGCGCGGGCTTCTCGATCAGCCCGCGCACCACCATCGCCGCGGCATGCTCGGCGGTGATCGGGGGCACCGGATTCAGCCGCCGCGACGGCGCGATCATCGGGGTGCTCACCAGCGGCATGTGGATATTGGTGAAGGTGATGTGATCCGACAGTGTCTCGGTGCCGACCACCTCGGAGAAGGCGTCCAGCGCCGCCTTGGTGGGTAGGTACGCGCTGTACTTGGGGCTGTTGGCCTGCACACCGGCACTCGACACGTTCACCACGTGACCGAACCGGCGCTCGCGCCAGTGCGGCAGCAGGGCGAGCACCATCCGCACCGCGCCGAAGTAGTTGACGGCCATTACCCGTTCGTAGTCGTGCAGCCGGTCAGTGGAGGCCGACACCGACCGGCGAATGGACCGGCCGGCGTTGTTGACCAGATAGTCGACGTGACCGAAGCGTCCCAGGATGTCCTTCACCGTGTGGTCGACAGAACCGGAATCGGTGACGTCACAGGTGAATGCGTGCGCATCGCCACCCTCGGCGCGGATCTCGGCAATCAGATCATCGAGGGCGTCGGCGTTGCGGGCCAACGCGAACACCGTGGCTCCGCGTTGGGCGGCCGCGATCGCCGAGGCGCGACCGATACCGCTGGAGGCGCCGGTGATGATGATGTGCCTGCCCACCAGCGCGCCGGAGGGATCGTCGCGGCGGGCCCGGTCGGGGTCCAGATGCTCGGCCCAGTACCGCCATAATTTTCCTGCGTAGGAACCGAATTCGGGCACCTCGATCCCGGTTCCGGCCAGCGCCGCAGTGGTCCGGTCGGAGGTGAACGTCGGCGCCAGGTCGAGGACGTCGAGGATCTCGGCGGGCATACCCAGCTGGGTGGCGGCCATGTTGCGCAGCACCCGGGCCCGGCCGGTGGCCTTCAGTATTGGCGCGGCGGCCGCGCCGGGCAACGCGAAGCGCAGGGCCGGAAGCCCGGCCTCCTTCGCGACACCGCGGTAAATGCTGCGCAGGCCAATCGCTTTCGGCGCCGTCAGATGGAAGGTTTGTCCGTCGGCACCGTCGATGTGCATCAGGTGGACCAACGCGTCGACCACGAAATCGACCGGCACGATATTGGTGCGGCCGGCGTCGGGCAGCGCCATCGGCGTGATGCTGGGCAGCACCGCCAGCTTGGACAGGATGCCGAAGAAGTAATAGGGCCCGTCGATCTTGTCCATCTCACCGGTCCGCGAATCGCCGACGACGACGGCCGGTCGGTAGATCCTCATACGCGGCCCGGCGTCGGAGCGCACCAGTTGTTCGGCCTCGAACTTGGTGCGGTGATACGGGGTCGGCAGGTTCTGCGCGACGTCGAAATCGTCCTCGGTGTACTCGCCGTGGAAGTCTCCGGCCACCGCGATCGAGGACAGATGGTGCAGCGTCGCGCCCACGCGCCGGGTCAGGCCGATGACGGCGCGGGTGCCCTCGACGTTGGCGGCGCGCTGGAGGTCCTCGGCGGCGGTCATGTCGTAGATGGCGGCGCTGTGCACCACGTGGTCGATGGTGCCGAGCTCGGCGATGGCGTCATCGCTGAGTCCGAGATCCTCGGCGGTGAGGTCACCGACCAGGGGTTTCGCGCGCGGGCCCCACGTGTCGACGAGTCGCTCGAAGCGTTCCAGCGATGAGCGCCGCACCAGCACGTGCACCTGCGCGTCCGGGTCGCGGGCCAGTAGCCGGGCCACCACGCGACTGCCGATAAACCCAGTACCGCCGGTAACGACATAATGCATGCGGTCATGGTCGTCCTCGAACAGGCAAAGGTCAACTATGGTCCCGGTCACACCCCGTAGTCCGTCACGAAGGGATACCCACCCATGCCGATCGACCCGAACGCCGTCGGTGCCAAAACCGAGTCCCAAACCTTCAGCTGGACCGACCGCGAGACATTGCTCTACGCGCTCGGGGTCGGCGCCGGCACCGACGACCTGGCCTTCACCACCGAGAACAGTCACGACATCGAGCAGCAGGTGTTGCCCACCTTCGCCGTGATCGCCTGTTCGCCGTTCGCGGCGGCGCTGCAGATCGGTTCCTTCAATTTCAGCCTGCTGCTGCACGGGTCGCAGGCGATCCGCTTGTTCAAGCCGCTGCCGCCGGCGGGCGCGCTCACCGTGCACTCCGAGGTCGCCGACATCCAGGACAAGGGTGAGGGCAAGAACGCGGTGGTGATGCTCAAGGGGGTGGGCGCCGACCCGGACAGCGGTGAGGTGCTGGTGGAAACCCTGACCACCGTGGTGATCCGCGGAGAGGGTGGATTCGGCGGACAGCCCGGCCAGCGGCCGGCGGCACCCGAGTTCCCCGACCGGGCCCCCGATGCCCAGGTGGCCCTGCCGACCCGCGCCGATCAGGCGCTGCTGTACCGGCTCTCCGGCGACCGCAATCCCCTGCACAGCGATCCCTGGTTCGCCCAGACCCTGGCCGGCTTCCCCAAACCGATCCTGCACGGCCTGTGCACCTATGGGGTGGCCGGCCGGGCACTGGTCGCCGAACTCGGCGGCGGCGATGCCACCAAGGTCACCGCGGTGGCGTCGCGGTTCAGTTCGCCGGTCTTCCCCGGCGAGACACTGACCACCTCGATCTGGCGCACCGAATCGGGTCGCGCGGTGTTCCGCACCGAGGCCGCCCAGCCGGACGGGTCCGATGCCCGCGTCGTGCTCGATGACGGGACGGCCGAATACAACTGATTTCGTAGGGCCAATCGCCAGTGCGCACCGCCGCGCGTTGACAGGATGGCCCGATGAGACTGGCTGTCGGATATCTCGCCACCCCGGGTGGAGCGGACGCTGTGGCGCTTGGCGTCCGGCTCGCCCGGAGTCTGGGCGCCGAGCTCGACGTGTGCATGGTGCTGCCCCCGGACCGCGGGGTACCGGCGATGGTTCCCACCGGGGGCTATGACGAACTGCTCGCCGCGCAGGCCGGCGAATGGCTGAACGAGGCGCTGGCCGGGGTGCCCGATGACGTGGTGGCGCACTCGCATGTCAGCGTCAGCGACTCCACCGCCGACGGACTCATCAACGAGGTCAAACGCCTCGGCGCCCGGGCCGTCGTCGTGGGCGGGTCGGGCGGCGGACTGGCCGGCAGTTACTCACTGGGTTCGGTGGTCAATGAGTTGCTGCACTCCGCGCATGTCCCGGTGGCGGTGGCGCCGAAAGGAACTCGGTTGTCGGCGGTGGAGCGGGTGCGTGAGGTGACGTGTGCAATCGGCGAGCGCGCCGGCGCGGGCACGCTGCTGAACGTGGCGGTGCGCGCCTGTAAGGCCTCCGACGTCCCCTTGCGTCTGGTGTCGCTGGTGGCTCTCGATCCGATGTTCGGCTCTCTGCGTGGTGACGCCGATGCGCTGCGGGAACGGGCGATGAATCATGCACGGCGCGCCCTGGAGGAAACAAAAGAGTCACTGCCCGAGGGGTTTTCGGTCACGGCCACCGTCGCCGAGGGTGCCTCGGTGGAGGACGCGGTGAGCAGACTGCCCTGGCATGACGGCGATGTGATCATGGTCGGATCCAGCAGGCTCGCCGCACCGCGCCGGCTGTTCCTCGGATCCACGGCGGCCAAGATGCTGCGCGTGCTCGACGTTCCGATGATCGTGGTACCCAGAACCACCGACGAGGAGACAGCATGACTGCGCAGGATGCCGGCACTGTCTCCAAGGGCCTGGCCGAAGGCAAGGTCGGCACACTGTCGGGCGCCATGCTCGGGATCTCCTGCGTGGCACCGGGCTACACGCTGACCGCCAGTATCGGCGTGATCGTCGCGGCGGTCGGGTTGAAGATGCCGGCGATCTTCATCGCCGGGTTCATCCCGATGTTCCTCACCGCCTACGCCTATCGAGAACTCAACTCCCGCACCCCGGACTGCGGGGCGTCGTTCACGTGGTCCACCAAGGCATTCGGACCATATGTGGGCTGGATGTGCGGCTGGGGCATGGTGGTCGCCTCGATCATCGTGCTGTCCAACCTGGCCGCCATCGCCGTCGAGTTCTTCTATCTGCTCATCGCCCGGGTCGTCAACCAACCGGGCATCGCTGATCTGGCGGGCAACAAACTCGTCAACATCATCACCACACTGGTATTCATCGCGCTGGCCACGTTGATCGCCAGTAGGGGCATCACCACCAGCGAGCGGGTGCAGTACGTGCTGGTGGGTTTCCAGCTGGTGGTGCTGATGGCATTCGCCATCACGGCGTTCGTCCATGTGGGGCGCGGGGATGCGCCGGCCGGGCTGAGCTTCGACCTCGACTGGTTCAACCCGTTCACCGGGCTGACGATGGCGGTGTTCGCCATCGGCCTGACCGGTTCCATCTTCGCGTTCTGGGGCTGGGACACCTGTCTGACCCTGGGTGAGGAGTCCAAGGACCCGACCAAGGTGCCGGGCCGGGCCGGGTTGCTCTGTGTGACATCGATTCTGATCACCTATCTGTTGATCGCTGTCGCGGTGATGATGTACGCCGGCGTCGGCGAAGAGGGCCTGGGGCTGGGCAATCCGGACAACTCGGAGAACGTGTTCGGGGCGCTGGCCGACCCGGTGCTGGGGCACTGGTTCGGGCCGCTGCTGTATCTGGCGGTGTTCGCTTCGTCGGTGGCCAGCCTGCAGACCACCTTCCTGCCCGCGGCGAGGGCCATGCTCGCGATGGGGGCCTACAAGGCGTTTCCCACCCGCTTCGCCGAGGTGAGCCCGCGCTTCCTGACGCCGGTCTATTCCACCGTGGTCGCCGGCGTGGTCACCGGTGGGTTCTATACCGTGGTGACGCTGCTGTCCGACAACGCGCTGTGGGACACCATTGCCGCCCTGGGCATCATGATCTGCTGGTACTACGGCATCACGGCGTTCGCCTGCGTCTGGTTCTTCCGCCGGGAGCTGTTCGCCAATGTCCACAACATCGTGTTCAAATTCCTCTTTCCGCTCGTGGGCGGACTGATACTGGCGGCCGTCTTCGTCATCTCGATCGTCGAGAGCATGAACCCGGAGAACGGCAGCGGTGCCGAGATCGGCGGTATCGGCCTGGTGTTCTTCATCGGGTTCGGGATCCTCGCGCTGGGCGCGGTGCTGATGCTGGTGATGCGCGCGCAGCGGCCGGACTTTTTCACCGGCCAGACGCTGCGGCGGGAGACGCCGGCGCTGAAGGAATAGCCAAGAGCTAGTTGGTATGTGTCGGTGGTGGCGTGAAGGGTGTGTACCACCACCATTGGGCGCGTTCGCCCTTTGGTCCGGGGCAGGGCTCCACATCGGGTGGTGGTGCGGTGGGTGGTCTGGCTAGCGACGCGTCGGTCAACACGTCGCCCGCTTCGTCGGTGACTTTCAGGTTCTCGGCGGGCCCGGTGAGGGTGATGCCGCCGTTGTGGTGTTGTCGGTGGTGGAACGGGCAGACGAGCACCAGGTTTGATAGTTCGGTGGGCCCGCCGTTCTCCCAGTGCACCAGGTGATGGGCGTGCAAGCCGCGGGTGGCTCCGCAGCCGGGCACCACACACGTCTGGTCGCGATGCTCCAAGGCCCGCCGTAGCCGGCGGTTGATCGTGCGGGTGGCCCGACCGACACCGATCGGGTGGCCACTGCGTTCGAACCACACCTCACAGGTGGCATCGCAGAGTAGGTAGTGGCGGTCCTCGTCGGACAGCGCTTGTCCCAGATGCAGGGCGGCGACTCGTTTCTCGATATCGAGGTGCATGACCACGGTGGTGTGCTGGCCGTGCGGGCGGCGCTGCACGTCGCTGTCCCAGCCGGCCTCGATCAAACTCATGAACCCATCGACCGCGTCCGGGAACGGGGGCGCCTGCTCAGAAACCACGCTCTCGGCGTCGCCGTCACGGGCCCAGCCGTCCTCGGGATCAATGCTGTCTGCGGTGTCGTGGTCGCTTTTCCAGTCCGCGACCAGCTTGTCGCGGTGGGACTGGTGGGCGGCCTCGAATTTCGCGGCCTCCACCTTGGGCAGGGTGATCCGCCACGTGGTGGAATCGTCGTTCTCGATCTTGGTGATCTTGCGCTTGGGTTCGGGCTTGGACTCGGGCTCAGGCCGGGGTTCCTGTTTGACCGCGGTGCGCAACTGGACGACGGTGGCGACCTTCACCAACTCGGCATAATGCTCATCGCAGCCCTGGCCACCGCCTTCAGCGATCACCCCGATCTGATCGAGTGACACCCGACCTTCCTGCAACCCTGCGACGCAGTGTTCGAGTTCATCAATGCGATGGGCGACGGCGACCATAGTTTCGGCGTTGCGAGGAGAGATACCGGCCTTCCAGGCGACCAGCGCTTCGATCGATCGGCATCCGGTCGCACCCCACAGCGAGTTCCCGTCATCGGTGCCTCTGCCGTCGATCTCGGCGACGATCTCCACCAACCGGCCATCGATCGCATTGCGCTGCCCGGTCAACTCCGCCATCTCCTCGAACAGCACCTCCAACCGCGACACCCGAGGTGCGTGTGCGGCGAAAGGTGTTGTCGGCGGCGGCATACCACGATTCTAGAAGAGGAGTCCGACAAGTAACCGGACGAACTTTCCGGAGTACATTCGTCTGACGTCGACCGTCCGCAGCCCCGACGGACCTCGGGTCCTCCGCACTCTTATGACGGGCGCTGTGGAAGCGTGGGCATCATGGTCGGCGCCGGCCGTCCCGGTGGCATGTTCCCGGGCCCCATCATGCCGTTCGGCCCCATCATGCCGCCTGGCCCCATCATCGGGCATCCCTCCCTCGGTCCGTTCGGTCCCATCTGGCCACTGTGGTAGCCGCGGGTCCCACCGTGGTAGCCACCGGATCCGCTACCGGCGAAGAATCCGGCGACGAAAATCACTGTGACAACAAACAAGACGCCGCTGACGATGCCGACCCACGCCAACGTCTGGTAGAGCCGATTGGGCCGATGCTCGGCGTAGTCGCGTCGAGGCGTCGTGGCCACCGCAGGCCCCGCGGCGGTCGACTCATTCCTGATCTCCGGTGTGTCGGTCATGGTCGGTTTCCCTCCGTAAGCAGACTTGGCTGCTGACTGACCTCTGCGCAAGGGCGCGAGCAACGTCAAGTGTGCGACCGGACCGATGGCGTGCTCTAGGGCCAATGGGCCTCAATGCGGGGGATCGGCAGTTGCCACTGGACCTATCGAACACACGTTCGATATGATTGGCCGATGGGTTGGCACAACGGGCCACCGAGCTGGACCGAGATGGAGCGGGTGCTCAACAGCAGGCCGCGCGGTAAGCCACGCCGGTCGGGCCTGCCGCTGGAGCCGCCCGGCGACGGTGGGGACAGTCCCGCCTGGTCCCGCAAGCGCGGCGCCTACCAGGCCGAGGGGGTGCAACGTTCCGGATCATCGGTGCCCTACGCCGAACTGCACGCGCACTCGGCCTACAGCTTCCTCGACGGGGCCAGCACCCCGGAGGAACTGGTGGAGGAGGCGGCCCGGCTGGATCTACGGGCCATCGCGTTGACCGATCACGACGGTCTCTACGGAGTGGTGCGGTTCGCCGAAGCCGCCCGCGAACTCGACATGTCCACCGTGTTCGGTGCCGAACTGTCGCTGAGTAATGTGCCGCGTACCGAGCGGCCCGACCCACCCGGACCGCATCTGCTGGTGCTGGCCCGCGGACCGGAGGGTTACCGGCGGCTGTCGCGCCAGATCTCGGCGGCACACCTGGCCGGTGGCGAGAAGGGTAAGCCACGGTATGACTTCGACACGCTGACCGAGGCCGCCGGCGGGCATTGGCACATCCTCACCGGCTGCCGGAAAGGTCATGTCCAACAAGCATTTACAGAAGGCGGACCGGAGGCCGCCGAGCGGGCGCTGGCCGATCTGGTGGACAGGTTCGGTGCCGGCCGGGTCAGCATCGAACTCACCCATCACGGACACCCGCTCGATGACGAACGTAATGCCGCGCTGGCCGCGTTGGCGCCACGGTTCGGCCTGAACGTGGTCGCCACCACGGGTGCCCACTTCGCGGCGCCGTCGCGGGGGCGGCTGGCCATGGCGATGGCGGCCATCCGGGCCCGCAATTCGATGGACGACGCGGCCGGGTACCTGGCGCCGCTGGGCGGAGCGCATCTACGGTCGGGGGAGGAGATGGCTCGGCTGTTCGGCCCCGAGATCGTCACGGCGGCAGTAGACCTGGGTGAACAGTGTGCGTTCGGGCTGGCGCTGATCGCCCCGCAACTCCCGCCGTTCGACGTGCCGGACGGGCACACCGAATCGAGCTGGCTACGCAAACTGGTGCGCGACGGCGCCCGGGATCGGTACGGCCCACCGGACCGGGCGCCCAAGGCGTACGCGCAGATCGAACATGAACTGGCCATCATCGACAAGCTGGACTTCCCGGGTTACTTCCTGGTGGTGCACGACATCACCCGGTTCTGCCGGGAGCGCGACATCCTGTGCCAGGGCCGGGGCTCGGCGGCCAATTCGGCGGTCTGCTACGCGCTCAAGGTCACCAACGTCGATCCGATCGCCAACGAGTTGCTGTTCGAACGCTTCCTGTCACCGGCGCGCGACGGCCCACCCGATATCGACATCGACATCGAATCGGACCTGCGCGAGAACGTCATCCAGTACGTCTATGACAAGTACGGTCGGGACTACGCCGCCCAGGTCGCCAACGTCATCACTTATCGGGGGCGCAGCGCGGTCCGGGACATGGCCCGCGCGCTGGGTTTCTCGCAGGGGCAGCAGGACGCCTGGAGCAAGCAGATCAGCCGGTGGAACGGCCTGGCCGACTCACCCGATGTCGAGGACATCCCGGAACAGGTGGTCGACCTGGCCACCCAGATCTCCAACCTGCCCCGGCACATGGGTATCCACTCCGGGGGCATGGTGATCTGTGATCGCCCGATCGCCGACGTCTGCCCGGTGGAATGGGCCCGCATGGAGAACCGCAGTGTGTTGCAGTGGGACAAAGATGACTGTGCGGCAATCGGTTTGGTCAAGTTCGATCTACTCGGCCTCGGCATGCTGTCGGCCCTGCACTATGCCATCGACCTGGCGCGCGAACACAAGGGCCTCGAGGTGGATCTGTCCCGGCTGGACCTGTCCGAACCCGCGGTCTACGAGATGCTGCAGCGTGCCGACTCGGTCGGGGTGTTCCAGGTCGAATCCCGCGCGCAGATGGCCACCCTGCCCCGGCTCAAGCCGCGGATGTTCTACGACCTGGTGGTCGAGGTCGCGTTGATCCGACCCGGCCCGATCCAGGGCGGATCGGTGCACCCGTATATCAAGCGGCGCAACGGCGAAGAGAAGGTCGTCTACGACCACCCGTCGATGGAGCCGGCGTTGCGCAAGACCCTCGGTGTGCCGTTGTTCCAGGAGCAGCTGATGCAGCTGGCGGTGGACTGCGCCGGTTTCAGCCCGGCCGAGGCCGACCAGCTGCGCCGGGCGATGGGCTCGAAACGGTCCACCGAGAAGATGCGGCGGCTCCGCGACCGGTTCTACGACGGGATGCGGGACCGTCACGGCATCACCGGGGCGGTGGCCGAGCGGATCTACGAGAAGCTGGAGGCGTTCGCCAATTTCGGTTTCCCGGAAAGCCATTCGCTGAGCTTTGCGTCGCTGGTGTTCTACTCGTCCTGGTTCAAGCTGCACCACCCGGCGGTGTTCTGCGCGGCGCTGCTGCGGGCCCAGCCGATGGGCTTCTACTCACCGCAGTCGCTGGTCGCCGATGCGCGCCGGCACGGCGTGCTGGTGCACGGCCCGGACGTCAACGCCGGGCTGGCGCACGCCACCTGTGAGAACCACGGCCTGGACGTGCGGATGGGGATAGGCAGCGTCCGTCACATCGGCGATGAACTGGCGCAGCGGATCGTCGATGAGCGGACGGCCAACGGACCGTTCGCGACGCTGCTGGATCTGACGGCCAGAGTGCAACTTTCGGTCTCGCAGACCGAGGCGCTGGCCACCGCGGGTGCGCTCGGGTGTTTCGGGATCACCCGCCGCGAAGGGCTGTGGGCGGCGGGGGCGGCCGCCGCCGAACGGCCGGACCGGTTGCCGGGGGTGGGGTCGTCCTCGCATATCCCACCGCTGCCCGGGATGAGCGCGCTGGAACTGGCCGCCGCCGACGTGTGGGCCACCGGTGTGTCCCCGGACAGCTATCCCACCCAGTTCCTGCGCGAGACGCTCGACGAGATGGGGATCGTGCCTGCCGATCAGCTGCTGTCCGTACCCGACGGCACCCGCGTGCTGGTGGCAGGCGCGGTGACGCACCGCCAGCGGCCCGCGACGGCCCAGGGCGTGACGTTCATGAACCTCGAGGACGAGACCGGCATGGTGAACGTGATGTGCTCCCGCGGGGTGTGGGCGCGTCATCGCAAGCTGGCGCAGACGGCGTCGGCGCTGGTCATCCGGGGCATCGTGCAGAACGCCACCGGTGCGGTGACGGTGGCCGCGGACAGGATGAGCCCCATGGATCTGAAGGTGCGCTCGCGGTCGCGGGACTTCCAGTGACGCTCACTCGGTGGGCGTCGTCCACACCTTCTCGATGGTGATCCGCAGCCGGGTGCTGAAGTTGCCCATCGTGTCGGTCAGCCCGAACTGATCGGAGGCCGCCTGGTACTTCGCCCAGTACGGCGTGTCCGTGCGCAGATCGACGCCCTCGGCGTCCACCCGCGCCGGACCTCCGATCACGATGATTCCGCCACCGTTACCGTCGGAGTCCAGGTTCAGGCTCACGTGCGGATGGTTGCGGATATGGCGCACCTTGGCCGCGGCGGGCTCGGTGTACACCACGATGTCGGTGCCGTCGAAGAAGAACCACACCAGTTTGGGCACCGGTTGCCCGGACTTCGCGACGGTGGTCAGCCATCCGTAATCGTCGGATCTCAGACGCTCGATGATTTCCGGTGTCAGGTCTGCAGTCATGCACGCGAATGTAGTCTCGCGGTATGACACTCAACCTGACCGCGGATGAAGTTCTGACCACCACGCGTTCGGTGCGCAAGCGGCTCGATTTCGACAAACCGGTGTCGCGCGAAGTACTCCTGGAATGTCTCGATCTGGCGCTGCAGGCTCCCACCGGCTCCAATGCTCAAGGCTGGCAATGGGTTTTCGTCGAGGATCCGGTCAAGAAAAAGGCGCTGGCCGACATCTACCGGACGAACGCCAATCCGTATCTCGATCTGCCCAAGCCGGAGCGCGGCGACATTCGCGACGAGCAGATCGTCCGGGTCACCGATTCCGCGAAGTACCTCAACGAGAACTTCGAGAAGGCCCCGGTGCTGATGATCCCGTGCCTGGAGGGCCGCCCCGACGGCGCACCGGCCGGGATGAGCGCGTCCTACTGGGGCTCACTGCTGCCTGCGGTGTGGAGTTTCATGCTGGCGCTGCGGTCCCGCGGGCTGGGCTCGGCGTGGACGACGCTGCACCTGCTCGGTGACGGTGAAAAGCAGGCCGCCGAGGTGCTCGGCATCCCGTTCGATCAGTACGCCCAGGGCGGGCTGTTCCCGATCGCCTACACCAAGGGCACCGATTTCAAGAAGGCCGGACGATTGCCCGCCGAGAACTTCGCGCACTGGGACACCTGGTAGACCTGCCGATCACACCGCGCCGGTGAACCCCTGCTGGCGCCACGCCTCATAGGCGGCGACCGCCGCGGCGTTGGACAGATTCAGCGACCGGCGGCCGGCCAGCATGGGGATCCGCACCTGCGCGGTGATATGCGGATCGGCCAGCGTGTGCTCGTCCAGGCCGGTCGGTTCCGGGCCGAACATCAGCACATCGCCGGGTTGGTACGCGACCTCGGCAAACGACGTGTCGGCGTGCGCAGTGAAGGCGTACACCCGCGTCGGCCCGATCGCCGCCCACGCCGCGGGCAGATCCGGGTGCACCGTCACCGATGCCAGGTCGTGGTAATCCAGGCCGGCCCGGCGCAGCTTGGGCTCGGACAGGTCGAAGCCGAGCGGCTCGACGAGGTGCAGCTCGCACCCGGTCGCGGCCACCATCCGGATCGCGTTGCCGGTATTGGGCGCGATGCGCGGGGAGAAGAACAGCACCTTGAACACCAGGTCATCTTGCCCCGGGATAATGGGCTCATGGTCGAACAGAGCATCTGGATGCAGAAAGTCGCGGCCGACCCGGGCCATTCGCAGTGGTACATCGATCGCTTCCGGGCGATGGAGCGCGCGGGCAAAGATCTGGTGGGCGAGGCTCGCTTCATCGACGCGATGGCCGAACGTGGTGCCCGCATTCTCGACGCGGGCTGCGGTCCGGGCCGGGTGGGCGGCTACCTGGCCGCTGCCGGACATGACGTCGTCGGCGTCGACGTGGACCCGGCGCTCATCGCCGCCGCCGAACAGGACCACCCGGGCCCGCGCTGGCTGGTCGGTGACCTCGCCGAACTGGACCTGCCCGCCCGCGGAGTCGCCGAGCCGTTCGACCTCATCGTGTCGGCGGGCAATGTGATGACCTTCCTCGCGCCGAGCACCCGCACCCAGGTGCTGAGCAGGCTGCGCGCCCATCTCGGCACCGGTGGCCGCGCGGTGATCGGGTTCGGCGCCGGACGCGAGTACGAGCACACCGAGTTCCTCGACGACGCGGCCGACGCCGGGCTGGTGCCCGACCTGCTGTTGTCCACCTGGGATGTGCGGCCGTTCACCGAGGGCTCCGACTTCCTGGTCGCGATCCTGCGGCCCGCGTAGACATTCCACGCCGGCGAAGTGACGCGCACGTCAGACCTGTTTGCCCGCATCACCACGACTGCGCAACGTAACGGTCACGAACTGTGTCCGTTCGAGATCGAGGTATGGAAACCGCTGTCGGCGACTGCCATACTCGACAAATTGCCAGGCGTGCCACGCCGGCCCCGATGGTGGGCAAAAGCGGGAAGTATATGAACACCAACGTTGTGCGGATTCCGATGACGGCCCATGCCGCGCCGCCGGTTACGTCTGCGCGCGACGAATTCGACAGTGCGGCAGCGCAAGCCGTGAAAAGGCCGTCGCGCTGGGCGTTGAGCAACTGGCCCGTCGGCTGGAAAGTGTTTGCCATCGTGCTGGTTCCGCTGGCCCTGGCCGCGACATTCGGTGGGCTGCGCATCTACTCCGGTTTCACCGACGCCGCCGATCTGCGGCTGGCCGCCGACCGCGCCGACATGGTGCCCGCGGTCGTCGAATACATGGCCGCGCTCGATGCCGCCGTCCTGGCCGGCAGCGCCGGCGGCGACGCCCAGGGCGCCTTGAGCGAGTTCGACGCCGCCCGCCAGGCACTGCAACGCCAACTCGACGACACCGACGTGCTGCCCGACGTGGACAGCGGTGTCACCGCGATTCTCCAGGGCGGCCAGGACCTGGTGAACAAGGTGGGCTCCAACTCGATCGGCCTGCGCGACAGGGTCACCACCTACGCGCCCATCCTGCTGACCGCCGAGGACGCCATCAACGGATCGGTGCGCGTCGATGACGCGCAGATCCGCAGCGAGACGCTCGGGCTGTCCCGGGCAGTCGGTGCCCGCGGGCAGATGATGATGCAGCAGCTGCTGGTCAATCTCGGCGGCGAAGTACCCGAACCCGAGCTGCGCACCTCGATGAACACCGTCGCCGGTACCGAACCGTCCACCCTGTTCGGCATGAGCCAGATTCTCGGCGTGGGCTCGGACGAGGCCAAGGCACTACAGGAGCAGTTCATCCGCCGGATGGCGATCATGGCCAACCCGACAGCGGTTCTGGTGAACAATCCGGAGCTCAGCGAGTCCATCGCGGCCACCAACGACATCGCCGACGCCGTCATCTCCGAGGCCACGACGTCGGTGACCACGACCGTGGGTGCGCAGGCCGATGCGCAACGCAGCACCGCCATCCGGGACGCGGTGATCGTCCTCGCGGCGATCCTGATCGCGCTGCTGATCGTGGCGCTGGTCGCGCGGTCACTGGTCCGGCCGCTGCGCCGGCTGCGGGACAGTGCGCTCAAGGTCGCCCACACCGAACTCGTCCGTGAACTCGAACAGGTACGCACCGGGGGAGACCCGGGCCCGATCCGTCCGATCCCGGTGCACACCACCGAGGAAGTCGGGCAGGTCGCGCACGCGGTCGACGAACTGCACGAGCAGGCCGTCCTGTTGGCCGGCGAGCAAGCCCGGTTGCAGGTACAGGTCAGCGATATGTTCGAGACCCTGTCGCGGCGCAGCCGATCGTTGGTGGATCAGCAGCTGACGCTCATCGACCAGCTCGAACGTGATGAGGAAGACCCGCAACGCCTGGACAGTCTGTTCCGGCTGGACCACCTGGCCGCCCGGATGCGCCGCAATGGCGCCAACCTGCTGGTGCTCGCCGGAACCAAGGTCACCCGCGAGCACGCTGAGCCGGTACCGGTCGCCGCGGTGGTCAACGCCGCGGCCTCCGAGGTCGAGGAGTACACCCGGGTGGTCACCGATGTCGTCGCCGACTGCGATATCAGCGGCGCGGTGGCCGCCGACCTGGTGCACGTGCTTGCCGAGCTGATGGACAATGCGCTGCGCTATTCGCCGCCGGCCGCGCAGGTGCGGGTGTCGGCGGTGCGAGCCGGCAACGGCGCGCTCGTCATCGAGGTCGCCGACTCGGGCCTGGGCATGGCCGAACCTGATCTGCGGGTGGCCAACACCCGTCTGCAGTCCGGCGGCGAGGTCACCCCGTACACGGCACGGCACATGGGCCTGTTCGTCGTCGGCCGACTGGCCGCCCAACACGGACTGGTGGTGCGGTTGCGCAGTACTGTTGCCGGAGAGGTGAATTCGGGCATCACGGCCGGAGTGTACGTGCCCGAGGAGCTACTCGCCGGCGTGCTGCCGACGCCGGTCTTCACCGGTTTCCAGCCGGCCCCGGTGGCCGAGGTGCAGCAGTTCGCGCCGGTGCGGCCCGAACCCTCCTATGTGGAGCCGGTTGTCGAGTTCCGTGAGCAGGCCCCGGTATCCGGCTTGCCGCAACGCAATCCGGGTGCCAGCGGGTTCCGTGTCGAGCCGGCCGAGGCGGAACCGGAGCATTGGCCCACCGAGCCGACACCGGTGCAGACGCCACCTGAGTTGCCGAGCCGGACCCCCGCGCCGGCGGACACCTCCGCGTACTTTGCCGCGCGTCCCCAGCGGCAGGCCGAGCCGGCCTCGGGATCCTCCGATGACGCCATCTACCAGAAGATGTTGTCGGAGTGGCTGGTCGACCCGACCGATCTGGGTGCCAGCACCGACCTGGACTGGAAATCGGTGTGGGATCACGGCTGGTCGGCGGCGGCCTCTGCCGAGGATGCGCCGGTCACCGAACACACCGCCGAAGGCCTGCCGGTCCGCCGGCCCGGGGAACGGCTCGTGCCCGGGGCGGGTGACGACGTCGCCCCGGTACCATCGGAGCCTGCCGACCCCGGCCCGCGGCCGGATCCCGCCGCCGTACGAGCCAGCCTCAGCAGCCACTTCGGTGGGGTGCATGCCGGTCGGTCGCACACCCGCGACACCGGAGGATCCCATGAGTGACACCCGCGAAGCACTGGACTGGCTGGTCGCCAAGTTCGCCCGCGAGGTTTCCGGAGTCTCGCACGCGGTGCTGGTCTCGGCCGACGGCCTGCTGATGGCCGCCAGTGAGCACATGCCGACTGAACGCGCCGATCAACTTGCCGCAGTCGCCTCGGGGCTGGCCAGCCTGTCGACGGGAGCGGCGCAGCTGTTCGAGGGTGGCCACGTCATGCAGTCCGTGGTCGAGATGGAGAACGGCTATCTGTTGTTGATGCGCGTGGGTGACGGGTCCAACCTCGCCACCTTGGCGACCCGGTCCTGCGATATCGGCCAGATCGGCTATGAGATGGCCATTCTGGTGGAGCGGGTGGGCAACGTCGTCCAGTCCGCACGGCGTAGCCGCCAACGCACCTGAGGCTGCGATGGAGCCGCCGCCAGATGCCTGGGAATCCGCCGACCCGGTGGATGTGCCGAGCATGGTGCGGCCCTACCGGCTGACCGCCGGACGCACCGATCCCGGTGTGCACCTGCCGCTGGAGGCACCGATCAGGACGCTGGACACCGCGCCGGCAACCGGGTGGCCGGGTGGCGATGTGCGGGCCCGCATCCTGCTCCTGGGCAGGGGCGGTCCGTCGGTCGCGGAGATCGCGGCGCGGTTGTCCCTACCGCTCGGTGTGGCGCGTGTGCTGATCGGTGACCTCGTTTCCGAGGGGTATCTTCGGGTACACACGACGCTGGGCGATACGGCCTCCGCCGACGAACGTCGTGAACTGATCGGGAGGACTCTGCGTGGCCTTCGGGCGCTTTGAGACGCCTTCGGCGTCGGCTGGACGCTTTGAGCAGTCTTCGGCGTCGGCTGGACGCTTTGAGACGCCTTCGGCGTCGGCTGGGCACTCTGAGCGGCCAGGGGCGACGAAGATCGTCATCTCCGGTGGGTTCGGCTCCGGCAAGACCACATTCGTCGGCGCGGTCTCGGAAATCATGCCGCTGCGCACCGAGGCGCTGGTGACCACCGCATCGGCCGGTGTCGACGGGCTGGATGCCACCCCGCACAAGAACACCACCACGGTGGCGATGGACTTCGGACGCATCACCCTGGCCGAGGATCTGGTGCTCTACCTGTTCGGCACTCCCGGTCAGCGCCGCTTCTGGTTCATGTGGGACGACCTGATCCGCGGCGCGATCGGCGCCGTCATACTCGTCGACATCCGGCGCCTGCAGGACAGTTTCGCCGCCGTCGACTTCTTCGAGGCCCGCAAACTTCCCTTCCTCATCGCGATCAACGAGTTCGAGGGGGCGCCACGACATCCGGAGGCCGCCGTGCGGCAGGCGCTGGCGCTGCGCGAGGACATCCCGATCGTCACCGTCGATGCCCGCGACCGGAATTCCGCACGCGCGGCGCTGATCGCGGTCGCCGAGTACGCCCTGGCCGCGGTGTGAGCGAAGACCAGGTCTGGGTGGACCGTGAGTTCACCGGACACGACTTCCGCGATGACGACCTGAGCCGGCTGCGCACCGAGCGGGTGGTGTTCGACGAATGCGATTTCAGCGGTGTCGATCTGACCGAATCCGAGCATCTCGGGTCTGCCTTCCGCAACTGCACCTTCCGCCGGGCCGCACTGCAGCACAGCACGTTCCGGCAGTGCAGCCTGCTGGGGTCGGTGTTCACCGAGACCCGGCTGCGGCCGCTTCGGTTTGTCGAGGTCGACCTGTCGCTCAGCGTGCTCGGTGGGTGTGACCTACGCACCGTCGATCTGTCGGACTGCCGGTTGCGTGAGGCGAACCTGGTCGGCGCGGACCTGCGCAAGGCGGTGCTGCAGCGCGCGGACCTGAGCGGCGCGCGGGTGCAGGACGCCAAGTTCGACGAGGCAGATCTGCGTGGCGCGCGCACCGACCCGACCTTCTGGACGACGGCCAAAGTACGGGGCGCGCGCATCAACATCGAGCAGGCGCTGGCCTACGCCGCGGCCCACGGGCTGAACGTCCACGGCGAGTAACCCCAGCGATTTGTGGAGTCGCCGTCGGAATGACTCCGACAAAAACTCCACAAATCGCAGTGGTCAGCCGGCCTTGAGGCGAATCTTGAAGCGCACGAAGGTCAGGTAGCCCACGCTCAGCAGCGCCAGCATGCCCATGTCGAACCACCATGCCGATGCGGTGTGCTCCCAGTGCGAGTCCTTGGGCGTCAGCGGTCCGGGCACCAGCTTGGTGATGTCCACCGTCGAGGCCGACGCCGCGTAACCCCAGCGCGCCGGGGTGAACCAGGACAGCTGATCGAGCACCAGACGGTCGGTCACCGGGATCATGCCGCCGGAGAACACCAGCTGGCTCATCACGGCCACCACCAGCAGCGGCATGATCTGCTCACTGGACTTGGCCAGCGCCGAGAGCGCCAGGCCGACCATGGCCGCGGTCACCGTCGTCGCCGCCATCACCAGGAACAGCTCGGCCGTCGGCGGCAGGAAGGACACCGCCCCCTGGGTCGGGCCGCCCTTGCCGGCAACCGCGATGGCGGTGACGATCGAGGACTGGATGATGGCGAACACCGCGTAGATGCACACCTTTGCCATCAGGTACGCCGTCGTCGACAACCCGACGGCCTGCTCGCGGCGGAAGATGGCGCGCTCACCGATCAGGTCGCGGACCGTCAGCGCGGTGCCCATGAAGATGGCACCGACGTTGAGCAGCACCAGCATCTGGCCGGGTTCGTTGGGGGCGTCGCCCATCGGGTCCGGGATGCCGAAGCCGACGGTGCCGGGAACCGACAGCGACAGCACACCCATGATGAACGGCAGCACCGCCAGGAACGCGAAGTAGCCGCGATCGGAGATGATCAACCGCATCTGGCGGCGCGCGATGGTGGAGAACTGCCGCCGCACACTGGTTTTCGCGGGCTTGCCGAGATCGGCGGGCTGTGAGGAGGCCTCGGCCTGCGGCGGCGGGCCGCTGCGGGACAGGTAGCGCTGATGCGAGGCGTCGGGGTCACCGGCGACCGAGGAGAAGATATCGGCCCAGTTGGTGGTGCCCAGTTCCGGGCCAATCTGGCTCGGCGGTCCGTAGAACGCGGTCTTGCCGCCCGGCGCCAGCAGCAGCACCTGATCGCAGACGTCGAGGTAGGTCAGCGAGTGCGTCACCACCAGCACCACGCGGCCGGCGTCGGCGAGCTGGCGCAGCATCGTCATCACCTGGCGGTCCAGCGCCGGGTCCAGGCCCGAGGTCGGCTCGTCCAGGATCAGCAGCGACGGGCCGGTCAGCAGCTTCGAGGGCCACCGAGGCCCGCTTGCGCTGACCGCCGGAGAGCTTGTCCACCCGGGTCTCCAGGTGTTGGGTCATCTTGAGTTCCTCGAGGACCTGCAGGACCACCCGCTCGCGGTCCTCGTTGGTGGTGTCCGGCGGCAGCCGCAGCTCGGCGGCGTACATCAGCGCCTGCTTGACGGTCAGCTGGCCGTGCACCACATCGTCCTGGGGGACCATGCCGATCCGGGAGCGCAGCGAGGCGTACTCGGCGTGAATGTCGTGGCCCTCGAAGGACACCCGGCCGTCGGTCGGATGCGTCAGACCGGCGACCTGTTTGGCGAACGTCGACTTACCGGCGCCCGACGGGCCGATGATCGCGGTCAGCGTGCCCGGCCGCGCGTCGATCGAGATGTTGTTCAGCAGCGTCTTGTTGCCCTCGATGGTCCACGTCAGGCCGCGGACCTCCAGGCCACCGGTGCGGGTGGCGGCCTGGGTCTCCGAGCCGCGGACCAGCGTCCCACCGGTGAACACCAGGTCGACGTTGCCGATGGTGACCACATCGCCCTCGCGCAGCAGCGCGTCGTCGACGCGGGCACCGTTGACGAAGGTGCCGTTGATGCTGCGGTTGTCCAGGATCTCGGTGCCGCCGGGCCCGGAAACCAGGGTGGCGTGGTGCCGTGAGGCCAGGACGTCGGGGATGACGATGTCGTTGTCGGTGGCGCGACCGATCTTGATCCCGCCCGGGGGCACCTCGGGTGCCTTCCCCGGACGCAGGATCTTGAGCATGCTCGTCGCGAGATTGTTCTCCGACGGGCGCGGCACGGCGGTCGGACCCATGGCGGTCTGCGACGGGTCGGCCGGCGGGATGTAGGCGGGCTGGGGACGCGCGGCCGGCGGCGGGGCGTATGACTGCGGCGCGCTGGGCTGATACGGCTGCTGGCCCGTCGGCTGGTACGGCTGCGGTCCGGACGGATAGCGCGGCGGGTTCTGCGCCGGTGCGCCGCCGGTCGGCCACGCGGGCGGGGCGGGCGGGATCGGTGCCTGGGTCGGCCAGGAGGCGCTGGGCCTGGGTCCGGTGGGTGTCGGGACCGCGGCGGTCGGCGGGGGACTGCCCACCGAGCCCTGATGGCGCCCGACCTCGAAGGCCAGTTGCGGGCCGTCCGGGTTACCGATGTTGAGGAGCTGGCCGTCGACGATGTCGAGGGTCGGCACCCGCTGGCCGTTGAGGTACATGCCGTTGAGGCTGCCGTTGTCGATGGCGATCCACCGGCCCTGATCGAAGCGCAGCACCAGGTGCGCGCGGGAGATCAGCGGGTGGGCGATACGGACATCGGCACGCAGATCGCGGCCGACGACGACGTCGTTGCCTGCGGAGAAGGTGCGTGCGGACCCCTCGTATCGAACGGTCAGCGCGGGCGTTCCGGGGCGGCTCATCGGGAACAACTGTATCGGTTGGGCTCAGCGGTGTGCCGGGCTGCAAGGGCGTTGTTGCCGATCTGAGGCGTTCTCGGCGCAGGATCGTCAGACGGTGAGCGTGTCCGGAGCGCCGGTGACCACGCAATGGGTGTGGCTGTAGATCGTCGGCATGCATTTGTTGCAGTGCGTGCACAGCGCTTTGACCGTGTGGGCGTCCCCGTCGGCCTTGATGCGGTTGATCAGGTCGGGTTCGGCCAGCAGCGCACGACCCATCGCGACGAACTCGAATCCCTCGGCCATCGCCAGATCCATGGTTTCGCGGTTGGTGATACCGCCCAGCAGGATCAGTGGCAGCGACAGCTCGGCCCGGAACTGGCGGGCGTGCCGCAGCAGGTAGGCCTCCCGGTACGGGTATTCGCGCAGGAACTTCTTGCCGGTCATCCGCATGCCCCAGCTGATCGGGGGTTTGAACGCACCGGCGAACTCCTTGAGCGGCGCGTCACCGTGGAACAGGTACATCGGGTTGACCAGGGAACTGCCCGCCGTCAGCTCGATGGCGTCGAGCCCGCCGTCATCTTGCAGCCACCTGGCGGTCTGCAGGGATTCGTCGATCGGGATGCCGCCGCGCACCCCGTCGGTCATCGTCAGCTTGGCGGTGACCGCGATCTTCTTGGCCCCGTGCGTGTCGACGGCGTCGCGCACCGCCCGCACCAGCCCGCGCGCGACCTTGGCACGATTCTCCAGCGAGCCGCCGAACTCATCGGTGCGCCGGTTGAGCATCGGGCTGAGGAACGAACTTGCCAGATAGTTGTGCCCGAGGTGGATCTCCACCGCGTCGAATCCGGCGTCGATGGCCAGCCGTGCGGCGTTGGCGTGCGCGGCGGTGACCGCGCGGATGTCCTCGGCGGTGGCCTTGCGGGCGAACCGCATGGAGAGCGGATTGAAGAACCGCACCGGGGCCAGGGCCGGGGCCTTGTTGGTCTTGGCGTTGGCGACCGGGCCGGCGTGGCCGATCTGGGCGCTGATCGCTGCGCCCTCGGTGTGCACGGCCTCGGTGAGCCGGCGCAGCCCGGGCAGCGCCTCCGGCCGCATCCACAGCTGCCAGCCGTCGGTGCGCCCGCCCGGGGTGACGGCACAGTAGGCGACCGTTGTCATGCCCACACCGCCTGCCGCCGGGAGTCGGTGGTACTTGATCAGATCATCGGTGACCAGCGCATTCGGCGTGGACGCCTCGAAGGTGGCGGCCTTGATGATGCGGTTGCGCAGCGTCACCGGACCGAGTTTGGCTTCGCCGAACACGTCAGTGAACACTCCGGGCTGGATGTTCATACCGGGCGAGCCTGCCACAATGACCTACGTGGCAGCGACGACTTTGGACGGTAAGTCCACCCGCGACGAAATTCTCGACGATCTCAAGGGGCGGGTGGCCACCCTGACGGCCGCCGGCCGCACCCCGGGACTGGGCACCATCCTGGTCGGAGACGACCCGGGGTCGCAGGCCTACGTGCGCGGCAAGCACGCCGACTGCGCGAAGGTGGGCATCAACTCGATCCGTCGTGACCTGCCCGCCGATATCAGCCAGGCCGCCCTGGACGAGACGATCGACGAACTCAACGCCAACCCCGAATGCACGGGCTACATCGTGCAGCTGCCGCTGCCCAAGCACCTCGACGAGAACGCGGCCCTGGAGCGCATCGACCCGGACAAGGACGCCGACGGGCTGCACCCCACCAACCTGGGTCGGCTGGTCCTGGGCAAAGAAGCGCCGCTGCCCTGCACGCCGCGCGGCATCGTGCACCTGCTGCGTCGTTTCGACGTGCCGATCGCCGGTGCGCACGTGGTGGTGATCGGCCGCGGAGTCACGGTCGGCCGCCCGCTCGGCCTGCTGCTCACCCGTCGCTCGGAGAACGCCACGGTGACGTTGTGCCACACCGGAACCCGTGATCTTGCCGAGCTGACCCGGCAGGCGGACATCATCATCGCCGCGGTCGGGGTGCCCTATATGGTCACCGCCGACATGGTGAAACCCGGCGCCGCCGTGGTGGATGTGGGCGTCAGCCGGGTCGAGGGCAAGCTCACCGGTGACGTGGCGCCCGACGTCTGGGATGTCGCCGGTCACGTGTCGCCCAACCCCGGCGGGGTGGGCCCGTTGACGCGGGCATTCCTGCTGACCAACGTGGTGGAGCGCGCGGAGCGCGCCTAGTGACCGCAAAGGAGTTCGCCCGCAAGGTCTTTGCCGGCCAGTGGCCGATCCTGCTGGTCGGCCTGATACTCCTGGCCGCACTGGGGCTGGTGATCGCCGGGTACTGGCGCCGCGGCGCGCTCGTCATCGGGATCGCCGTCGGGGTGGCGGCAGCTCTGCGGCTGGCGCTCTCCGACGACCGCGCCGGTCTGCTGGTGATCCGTTCCCGCACCATCGATTTTGTGACCACCGCGACCGTCAGCGCGACGATGCTCTACATTGCCTGGACCATCGACCCGCTGGGGACGTCCTGACTCAGGATTGTTCGGGCTGAATCGCCAAGCGCCCCAGCGTCACACCTGAGCCGATCATGGCGACCGCCAAACCGAGGTGCAGCCAGTTGTCGGCAGCATTGACCGGCACGACGTTCAGCGGGCCGTGGTGATCGATCGCCAGCCCGTAGACCCACAGCACCGCGTATGCGGCGCCGCCCCAGAGCAGATACGCCTTGGCCGACGCCGCGGTCCGGGCGAGAATCAGGCCGGCGATCCCGAACGCCAGGTGCACGACGTTGTGCAGGATCGACACCGCGAACACTCCGAGCAGCAGCGCGCCGGAGTGGTGACCGGCCCAGCTCAGTTCGTCGAAGTCACTGGTGATACCCGGGATGAAGCCCGCGACCCCGAACACCAGGAACACCGCCCCGATCACCATGGCGGCGATCTGCACCACGGGGGCGTTGCCTCCGGCTGCCATGAGACGGTCTCGGTCACGCTTGGACATCGCGGGCCTCTCGTCGTTCACCGTCTACTACCCATTCGGGGAAACGAATATTCCGGCGTCGGTGTCAATGACGCCAGATCATGGCAGCGTCGCCCGGATTCCGACCGTGATGTAGGGCAGCGCCAAACCGGTGCTGTTGGCCAGCGCCGGATGGGTGGCCAGCAGTTCGCGGACCTTCTCCAGGGTGCGGGTGCGCACCTCGGTGGGCGAGGTGATGCAGTAGCTGCGGGACGCCACCAGATCGATGAGCGCCTGCGGGGTCAGGTAGCTGGTCCACTCCACCCGATTGCGTTCCACATCGGTGAACGGCGTACTCAGCGTCACCTCGTCGCTGAGCGGATCGTGCTCGTGCCCGATGATGGCGCCGAGATCCTTGACCCAGCCCATCCGTTCGTCGCGGGTGTTCCACACCAGCCCGAGTCGGCCACCGGGGCGTAGCACCCGGGCGATCTCCTGTGCGGCGCGTTTCGGGTCGAACCAGTGCCAGGCCTGGGCCACCAGCACGGAATCAACGCTGTTGTCCGGCAACGGAATCTCTTCGGCCGTACCCAGCAGCGCCGGGGTCTGCGGCAGAGAGTGGCTGAGGACTTCCAGCATCTCGGGAATCGGGTCCACGGCCATCACGTCCAGGCCGCGCTCGACGAGCCGCACGGTCAGCTTGCCGGTCCCCGCGCCGAGGTCCAGCACCCGTTGCGCGCCGGTCGGCAACAGCCAGTCGATGGCCTCCGGCGGGTAGGACGGCCTCCCGCGTTCGTAGGCGGCGGCCTCCTCGCCGAACGACAGGGATCCCTGCTTGTTCGACGGGCTCACCGGGACGCGATTTCCAGGGTCTGCCGGATCAGCGGAGCCACCGCCTCGGTCTCCACCAGGAACCCGTCGTGGCCGTAGATCGAATCGACAACCTTCAGTTCGGCGCATCCGGGCAGCAGGTCGGCCAGTTCCTGCTGCTGGCGCAGCGGGTACAGCCGGTCGGAGGTGATGCCCGCGACGAGCACCGGCACCGGGCAGCCGGCCAGCGCGGCCTCCACGCCACCGCGGTCGCGGCCGACATCGTGGCTGCTCAGTGCGTCGGTGAGCGCGACGTAGGTGCCGGCGTCGAACCGGGACACCAGCTTGCCGCCCTGATGTTCCAGGTAGCTCTGCACGGCGTAGCGCCCACCGTTGGTGGGGTCCTCGTCGCCCTGGGCGTCATTGCCGAACCGGGAGTCCAGCTCGGCCTCGCCGCGGTAGGTGAGGTGCGCGACGCGTCGCGCGATCTCCAGACCCGCGGCCGGGCCGCGGCCGGTGTCGTAGTAGTCGCCGCCGTTCCAGTCCGGGTCGGCCTTGATCGCGGCAACCTGGGTGCTCTGGGTGCCGATCTGATCGGCGGTGGCGCGAGCGCCGACCGCCAGGACCAGTCCGGCGCGCACGGTGTCCGGGTGCCCGACGATCCACTCCAGTGCCCGTGCACCACCCATCGAGCCGCCGATCACCGCGGCCACCTCGGTGATCCCTAGCGCGGCCAGCGCGGCGAGATCGGCATTGACCTGGTCGCGGATGGTGATCGCCGGGAACCTTGAGCCCCAGGGCTTTCCGTCGGGAGCGATAGAGCTGGGCCCGGTGGAACCGCGGCAACCGCCGAGCGCATTGGTGGCGATGGCGCACCAGCGGTCGGTGTCGATCGTCGCGCCGGGCCCGGCCACGCCGTCCCACCAGCCCGGTGTCGGATGGTCGGGGCCCGCCGGGCCGGTGATGTGCGAATCGCCGGTGAGTGCGTGCAGCACCATGACGACGTTGTCGCGTTCGCGGTTCAGCTCGCCCCAGCGTTGCACCGCGATCGATACATCGTCGAGGACCACACCGCTTTCCAGCGTCAGGGCGCCGATGTGGACGACCCCGAGCTCACCTTCTGCGGGCAGAGTCGGCACGTCGCTCAGTATGTCGAAGATGGTCATCGGGCCGCCTCACACCGACGCGACACTCTGGCCGGCACCGGAGAAGGCCTGGGCCGCGGCGAACCCCCGGTCCAGGTCGGCCAGGATGTCGTCGATCCCCTCGATGCCCACCGCGAGGCGCACCAGCCCGGGCGTGACGCCGGTGGTGAGCTGCTCCTCAGCGGTCAGCTGCTGATGGGTGGTGGAGGCCGGGTGGATGACCAGCGACCGCACATCGCCGATATTGGCGACATGGCTGTGCAGGGTCAGCGCGTTGACGAAGGCCTTCCCGGCTTCGATGCCCCCGGCCAGTTCGAAGGCCAGCACCGCGCCGGTGCCCTTGGGGGCAATTGTGCGGCCCAGCTCATACCAGGGTGAGGTGGGCAGGCCGGCGTAGTTCACCGAGATGACGTCCTCGCGCCCGGACAGGTATTCGGCCACCCGCTGGGCGTTGGCGACATGCCGTTCGATGCGCAACGACAACGTCTCCAGGCCCTGGGCGATGAGGAAGGCATTGAACGGTGCCAGCGCCGATCCCAGATCGCGCAGCAGCTGCACACGCGCCTTGAGCGCATACGCGGGCGGGCCGAGCTCGGAGAACACCACCCCGTGATAGCTGGGGTCCGGCTCGGTGAAACCGGGGTGACGGCCCTGGGTCCAGTCGAAGGTGCCGCTGTCGACGATGACGCCCGCGATCGCGGTGCCGTGACCGCCGAGGTACTTGGTCGCGGAGTGCACCACGATGTCGGCACCGTGGGCGATCGGCTGGATCAGGTACGGGGTGGCGATGGTGTTGTCGACGATCAGCGGTATGCCCTGCTCGTGGGCCACGCCCGAGACGCCGGGGATGTCGAGGATGTCGATCTGGGGGTTGGAGATGGTCTCGGCGAAGAATGCCTTGGTGTTGGGCCGGATCGCGGTGCGCCAGGACTCCAGGTCATCGGGATTCTCCACGAAGCTGACCTCGATACCGAGCTTGGGCAGCGTGTAGTGGAACAGGTTGTACGTGCCGCCGTAGAGCCGCGGGCTCGACACGATGTGATCCCCGGCGCCGGCCAGGTTCAGGATCGCGAACGTCTCGGCGGCCTGCCCGGAGGACAGGAACAGCGCCGCGACACCGCCTTCGAGGGCCGCCACCCGCTGCTCGATGACATCGGTGGTCGGATTCATGATCCGGGTGTAGATGTTGCCGGGCTCGGCCAGTCCGAACAGCGCGGCCGCGTGGTCGGTGTCGCGGAACGTGTAGGACGTGGTCTGGTAGATCGGCAGGGCCCGGGCGTTGGTCGCCGTGTCGGGGGTCTGGCCGGCATGTACCTGCTTGGTCTCGAAAGACCAGGTGGTGGGATCTTGTGGCGTGCTCACGGGAACGAACCTCCATCTGTGTCTGGGGGCCCGTCGGTGCGGACCCGCGCTTGCCGGCAGTCGCCATTCGACTGCTCAACCTGGTCTTCACCCGGAGCACCCCACCGCGGTTGGAGGGTTGCCGGCCAGCAAGCCGGGGCTAGATGCTGGCACTCATGACCGATATGAAGCCTAACTCACGACGTTGACCCGATGCCACCTGGTTGTCGGAGGTGTCGCGCGGCCACAAAATAGCTACTGGCCAGTAGTCAAAGCTGACCCCTCGCCGGTTCGTCGGCCCTTGTAGTGTTGCCGGTGAGGGCAGCCCGGGACCATCGACAGAACGGCCGCGGGCGGCCCGCTGGTGCGAGAGCGCCTCTGCTCAATGAATCACGGCAGAAACGACTTTCGCTGCATCTGACACGACAGTGACGCCGGGAGTACACATGAGCGCCGAGCATCCGACCATCATCTACACGTTGACCGACGAGGCGCCGCTGCTGGCGACCTATGCCTTCCTGCCGATCATCCGGACCTTCGCCGACGCCGCCGGGATCGACATCAAGACCAGCGACATCTCCGTGGCGGCGCGCATCCTCGCCGAGTTCAGTGACCGCCTGACCGATGAGCAGAAGGTGCCGGACAACCTCGCCGAGCTCGGTGCGCTGACCCAGGATCCGGCCGCCAACATCATCAAGCTGCCCAACATCAGTGCCTCGGTGCCCCAGTTGCTGGCCGCCATCAAGGAACTCAAGGAAAAGGGGTACGACCTCCCCGACTTCCCCGGTGACCCGAAGACCGACGAAGAAAAGCAGATCAAGGAGCGGTACTCCAAGATCCTCGGCAGCGCGGTCAACCCGGTGCTGCGCGAGGGCAACTCCGACCGCCGCGCCCCCAAGGCCGTCAAGGAGTACGCCCGCAAGCATCCGCACAGCATGGGCACGTGGTCGCAGGCGTCGCGCACCCACGTGGCGACCATGAAGGACGGCGACTTCTACCACGGCGAGAAGTCGCTGACGGTGGACAAGGACCGCAAGGTCAAGATGGTGCTGGAGACCTCGGCGGGCGAAACCGTGCTCAAGCCCGAGGTGAAGCTCGACGCCGGCGATGTGATCGACAGCATGTACATGAGCAAGAAGGCGCTCATCGAGTTCTACGAGGAGCAGATCGAGGACGCCTACAAGACGGGCGTGATGTTCTCGCTGCACGTCAAGGCGACCATGATGAAAGTCAGCCACCCCATCGTGTTCGGCCACGCGGTGAAGGTGTTCTACAAGGACGCGTTCGCCAAGCACGAGAAGCTGTTCGACGAGCTGGGCGTGAACGTCAACAACGGTCTTTCGGATCTCTACGGCAAGATCGAGTCGCTGCCGGCCTCGCAGCGTGAAGAGATCATCAACGACCTGCACGCCTGTCACGAGCATCGCCCCGAACTGGCGATGGTCGATTCGGCGAAGGGCATCTCCAACTTCCATTCGCCGTCCGACGTCATCGTTGATGCGTCGATGCCCGCGATGATCCGCCTCGGCGGCAAGATGTACGGCGCCGACGGACGCACCAAGGACACCAAGGCGGTGAACCCGGAGTCGACCTTCTCGCGGATGTATCAGGAGATGATCAACTTCTGCAAGACGCACGGCCAGTTCGATCCCACCACCATGGGTACCGTGCCGAACGTCGGACTGATGGCGCAGAAGGCCGAGGAATACGGCAGCCACGACAAGACCTTTGAGATCGCCGAGGCCGGTGTCGCCAAGATCGTCGACATCGATTCCGGTGAGGTGCTGCTGAGCCAGGAGGTCGAAGAAGGCGATATCTGGCGTATGCCGATCGTCAAGGACGCTGCGATCCGCGACTGGGTGAAGCTTGCGGTCAACCGCGCCCGGCAGTCCGGCATGACGACGGTGTTCTGGCTCGACGACGAGCGCCCGCACGAGAACGAGCTGCGCAAGAAGGTCAAGGAGTACCTCAAGGACGAGGACACCGAGGGCCTGGACATCACGATCCTGCCGCAGGTGTGGGCCATGCGGTACACGCTGGAGCGGGTGATCCGCGGGCAGGACACCATCGCCGCGACCGGCAACATCCTGCGCGACTACCTCACCGACCTGTTCCCGATCCTGGAGCTGGGCACCAGCGCGAAGATGCTCTCGGTCGTGCCGCTGATGGCCGGTGGCGGACTGTATGAGACCGGAGCCGGCGGCTCGGCGCCCAAGCACGTCAGCCAGCTGGTCGAGGAGAACCACCTGCGCTGGGATTCGCTGGGTGAGTTCCTCGCCATCGGCGCCAGCCTGGAGGATCTCGGCAGCAAGACCGACAATGCCAAGGCCAAGCTGCTCGGTGAGACGCTGGACACCGCGGTCGGAAAGCTGTTGAACGAGAACAAGAATCCGTCGCGCAAGGCCGGCGAACTGGACAACCGGGGCAGCCAGTTCTACCTGTCCATGTACTGGGCGCAGGCGCTGGCCGAGCAGACCGAGGACAAGGGACTCGCCGAGCACTTCGCGCCGCTGGCCAAGGCGCTGGCCGAGAAGGAGGACGCCATCATCGCCGAGCTCAACGAGGTTCAGGGCGGGCACGCCGATATCGGTGGCTACTACTACCCGGACCCCGAGAAGCTCGCCGCGGTCATGCGGCCGTCCAAGACGTTCAACGCCGCGCTGGAGTCCGCCAAGAGCTGACCATTTTCGCCCGCGCCGGTATCGGCGTCAGCCCGCCGGCGGCGCCTCGCGCTCGCGCTCGGTGTGCTGATCGGCGAAATCGGCGATCAGTTCGGTGATCTGGCCGGGCGCCTCCAGCATCGGGATGTGGCCCAGGCCGGGCAGGCGGGTCACCGTCGCGTCGGTCGGCAGGTTCTCGATGAAGTACTTCGTTCCGCGCGGGCTCGGGAACACCCGGTCCTTCTCGCACAGCACCAGGTGTGTCGGCACGCCTACCTGGGCAAGTTCCAGCAGGCCCGGCAGGCGCAACGTCTTGATGAGCAACTGGATGTAGGCCGTGCAGTGCGTCGCATCTTCGACGAGGGCGACCAGATCCGCGCGGCTGGGTCCGTCGGCGGGCCCGCTGACGGGCAGGGTGGCGATCCGGGTACCGAACGGCAGATCCAGGATGCGCGGCCCGAGCAGGCGGGCGGCGATCAGGGCCGGGCCGCCGGCCAGGAATTTCAGCACCGTCTCGTACTTGGTGGGGGAGTGTTGACTCCACCCGCCGGCCGGTGCGATGGCGGTCAGGGTGCGTGCCCGGCCGCGCCGCTCCAGTTCGAAGGCCACCCAGCCGCCCAGTGAGTTGCCGACGATATGTGCTGTCTCCCAGCCGATCTGGTCCATCCGACGTTCGACATCGTCGACCAGTGCGGCGGTGTCCAGTAGCCATGTGCCCGCGCGGGAACCCCCGTTGTGACCGACCATGGTGGGTGCCAGCACCTCGAAGCGGTCGGTGTCGGCGAGCTGGTCGGCCACCGTGCGCCAGACGTTCTGCGAGCACAGGAACGGGTGCAGCATGAGGATCGGTTCACCCGCTCCGCGATGAATGGGTGCGCGTTGGGTCATAGCGACCGACAGTATGGCGGTACCGCCGGTACCGCAAGGCTCGGCGGGCTGGGGGCACCTACCGTTTGCGGGGGAGAGCGCAGCGACCGGGGGATATGTGCTGTTGTCGGGGCTGTCCACTAGGGTCGTCCACCGTGATCGTCACCACCGTCAACGTCAACGGCATCCGCGCAGCGGTCAAACAGCGATCCACGGAGAACCTCGGCCTGCTGCCGTGGCTGAAGGAAAGCGCCGCCGACGTCGTCTGCCTGCAGGAGACCCGCGCCGATGACGGGCAGCTGGCCGACGCGCTGGCGCCGGCGCTGGCCGACGGCTGGCATCTCGCCGCGGCCGAGCCGCACGTCAAGGGCCGCAACGGTGTTGCCGTACTGTCGCGCACACCCTTCGACGCGGTGCGCATCGGCCCGGGCTCCGAGGAGTTCGCCGAGCACGGCCGCTATATCGAGGTCGACACCGCAGGGGCCACGGTGGCCAGCGTGTACCTGCCCACCGGCGAAGCCGAGACCGAGCGCCAGCGGGAGAAGGAACGTTTCATGTCCGCGGTCGAGACCCGGATGGCCGCGCTGCTCGCGCAGGGCGATGATGCGGTGCTCTGTGGTGACTGGAACATCGCGCACACCGAGAGCGACATCAAGGCGTGGAAGGCCAATGTCAAGAAGGCGGGCTTCCTGCCCGCAGAGCGGCAGTGGCTGACCGATCTGATGTCGACCGGCTGGGTGGACGTGGTGCGCCGGCTGCATCCCGACGTTGCGGGACCATACAGTTGGTGGTCATGGCGCGGTAAGGCTTTCGACAATGACGCGGGCTGGCGGATCGACTACCACCTGGCCAGCCCGGGGCTCGCCGCCCGCGCGGTGTCGGCGCGGGTGGAGCGGGCCGAGTTGTACGCGCTGCGGTGGTCCGATCACGCCCCGGTGACGGTCGAGTTCTCCTGAGCCGACCAGTCCGGCCGCCTGCCCAGGTGCGCCAGTAGCCGGCCGAGATCCGTTGTGCCGGCGTCCTCGACGGCGTGCCCGAACGGTGAGTTCGCGGCCTCTCGGGACCTGTCATCAGGGATGCCCAGCACGATCGGCAGCGCCGCGGCGACCACCGCGTCGGGCAGCTGGAACGGCAGGCCCAGGGCGGCGGCGACGTCCCAGCTGTGCACGACATAGTCCACGAAATGCATGGCCATCGCGATCGCGCCGGGAACTGTTGCGTCCGGACCGAATTCGGGCAGGGCGCAGACGGCGTCATCGATTCCGTCCGCGCTGAAGGCGTCGAGCACATCGCGGGCGGCGGCAGCGTAACTGCCCGCCGGGTCGACCCGCACCTGCGCGCTGACCGTCTCGGGATCCCAGATTCGGGCGTCGGCGCCGCGGCCCCGTACCGACGCGGCGAACCCGCGGTGCTGAACGGTCATGTGCGCGAGCAGGTCGGCCACCGTCCACCCCGCGCACGGTGTCGGCCGATCCAGGTCGGATGCGGTGACGGCCTCGACGACGGCAACGGAGTGCAGGACGGCGGTTCGGTGGGAGGCCGCGATACCGGCAGAAGTGATACGCATACGCGTACGATAAGCGAAAGCATATGATTGAGCAACGCTTAGCATGTGGCGGTGCCGCGTCGTCCCGATCTCGCGGCCATGCTCGCCCCGTTGCTGCGCGACATGGCCGCCGCCGAGCTGCCCGTGCTGGAGGCGCACGACCTCACCATGTGGGGCTACGTCGTGCTGTGCGCATTGGACGGCGGGCCGGTACGCTCCCAGGCCGCCCTGGCCGAGGCGATCGGCGCGGACAAGACGCGCATCATCCGCACCCTCGATGACCTGCAGGACCGCGGCCATATCGAGCGTCAGGTCGATCCCGAGGACCGGCGGGTTCGCCTGCTGGCGATCACCGCGAAGGGGCAGAAGGTCAAGGATGCCGCCCAGTCGGAGATCCAACGTGGCGAGGAACGGTGGCTGGGAGTCCTGAGCGCCGACGAGCGCCGCATCTTCCTCCGGGTGCTCGACCTGTGGACCCGCGCGGGAGACGGTTGACCTCAGGAGTCCTTGATGGCGGCGTTCACCGCCTCCAGCGCCCGGGGATCCCAGGTCAACCCGGTCTCCCAGGGCAGCCCGTTGGCGTCGGAGACGAAGATGCTGTGGGTGTCGTCGAAGGTGACTGTCCGGCGGTGCGGTAGCACCCGGTCGCTGATGTCGGTCGCCAGCGCGCTGGAGGTCGCGACGAGGCCGTCGTTGGGCCACACGGCCGGATTCGGCGTTGCGGAGCCCGTCGGCGCGGTGAAGCGGTTGCCGCCGATCAGGGTGACCGGGATCTGGTCGAGCACCCCGGCCTGGTATTCGTTCCAGCCGTCGGGACCCATCAGATAGGCCTGGTTGACCTCGCGCCCTGAACCGGCCATCAGCCGCTCGACCTCTGCCTTCATTCCGTCCATCGCCGCCTCGCAGAAGGCGTCACCGAGGCAGTCCGATCTCGGGATGATGCCGTTGGCATAGTCGGAGAGATACGACCCCTGCCACGGGGTGCCGATGGTGGTCAGCGACCGGATCCGGATCGGGGAGCCGAGGCCCTGCAGCACCCTGATCGCCGCGCGCGAGTACAGCCCGCCCATCGAATGGCCGACGATGTCGATTTCGTCGACACCGTATGCGGTGTGCAGGTGGTCGAAGAAGCGGGCCAGGTGCTCACCGGCGGTATCGATACTGCCGGTGGAGTTGACGGTCATGTTCTCGGGCAGCGTGATCGGGCAGTCACCGAAGGCGCCGAACCCGTCTTGGTCCACGACCGGGCCGCGGCCGGCCATCGCGGGTGAGGTGTAGACGCTGTGGCCCTGGTCGAGCAGGTACTGGCGCAGCGCGGTATCGGTGTTGCCGGCCGCCAAACCCGACGCGCAGGCCGCCGACGGGGTGGTGAACGGACTCGTGGCGTCGCCGCCGGACACGATGACGATCGCGCGCCCATCGGATTCCGCTGCGGCAGTGGCAGTTCCGAAGCTGGGCATGGCGACAACGATAAGGGTCAGCAGGGCTGGGGCAAAGCGGCGCACGACGCCTCCGATTAATTGACGAATGCGTAAACCATAGCGGGCGCGGTGTGAAATGCGCGCATGACAAAATCGAGTCATCATGAGTGACTCCAGCAGCGCCGGTCGCCAGGTCGTGTTCTCCGGCGCACAGCCCACCTCGGATTCCCTGCACCTCGGTAACGCCCTCGGTGCGGTCAACCAGTGGGTCAGCCTGCAGAGCGACTACGACGCGTACTTCTGTGTCGTGGACCTGCACGCCATCACCGTCCCGCAGGATCCCGAGGTGCTGCGCAAGCGCACCCTGGTGACCGCTGCACAGTATCTCGCACTGGGCGTCGACCCGGCGAAGGCGACGGTGTTCGTCCAGAGCCACGTACCCGCCCACACCCAACTGGCTTGGGTGCTGGGGTGTTTCACCGGTTTCGGGCAAGCCTCGCGGATGACGCAGTTCAAGGACAAGTCACAGAAGCAGGGGGCCGAGGCGACCACGGTCGGGTTGTTCACCTATCCGGTGCTGATGGCGGCCGATGTGCTGCTCTACGACACCGCGCTGGTGCCGGTCGGGGAGGACCAGCGCCAGCACCTGGAACTGGCCCGCGATATCGCCGAACGCATCAACGTCCGCCTCCCGGGCACCTTCGTCATTCCCGAGGCGATCATCCCCAAGGCCACCGCCAAGATCTATGACCTGCAGGACCCGACGGCCAAGATGAGCAAGTCCGCAGCCACCGACGCCGGCCTGATCAGCCTGCTCGACGATCCGAAGAAGACCGCCAAGAAGATCCGGTCGGCGGTGACCGACAGCGAGCGGGAGATCCGATTCGACCGCGAGGCCAAGCCCGGGGTGTCCAACCTGCTCACCATTCAGTCCGCGGTGACCGGCACCGATATCGACACGCTGGTGGCCGGCTACGCCGGACGCGGGTACGGCGATCTGAAGACCGAAACCGCGGATGCCGTGGTCGAATTCGTCACGCCGATCAAGGCACGCGTCGACGAACTGCTCGATGACCCGGCCGAACTGCAGGCGGTGCTGGCCACCGGGGCCGCGCGCGCCGACCGGGTCGCTTCAGCGACGTTGCAGCGGGTATATGACCGAATGGGATTCTTGTCGCCGACACGTTGACAGCCCGGAAAGGGAGCACCGATGGCCGACCGCGAAGCGGTACCGACAGCCCCGTCCGAGCCGGACAAACCGGGTGTGATGGACCGGTTGCGCAACCGTTTCGCCTGGTTCAACCGCATCATGGTGGCGCAGGACCGGTACAACGACTGCAAGGGCGACTTCTACGCCGCCGGCATCACGTACTTCACCATCTTCGCGTTGTTCCCGCTGCTCATGGTCGGGTTCTCCATCGGCGGGTTCGTGCTGGCCAACCAGCCCGATCTGATGACGGAGGTCGAGGAGCGCATCAGGTCCAGCGTCTCGGGCGATCTCGGGTCGCAACTGGTGGAGTTGATGGATTCGGCGATCGACTCGCGCGGCACGGTCGGTGTCATCGGGCTGTTCACCGCGGCGTGGGCCGGCCTCGGCTGGATGGCCAACCTGCGTGAAGCGCTGAGCCAGATGTGGGAGCAGCGGCACGAGCCCGGCGGATTCGTGGCGACCAAGCTGTCGGATCTGCTGGCACTCGTCTCGGCCTTCGTGGCGTTGGCGCTGACCATCGGCCTGACCGCACTGAGCAAAGAGTCACCGATGACGACGGTGCTGAGCTGGTTCGGGCTGCAGGATGTCCCGGGTCTCAGCGTCGGACTGCAGGTGGTGTCCTGGGTGTTCTCGCTGGGGATCTCGTGGTTGTTGTTCACCTGGATCATTGCGCGGTTGCCGCGCGAGTCGGTGAGCTTCCGAAGTTCGCTGCGGGCCGGCCTGATCGCGGCCGTGGCATTCGAGGTGTTCAAGCAGGTGGCCTCGATCTATCTGCGCTCGGTGGTGACCGGGCCGGCCGGCGCCACCTTCGGTCCGGTGCTGGGCCTGATGGTGTTCGCCTACATCACCGCGCGACTGATCCTGTTCGCCACGGCCTGGGCGGCGACCGCCCCGGAGAATCTGGAGGCGGTGCCGATCGAGCCGCCCGGCCCGGTCCGGATCAGTCCGCGGATCGAAGTGCGGGAGGGGGTCGGGATGTCCGGTGCCGTCGCAAGTTTCGCGGTGGGCGCGATCGGCGCGCTCGGACTGTCCCGACTGCTGCGCTCACGTCGCTAGTGTCCGATCAGTTTGAGGCCGACGACGCAGCCGACGATGCCGAGGATCAGCGCCACCTTGATGACTGAGGCGCCCTCGGAGCCGGTGAACATCGCGTAGCCCACGGTGAGCGCGGCGCCGATACCCACCCAGATCGCGTAGCTGGTGCCGATGGGCAGCGAGCGCATGGCGAAGGCCAGGCCGGCCATCGAAAACACCAGCGCCACACCGAAAACCACCGATGGGCCCATTTTGGTGAAGCCCGCGGACCTACCGAGTGCGGTGGCCCACACGGCCTCCAGCACACCCGAGATCACCAGAATCAGCCAAGCCATGGCACACCCTCCGTGGCTCCGTCTTGTCGCTGGCCGGGTACGGTGCCGCCTCGTCCGGTGTCACATGGTGACATTTCCACGGTAGCAAACTCCGGTAGCGTCCCGGTGGTGTCATTGCTCACCACATGGTCTGCCGCAATGGGTCTCACCTACCCGGTGGTGAACGCGCCGATGGGAGGTGCGGCCGGTGGACGGCTGGCCGCCGCGGTGTCGCGGGCCGGCGGGCTGGGCATGATCGGCATGGGCAGCGCGGCGACCCCGGAGGTGTTGCGTCGCGAACTCGCCGCGCTGGATGGATACGCCGGTCCGTTCGGTATCGGACTGGTGCACTGGGTGCTCAGCGAGCAGCCAGACCTGCTGGAGGTGGCCCTGTCCGCCCGGCCTGCGCTGCTGAGCGTCAGCTTCGGCGACGACACCGGGGCGAGCACAGCGACGGGAAATGGCCCGGCCTGGGTGCAGGACGCGCATGCCGCTGGGGTGATCACCGCGACGCAGGTCGCCACGGTCGAGGACGCCGTCCGTGCGGTGGAGTCCGGGGTGGACGTGCTGGTGGGCCGCGGCGGCGAGGGTGGCGGGCACGGCAAACCCGTGATGGGCACCCTGCCGCTGCTGACCGCGGTGCTCGACACTGTCGACGTGCCGGTGCTGGCCGCCGGTGGGATCGCCTCGCCACGCGGGGTGGCCGCAGTGCTGGCAGCCGGAGCCGCCGGGGCCTGGATCGGGACCGCGTTCGCCGCGTGTACCGAGGCGCTGACCTCCGACGATGCCCGCGCCGAACTGCTGGCCGGATCGCAGACCGAGCTGACCTCCGAGCACGACATCGCGGCCGGATACCGTTGGCCGGCCGGCATTCCGGAGCGGGTGCTGCGCGGGTCGCCGGTCAACGCCGGCCAAGGCGTGGGGCAGCTGCGTGGTCACGCCGACGCCGGTGACCTCGTCGTCCAGCTCGGTGCGGGCGCAGCAGCGTTGTTGGGGCGCTGGGGTTCTCAGGCGCGCTGACGGTTCATCGAACGCGCCGCCATGATGAGCGCGAAGACGATAATGACGCCGACGAACCCGACACCGACCCGCACCGGCAGCGCGTCGGCACTCGGCAGTGCGGTCGCGGCCACCGCCGTGGGGTCGGGTGCCTTCTCCGGCTCCGGAGTGCTCAACGAGGGATCGGGTTCGATCAGGGAACCGATCTTGGTGCCCGGCGCCGTCGCGAAGCCGTAGTCGAGCAGGCGGGCCGCCTGCTCCCACGGGGCGATCGGCACCCGGGTGCCCTTGAGCAGGACCGCCACCAGCCGTCGGCCGTCCCGCTCGGCGGCACCGACGAACGTCTGCCCGGCGTCGTCGGTATAGCCGGTCTTGCCGCCGAGTGCGCCCGGGTAGTTCGACAGCAGCTTGACGTCGTTCTCCAGCTCGTAGGTCGGCCACTGATACTTCTGGGTGGCCACGATCTTCGCGAAAGTGTCGTTCTGCCAGGCGTACCGGTAGAACAGGCCGATGTCGTAGGCCGAGGTGCTCATCCCCGGGCCGTCCAGGCCCGACGGTGTCGCCGCACGGGTGTCGCGGGCGCCGAGCCGGCGGGCCAGGTTGTTGATCTTCTGCAGCGCGGTGTCCATCCCGCCGAGCTGGGCGGCCAGCGCGTGCGCGGCGTCGTTGCCGGAGACCATCAGCAGGCCGTGCAGCAGGTCGCTGACGGTGTAGCGCTCACCGTTCTTCACGCCGACGCTGCTGCCCTCGGCGTTCTCGTCGGCCTCGCTGCCGGTGACCACACGGTTGATCGGCAGTTCCTGGATCGACGCCATCGCGGTGAGCACCTTGATCACGCTGGCGGGGCGGTGCCGTCCGTGTGGATCCTTGGCGGCGATGATGTCGCCGGTGTCCAGGTCGGCGACCAGCCACGCCTCGGCCGACACGTCACCGGGCACCGGTGGGGTGTCGGGCGCGGTGATCAGCCCGCAACCGCCGAGTGCGTCACCACCGAGCGGGGTGGCGGGCACCGGTAGCGGCTGTGGGGGCGGACCGGCCTTGGGCACCTCCGAGTCGTCGACCGCGGGCGGTGTGGTCACCTTGTACGGGCAGGGATCCGGGCCCGGGTCTGCGCCGGCCAGCGGCGCTCCGACCAGCGCGGAGCCGGTCAGCATCAAGGTCGCGGTGACCGCACAAGCCACTCGGCGCAGCGAAACTTTGGAAGCCATCGTCTGTGCAGACTAGGAGATTCACGCCAGATTTCTGGGCCGCCACGCTGTGGCTGATGTGACTTGTGTGGTTTATGTGGCGAACCGGATCACATCCGGCGAGAGGCCTCCGACAGCACGTTGTGCAGGATGTCGTAGATCGCGTCGAATTCGGCCTGCCCACTGATCAGCGGGGGAGCCAGCTGCACCACCGGGTCGCCACGGTCGTCGGCGCGGCAGTACAGCCCGGCCTCCCACAGTGCCGGCGTGAGGTATCCGCGCAGCAGCCGCTCGGATTCGTCGTCGTCGAAGGTCTCCTTGGTCGCCTTGTCCTTGACCAGTTCGATGCCGTAGAAGAAGCCCTCACCGCGGACGTCGCCGACGATCGGCAGGTCGTAGAGCTTCTCCAGGGTGGCGCGGAAGGCGGGGGCGTTCTCCTTGACGTGGGCGTTGATGCCCTCGCGTTCGAAGATGTCGAGGTTGGCCAGCGCGACGGCGGAGGACACCGGGTGCCCACCGAAGGTGTAGCCGTGCCCGAACACGGTCTGTCCGTCGTTGAACGGTTCGAAGAGCCGGTCGCTGGCGATCATCGCGCCGAGAGGGGAGTAGCCCGACGTCAAACCCTTTGCGCTGGTGATGATGTCGGGAACGTATCCGAAATCGTCACAGGCGAACATCGAGCCGATCCGGCCGTAGGCGCAGATCACCTCGTCGGAGACGAGCAGTACGTCGTACTCATCGCAGATCTCGCGGACCCGCTCGAAGTATCCGGGCGGCGGCGGGAAGCAGCCGCCGGCGTTCTGCACGGGCTCCAGGAAGACCGCGGCGACGGTGTCGGGGCCCTCGAACTCGATGGCCTCGGCGATGCGGTCGGCGCAGTAGCGGCCCCATGCCTTGGGGTCGCTGCTGAACTGCTCGGGAGCGCGGTAGAAGTTGGTGTTGGGCACCCGGAAACCGCCGGGGGTCGGCGGATCGAAGGGCGCCTTGAACGCCGGGATGCCGGTGATCGCCAGCGCTCCCTGCGGGGTGCCGTGATAGGCGATGGACCGCGAGATCACCTTGTATTTGCCCGGTTTGCCGGTCAGCTTGAAGAACTGCTTGGCCAGCTTCCAGGCACTCTCCACCGCCTCGCCGCCACCGGTGGTGAAGAAGACCCGGTTCAGGTCTCCCGGCGCGTAATTGGCCACCCGCTCGGCCAGTTCGATGGCCGACGGGGTGGCGTAGGACCACAGTGGGAAGAACGCCAGCTGCTCGGCCTGTTTGGCGGCAGCGGCGGCGAGTTCCTCACGGCCGTGCCCGACCTGGACCACGAACAGCCCACTCAGGCCGTCGATGTAGCTGTTGCCCTTGTCGTCGAAGATCCGGGTGCCCTCGCCGCGGGTGATGATCGGCGGGGTGATGCCTTCACCGTGGCGGGCGAAATGCCCCCACAGATGCCGGTTGGCCTTGGCTGCCAGATCGCTTGTCGCGCTTGTGCTTACTTCGGTAATTGTCATCTCGTGCCCCAGTTGTATTGCTGTTTGACTAGTTTCAGGTAAACCAACGTTTCGGTGGCTATCACTCCTGGGACGGCGCGGATCTTGGTGTTGAGCAGGTCGAGCAGGTCGCCGTCGTCCTCGCAGACGACCTCGACGATCGCGTCGAACGTTCCGGCGGTGAGCACCACGTAGTCGACGGACTCCAGTGCGGCCAGCTTCTCGGCGACCTTGGTGGTGTCACCGGTGCACCGGATGCCGATCATGGCCTGACGGGCGAAACCGAGTTGCATGGGGTCGGTGACGGCCACGATCTGCATGACACCGGCATCGACCATCCGCTGGACCCGTTGGCGCACCGCGGCCTCGGAGAGGCCGACGGCCTTGCCGATCCCGGCGTAGGAACGTCGACCGTCCTGCTGCAGCTTCTCGATGATGGCCTTCGAGAGCTCGTCCAGCTGGAACGCGGCGCCGGGGCGAGAATGGTTGATTCGCAGTGACACGGCGGACGCGCCGGGCTGGGAATCCGGGTTCGACATGTCACGATTGTGCACGGAATCCGTCGTTACAAGCAACTAATTCCATGAAATCAGCCGTTCGATGTGCCGCATATTGCGGTAATGCGTAGGCTAGAGCTCTGTGAGTGCAACGCAAATCCCCGGCAGCTGGATCAACGGAGCAGCGGCGCGAACCAGTGGTGCGCCCTTCGAGATCATCAACCCCGCGACCGGTGCGGTGGCCGCGACCTACGCGCTGGCGACCCCCGCCGATGTCGACGCCGCCGTGGCCGCGGCACGCGCCGCTCAGCCCGGATGGGCCGCCGCGACGCCGGCCGACCGCGCCGCCGTGCTGTTCAAGCTCGCCGAGCTGATGGACGCAGAGGCGGCCACCTTCATCGCCGAGGAAGTGGCCCAGTGCGGTAAGCCGGTGCGCCTGGCCACCGAGTTCGACGTGCCCGGCAGCATCGACAACGTGTCGTTCTTCGCCGGTGCGGCACGGCATCTGGAGGGCAAGGCCACCGCCGAATACTCGGCCGATCACACCTCGAGCATCCGGCGCGAAGCCGTCGGTGTCGTCGCGACCATCACGCCGTGGAACTATCCGCTGCAGATGGCGGTGTGGAAGGTCATCCCGGCGCTGGCCGCCGGCTGCGCCGTCGTCATCAAACCGGCCGAGATCACCCCACTGACCACGCTGACCCTGGCGAGGGTGGCCACGGCGGCCGGGCTGCCCGACGGCGTGCTCAACGTGGTGACCGGCTCGGGCACCGATGTCGGTACCGCGCTTGCCGGGCATCGCGATGTCGACGTGGTCACGTTCACCGGATCGACCGGGGTGGGACGCAAGGTGATGGCCGCGGCCGCCGTGCACGGTCACCGCACCCAGCTCGAACTCGGCGGCAAGGCGCCCTTCGTGGTCTTCGATGACGCCGATCTCGACGCGGCCATCCAGGGTGCCGTCGCGGGTGCGTTGATCAACTCCGGTCAGGACTGCACGGCGGCGACCCGGGCGATCGTGTCGCGGGATCTGTACGACGATTTCGTCGCTGGGGTCGGCGAGGTGATGGGCAAGATCGTCGTGGGCGACCCGAACGATCCGGATACCGATCTCGGGCCCCTGATCTCGTTCGCGCACCGGGAGAAGGTGGCGGCCATGGTGTCCCGCGCTCCCGGACAGGGCGGTCGCATCGTGACCGGTGGCGTCAGCCCGGACCTGCCGGGTGCGTTCTACCGGCCAACGCTGATCGCCGATGTGGCAGAGGATTCCGAGATCTACCGCGACGAGGTGTTCGGTCCGGTGCTCACGGTGCGCGCGTTCACCGACGATGACGACGCGCTTCGCCAAGCCAATGACACCGTCTACGGACTGGCCGCCTCGGCGTGGACCCGCGATGTCTACCGCGCGCAGCGGGCGTCGCGCGAGATCAACGCCGGTTGCGTGTGGATCAACGACCACATCCCGATCATCTCCGAGATGCCGCACGGCGGTGTCGGGGCGTCCGGATTCGGCAAGGACATGAGCGACTACTCCTTCGAGGAGTACCTCACCATCAAGCACGTGATGAGCGATATCACCGGTGTGGCCGAAAAGGATTGGCACCGGACCATCTTCACGAAGCGCTAGCGGAGCTGAAGCATCGGAATCGGCACGAAGCGCTAGCGGAGCTGAAGCATCGGAATCGGCACGAACCGCTAGCGGAGCTGAAGCATCGGAATCGGCACGAAGCGCTAGACGACGGCGGGCTGCGCAGCGGCGAATGTCAGGGTGATCGCCGCGGTTCGGTAGTGCCCTCCGGAGTAGTCCCACAGTGCGAAATTGTGGAAGTGATCCCCGCTGTCCACGGCGGTCACCCAAGCTCGCCCCGTCCCGCTGAATCCGGCGTCTGCAAAGTAGGTGAAGGTGCCGTCCGGGTTCTGTTCGAAGTCGGGGATGCCCGACTCGAAGACAGTGAACGGATCGCCGTCGTAATCGCTGACGTCGAAACCGAGTCGCACGGCGACCCGGCCGTCGTCGGCGATGCTGGTGCCCAGTACGTGCACCGCCGTGATGTCGGGAGGGATGTTGGAGATGTACGACTCGGCTCTACGGTAGGTGTTCCAGATGCCCTGCAGCACCGGATTGTTGGTGCGATTCGGGTTGAACCCGAAGATGCCCAGCACACCGAGGACGACCGTCCGGATCAGTGACGACGGCCGAGTTGCCGCCGGACTGCGATTGGTGATCGCGGCGGTGACCGAGGGCAGTGCGGTGGCGGCCATCGTTGCCGACGCAGCGGCCGCCGGGGCGGCGGAATCGCCGGGAGCTGTGCCGGCGGAGGCCGATTCGACGCGACGGTAGGCGCCCCAGACGGCCTCCGAAAGGACGCGGTTGTCGGTCCTGCCCGGCTCCGGGCTGAATCCGATGGCGGCCAACACGTTCAGCACGACGCCGCGAATCCCTGACGCAGCGGGACCCTGAGTCGGCGTCACCGAAACGGCCGATGTCTGGACCGCGGTCGGCTCGGCGGCGGGCGTGATGACGATGGGCCGCTGCGCTACGACCGGCTTATCTGCTGCTTCGCGACTTTCGGGCCGCCCAGCGCGGGTGATCGTCAGCGCAATGCCGTTCGCGGTCCGCGCCGACCGCGCGGTGGGACTGCCGAGGTCGACCTTCCTGAGCCCGGTCGGCGTCGGTTCGGGGGTGTCCTCGTCCGCGAGCTCATCGGGGGCCGCTGTCAGCGATTCGGCGTCATCGGCGGGCCTGCCGCCGTCGTCGAGAGCGGGCTCGGGCTTCGGGTGGTGATCCGCAGTGTCGGCGGCGGAGTCGGTGTCTGGTGGACCCGTCGTCGAGTGCGGCGATGCCGATGTGGCATCGCTCGACACCCCTTGGTCGGCCCAGGCGACCTGCGGTGCCGCGATCGCGCTGCCGACCCCGAGGGCGACTGCCAACATGCCCACCCGGCCGATGAATGTCGAGTACGTGCCTGATGACGACATCGTGTGCCCCTGTTCGAAGGCAGGCGCGGGCCTGCACCACCGAGATTACGACAGCGTCAATTATGGAGGCCGTCTGTTCGGCGGGGGTGGGAACGGCCGAACTGTCGCTATTCCGCGCGCGGGATGACGATCACCGGCGCATCGGTGCCGGCCAGAATCCGTGATGCGGTGGAGCCCAGGAATATCCGCTTGGGTGCGGCGAACCTGCTGGAGCCGACCACCAGCACGTCGGTGTCGTCCCAGTTGAGCTTCTTGAGCGCGGACTCCAGCGTCATGCCCTCGGCCACCAGTGATTCGATATCCGGAGACTCGGGGAGTGCACGGGCGGCCACAGCCAGGTTCTCCTGCGCGGCATCGATCTGAATCTGCCGCAGTTCCTTGAGATCGGCGGCCTCGGCCAAGTTCTCGGCCGATACCAGGGACACCATCCGGATCGAAAGGTTGGCCGCACTGGCCAAGGTGATGGCAAAGGGCAGCGGATTGTCGTCACCGGCCCTGCTGGGCACCGCGGCGGTGATGGCTTCGATGCGGTCGGGCGCATCGTCGGAGTAGCCACGCGGCGCCAGCGCGACGGGGATCGTCGAACTGTGCAGGAGCGCGCTCGACACCGGCCCGATGACATGCCCGCCGAAGAAGCCGTCGCGCGCGCCGCCGACCACGATGAGGTCCGATTCGTGTTCCTCGGCGAACTGCAGCAATGTCTCGGCGAACGACTCACCCACCAGGACGTTGGCGTTGACCGAATTCGCCACACCGGTCAGGTGAGACACCGCCTTGGCGATCCACTCCTGTCCGCGCTCGAGCAGGAACTCCTGGTACTGACCCCGTCCGGGATGGCCGTCCGGGAACTCTTCACGCACCACCAGCACGACGTCCACGTCTGCCCCGAAGGTGCGGGCCAGCGCGGCCGCCAGTGCGACACCGTCGTCGCCGGTCGGTGTCGCGAGATATCCGACAGTCAGATGCATTGTGCTGCCTGTTCTTTCTTGTCAGTACACATCGGGGACTTTGACTTCGGTGCCGGCATTGAGTGTCTCGCCGCGGAAGAAGCGTTTGGTGCCGAAGGCGAAGCACGCCAGCATCAGCGGAACGCCGAGGACCAGCATGCCGACGCCGAGCACGAACACACCGCCGATGGGCCCAAAGGCGGTGTAACCGTAGTCCGGCGCGACCATGTCCTTCGCGCTGATCCCGAAGGCCACCGCCATCGCAGAACCACCCACCAGCGGGAAGATGCCGCGGAAGAACAGGTTTCGGGCCGAGGTGAACAGCGTCCTGCGGAAATACCAGACGCAGGCGAACGCGGTGATGCCGTAGTAGAAGGCCACCGCCAGGCCGAGTGAGGCCACCGAGTCGGCCAGCGCGTTCTCGGACAGGAACGTCAGCACGAGGTAGAAGAACAGAGCCATGCAGCCCATCACGATGGTGCCGAAGGCGGGTGTCATGTACTTGGGGTGGACGCTGGCGAAGCGCTTGGGCAGCGCCTCGTACACCGCCATCGACAGGGTGCCGCGCGCGGTCGGCAGGATGGTGGTCTGGGTGGACGACAGCGCCGACACCGACACGGTGAGCAGCAGCAGCGACGCCAGGATGGAGCCGCCCACCGGCCCCCCGAGCACGGTCAGCACGTCATCGGTGTTGTTGGGGTTGTTGAGACCGATTCCGACGACTCCGAAGCCGGAGAACGACTGCACCGCGTAGGCCACCAGCACGTAGGTGCAGACCAGGATCAAGGTGGTGATGACCGCGGCGATACCGGGGGTCTTGCCGGGATTCTTGGTCTCCTCGCCGACCGCCAGGCAGGCGTCCCAGCCCCAGTAGATGAAGATGCAGAGGATGATCGCCGCCGCAATGGAGGACACGTCGAGACCGGACGGCCAGAGCCAGGACAGTTGCGGGCTGACGGCCTGGGCGCCCGCGGTGCCGCTGAACACCCGGATCAACGCCCAGATGCTGGCGATGATCAACACGCCGAATTGGATGGTGATCAGGACGTTCTGCATGCGCTCCGACACCACGACGCCGCGCGCGCTCACCAGCGTCATGGAGATGATGAAGAACGAACCGAGCGCCACCTTGGCGAACAGATTCTCCGCGAGCGCGTCCTGGCCGAGGAACTTGAACAGGTAGATGGCCGCCACCTCGGCGACGTTGGCCAGCACGATGATCGCCGACACCGCCAGACCCCAGCCGCCGATCCAGCCCACCCACGGGCCGAAAGCCTTCGTGCCCCAGGTGAATGTCGTCCCGCAGTCCGGGGTGTCCTGCGACAACTCCTTGTACGCGAAGGCGACCAGCAGCATCGGGATGAAGGCCAGCACGAACATCGCCGGTGCCTTGTCTCCGACGTTGAGGACCACGTACCCCAACGTGGCGGCCAGGCTGTACGCGGGAGCCACCGCGGCGAGTCCGATCACCACATTGCCGACCAGACCGAGCGCGCCGGCTTGCAGACCCTTGTCGGTGGTCATGGGTGCCGGCTGTTCCGCGATTGCCATTCGCAGGAATATACGGTTTCCGTTGTTGTCGCGTGTAGATACGACGAAAAGGTTTTCTTTGAGGTAACACGACGACGGATTCGCTTCTTTGGGCGGTGTTTGCGGTGGTCCTAAACTCGGCGTATGACCGCACGCGCCCGGGCCGCGGAATTCGAGGAGCTGCGACCGCATCTGCTCGCCGTCGGCTACCGGCTCACCGGGACGTACGCCGATGCCGAGGACATCGTGCAGGACGCCTGGCTACGGTGGCGCGGTTCCGGCGATGATATCGCCGATCTACGGGCCTGGCTGACCACGGTGGTGAGCCGACTGGGTCTGGACCGGCTGCGTTCGGCCAGCCACCGGCGCGAGACCTATGTCGGGCAATGGCTGCCCGAGCCGGTCGTGACCGGTGTCGACCGTGACGATCCGCTGGCCGCCGTCGTCGCTGACGAGGACGCCCGGTTCGCGGCGATGGTGGTGCTGGAGCGCCTCACCCCGGATCAGCGGGTAGCCTTCGTGCTGCACGACGGCTTCGGCGTCCCGTTCGCCGACATCGCCGACGTGCTCGCCGTCAGCGCCGCTGCCGCCCGTCAGCTGGCCTCGCGGGCGCGCCGTGCCGTGCAGCACGCCGCACCATCGGCCTCTGATGACACCCACGACGAGACGGCCGGCCTGCTGATGGCCGCACTGGCCGCGGGGAACATGGAGGCCGTCGTCCGGTTGCTGCACCCGGAGGTGACCTTCACCGGGGACTCCAACCGCCGGGCCCCGACGGCGGCGCGTGTCATCCACGGACCGGACAAGGTGGCACGGTTCCTGTTCGGTCTGGCCGAGCGGTACGGGCCGAACTGGCTCGCGGGCAATCAGCTGGCCCTGATCAACGGCCAACTCGGTGCCTACACGCCGGGTGCGGCCGCCGTCGACGGATACCCCGAACTGATGCCGCGAATCACCGCGATGACGATCCGGGACGGAAAGGTCTGTGCGCTATGGGATATCGCGAACCCGGACAAGTTCACCGCGTCTCCGCTTCGGCTCACCGATCCTCGCGCGAGCGCTCAGCGGGAGCCCAGGGCACCCGACAGGCGTCACCCGAGCTGAAGCCCTGTTCGGTGATACCCAGCGCCGCATACATCCGGGCCCGCATGTTCTCCACGCCGATCTGATAGGTCAGCTCGATGACACCGTCTGCGCCGAATCGCCGCCGCAGATCGGCCACCTGCTCGTCGGTCACGGTGTGCGGGTCGGTGGTCATGGCGTCGGCGTAGGCGATCGCGGCGCGCTCGTCATCATTGAACGACGGCGATGTCGCGTAGTCGTCGATGGATTTCAGCCGGTCGACGTCCAGGCCTTCCAGGCGCTGCAACATCGAACCGAAGTCCACGCACCAGGAGCAGCCCACCGTGCGCGCGGTCCAGAACACCGCGAGCTCGCGGACGTTGGTCGGTAGTGTCTTCGACCCGGCCTGCAGCAGCGCCTCGTGCACACCGTTGGCGATCAGCAGGCGTGGGTGGTGTGCCGCGACCGCGAACGGCTCGGGTACCTCACCGAACCGCCGCTTGGCGTAGCGGTACATCATCCGGGTCAGTGGGCCGGCTTGTTGGGGGCTCAGTGCAGCGATTCTCGTCGTCATATGGGTCAGACGAGGCAGCATGCGAGATTGTGACATCAGAAGTCGTCTGAACCGGCCGTCGGGGGGTAGAGAAGAAGCGTGAAGGACATATTGCCGAGCCGGGGCTCGGTATTCGGGACGCATCTTCGATCGGCGGCCGTGGTGTCCGTGCAGATCGTCGCGGTGTCGGCGCTGCTGTGGATTCTCGCCTGGGTCGTCGGCGAGATGTGGGTGATCATCCTGCCCGTCGCGCTGGCGGTGGTGCTGTGCACGGTGCTGTGGCCACCCGTGCGGTGGATGCGGGCCAAGGGTGTTCCGCCGGCCGCGGCGGCCTTGAGCATGCTGCTGGTGGCGCTGGCCGTGATCGGCGGCCTGATCGCCGCGGTGGCGCCCGCCATCGTGGAGCAGTCCACCGAACTGGCCGAGCAGGCGAGTGCCGGCGTGGTGCAGGTGCGCGACTGGCTCGGCGGGCCGCCGCTGAACATCAGCCAGGCGCAACTCGATTCGGCGGTCACCGGGATCAACGACCAGCTGAACTCAGCAGCTCCCAGATCGCCTCGGGAGTGTTCACCGGGGTGGGCGCGGCGACGTCGGCACTGGTGACGGTCTTCACGACCGTCGTCGTGGTGTTTTTTCTGCTCAAGGACGGGCCGCAGTTCATCCCGTGGCTGCGGCGCTCGGTCGGGCATCCCTCCGCGCCACACCTTGCCGAGGTGCTGCAACGCATCTGGTCGACGCTCGGCGGGTTCATCCGGACCCAGGCGCTGGTCAGTTTCGTCGACGCCGTGCTGATCGGGATCGGTCTGGTGATCCTCGGGGTGCCGCTGGCCTACGCGCTGGCCATCGTCACCTTCATCGGTGGCTTCGTACCGATCGTCGGTGCGTTCGTCGCGGGCGGCCTGGCCGTGTTGATCGCGCTGGTGGCCAACGGTCCCATCGTGGCGCTGATCGTGCTGGGCATCATCGTCGCTGTGCAGCAGCTGGAGGGCAACGTGCTGCAGCCCTGGCTGCAGTCCAAGTCGATGAAGCTGCACGCGGTGATCGTGCTGCTGGCCGTGACGCTGGGCGCGTCGACCTTCGGCGTCATCGGGGCTTTCCTGGCGGTCCCGGTGGCCGCGGCGCTGGCGGTCATCATCCGGTACTACGACGAGCAGGTCGCCGAGCGGACCGGGGAGAACCAGCCCGATCAACTCGAACTCAACCTTGATCCCGATCCCGAAAACGCTCCGGACGCTCAGGATGCACCGAACGTGAAGTAGATCTCGCGCTTTCGCCGAGATCTCGCTATCGACTTCACGTTCGACGCGGATGGAACCCGACGCCGCTGGGCTGCGTCCAAGTTCACATGCTTTTGTTGGGAAGCGCGGCGCTGGCCGCCGGCACTGTGACCCGTTATCAACTGACCACCCGCTACGACATGCTGCACCGCGATGTCTACGTCCTGCGGGGGGCCGTGCTGACCCCGACCGACAAAGCGAAAGCCGCATGGCTGTGGTCAGGCGGGCGTGGTGTCGTGGCCGGACTTTCGGCCGCCGCGTTGCACGGGGCGAAATGGATCGACCCGGCACTGCCCGCCGAGATCAACCAAGCCAGTCGACACAAGGCCCCGGGAATTCTGCTGCACAGTGACTCGCTGCTCGACGCCGAAATCTGCACTGTCGACGGGATCCGGACAACTACGCCGGCGCGGACCGCATTCGACCTCGGACGCCGGCGCGGAATTGTACGAGCGGTGATACGGGTCGACGCGCTGCTGGAGGCAACGGATCTGAAGATTGCCGATGTGCGGGAGCTTGCCGCTGGTCATCGCGGACTGCGGGGACTGGTGCAGTTGCGTCATGTGCTGGACCTGGCCGAGTACGGCGCCGAATCGCCGCAGGAGACACGGCTTTGCCTGGTGCTGACCAAGGCGGATATGCGGCCGTCGCACACCCAGATCAGGGTCTTCGACGAGGAGTGCATCGTCGGGCGGCTCGATATGGGCTGGCCGCGGTGGAAGGTCGGGGTGCAGTATGACGGCTTCCAGCACTGGACCGATCCTCGACAGCGCACCCTCGATATCGAACAGGACGCGATCTATCGGGAACTGGGCTGGCGGATTGTCCGGGTCGGCGCCGACCTGTTGAGGTACCGACAGCCAACGGTCATCCAGCGGGTTCGGGCAGAACTCGACGCGGCAGGCGCACCGCATCCCCTGCCCGACGTGAACAAGATCGCGAGAAATCTACGAAAACTCGCGATCTAGTTCACGTTCGGCAGAAGGAATAACTAGCGCGCGAACATCAGGGCGCGCTTGACCTCTTGGATCGCCTGGGTCACCTGGATGCCACGCGGGCAAGCCTCGGTGCAGTTGAAGGTGGTGCGGCAGCGCCACACACCGTCGACCTCGTTGAGGATGTCCAGGCGCTCGGCGGCGCCCTCGTCGCGCGAATCGAAGATGAACCGGTGCGCGTTGACGATCGCGGCCGGGCCGAAGTAGGACCCCTCGCTCCAGTACACCGGGCAGCTGGTGGTGCAGCAGGCGCACAGGATGCACTTTGTGGTGTCGTCGTAGCGGGCCCGGTCGGTGGCGCTCTGGATGCGCTCCTTGGTGGGGGCGTTGCCGCTGGCGATCAGGAACGGCTTCACCGCGCGGTACGCGTCGAAGAACGGCTCCATGTTCACCACGAGGTCCTTTTCCACGGGCAGCCCGCGGATCGGCTCGATGGTGATGGTCAGCTGCTTGGAGGCCTTCTTGGGCAGCAGGTCACGCATCAGCACCTTGCACGCCAGCCGGTTCACCCCGTTGATACGCATGGCGTCAGACCCACACACCCCGTGCGCGCAGGACCGGCGGAACGTCAGGGTGCCGTCCAGGTACCACTTCGCGTAGTGCAGCAGGTTGAGCAGACGATCCGAGGGCAGACACGGCACCCGGTAGCTCTGGTAACCGGCGTCGTCGGGGCTGTCCGGGTTGAACCGGGCGATCTTGAGGGTGACCATGACCGCGCCGTCGGGCACCGGAGGAAGGTCCGGACCGCCGGTCTCTGGCTTGTCGATGACCGAAGACGTCATGTCAGTACTTCCGTTCCATCGGCTCGTAGCGGGTCTGCACCACCGGCTTGTAGTCCAGCCGGATGTCCGAGATCAGATCCGGTCCATCCTTGTAGGCCATGGTGTGGCGCATGTAGTTGGTGTCGTCGCGGTTGGGGTAGTCCTCGCGGGCGTGCCCGCCGCGGGATTCCTTGCGGTTCAGTGCGCCGACCACGGTGACCTCGGCCAGCTCCAGCAGGAAGCCGAGCTCGATGGCCTCCAGCAGATCACTGTTGTACCGCTTGCCCTTGTCCTGCACGGTGATCCGTGCGTACCGCTCCTTGAGGGCGTGGATGTCGGTGAGCGCCTGCTTGAGGGTCTCCTCGGTGCGGAACACCGCGGCGTTGTTGTCCATCGACTGCTGCAGCGAGGTACGGATGTCGGCGACGCGCTCGTTGCCGTGCTCGGAGAGGATGTCGCCGACCCACTCGACCACCATGCCGGCCGGGTTCTCCGGAAGGTCGACGTGGTTGTGGTTCAGCGCGTACTCCGCGGCGGCGATCCCGGCGCGGCGGCCGAAGACGTTGATGTCCAGTAGCGAGTTGGTGCCCAGCCGGTTGGAGCCGTGCACGGACACGCACGCACACTCACCGGCGGCGTACAGGCCCGGGATGATGTTGTTGTTGTCGCGCAGCACCTGACCGTTGACGTTGGTCGGGATACCACCCATCACGTAGTGGCAGGTCGGGTAGACCGGCACCAGCTCGGTGACGGGGTCCACGCCCAGGTATGTCCGGGCGAACTCGGTGATGTCGGGCAGCTTGGCTTCCAGGACGTCGGCACCGAGGTGACGCACGTCGATGTAGACGTAGTCCTTGTTCGGTCCGGCGCCGCGGCCCTCGAGCACCTCGAGCACCATCGAGCGGGCCACGATGTCGCGCGGGGCCAGGTCGACGATGGTCGGCGCGTAGCGCTCCATGAAGCGCTCGCCCTCGCCGTTGAGCAGCCGGCCGCCCTCACCGCGCACGGCCTCGGAGATCAGGATCCCCAGCCCCGCCAGGCCTGTCGGGTGGAACTGGTGGAATTCCATGTCTTCCAAGGGAAGTCCCTTGCGGAAGATGATGCCCAGGCCGTCGCCGGTCAGGGTGTGCGCGTTGGAGGTGGTCTTGTACATCCGGCCCGAGCCGCCGGTGGCGAAGACGATCGATTTGGCGTGGAAGATGTGGATGTCACCGGTGGCGAGCTCGTAGGCGATGACGCCGGTGGCCACCGGGCCGCCGGGGGTGTCGGTCAGCGCGATGTCGAGGGCGTAGAACTCGTTGAAGAATTCCACGTCGTGCTTGACGCAGTTTTGGTACAGCGTCTGCAGGATCATGTGACCGGTGCGGTCGGCGGCGTAGCAGGCCCTGCGCACCGGGGCCTTGCCGTGGTCACGGGTGTGCCCGCCGAAGCGGCGTTGGTCGATACGGCCCTCGGGGGTGCGGTTGAACGGCATCCCCATCTTCTCCAGGTCGTAGACCGCGTCGATGGCTTCCTTGCACATGATCTCGACGGCGTCCTGGTCGGCGAGGTAGTCGCCGCCCTTGACGGTGTCGAAGGTGTGCCATTCCCAGTTGTCCTCTTCGACGTTGGCCAGCGCGGCGCACATGCCGCCCTGGGCCGCGCCGGTGTGGCTACGGGTCGGGTACAGCTTGGTCAGCACCGCGGTGCGTGCCCGCGGCCCGGCCTCGACGGCTGCGCGCATCCCGGCGCCGCCGGCGCCGACGATGACGACGTCGTACCGATGTTCCTGAATCATCCTGCGTCCTTACTCTTCCCCGTCGCTTCGCTCGACCGGGGCTATATGTTGGCGTCGAAGGTGACCAGCACGTAGCTGCCCAGCACCAGGGTGAATCCGGTCGCCAGCAGCAGCAGTGAGTTCAGATAGAACTTGGTGGTGTCCTTGCGGGCGTAGTCGCCGATGATGGTGCGCATGCCGTTGGCGCCGTGCAGCATCGCCAGCCACAGCAGGGCCATGTCCCAGATCTGCCAGAACGGTGAGGCCCACCGCTCGGCGACGTAGTTGAAGTCGATCCGGTACACGCCGTCCTCCCACATCAGCATGATGAAGAGGTGGCCGAGCGCCAGGAAGACCAGCGCCACACCGGAGAAGCGCATGAACAACCAGGCGTACTTCTCGAAGTACGGGATACCGCGCGGCTTGCGGGGGGCGCGCGGGTGATCCAGGCTCGCCGGGCGGTCGTGTTCCTTCTCCTGCACCGGGGCGATGCGCCCCTCCTTGTGGTGCGGAGTCCACTTCTCTCCCACCGACCCGCCCGCTGCCTCGCTCACAGGAAACGCTCCGCCATGTGCATGCCGATCACTCCTAGTGAGGGGATCATCACGGCCAGCCACACGCCGGCGATGACCCACAGCATCGTGCGCTGATACTTGGGACCCTTCTGCCAGAAGTCGATCAGGATGACCCGGATGCCGTTGAGTGCGTGATACAGCACCGCGGCCACCAGGCCGATCTCCATCAGGCCGATGATCGGGGTCTTGTACGTCTCGATGATCGAGTTGTAGGCCTCGGGGCTCACCCGGACCAGTGCCGTGTCGAGCACGTGCACCAAGAGAAAGAAGAAGATCGTGGCACCGGTGATCCGGTGCAATACCCAGGACCACATGCCTGGGTCGCCGCGGTACAAACTGCGGCGACGCGCCGGTTTTGATCGCGGTGCCGGTATGGCGGAATCCGCGGCCACCTGGGTCATGTCAACGGCCCCATTTCGTACCTCCAACGCCTTCGGTGGACGGCGGGGACAAGGCTGAATCCGTCCCCAAACCTCGGGGGCGACTCTAATCCCAAATCGGGTGCTTGAAGAACTAGCGTTGGGGTGAAAGCGGGCCCCATACCACAAAGTTAGGGTGACCTATGTTGGTTCCCCGCTTCGGGAGTGGGGCTTTCGGAATGCATTCAGAACGTGGTGAACAGGGGTCCAATGACGGTTGAATTCGAGTGGAAGTCATTGCGGGACAGTGCGATCGGCGTGTCCGCGCATGCATACGCGCCGTATTCCGGGTTCCCGGTCGGTGCCGCGGCGATTGTCGACGATGGCCGGATCATCCTCGGATGCAATGTGGAGAATGTCTCATATGGCCTAGGTCTCTGTGCCGAGTGCGCTGTGGTCTGCGCCCTGCATTCCAGCGGTGGCGGACGGCTGGTGGCGCTCAGTTGTGTGGCCGCCGATGGCGCCCCGCTGATGCCCTGCGGACGGTGCCGGCAGGTGCTGTTGGAGCATGGTGGCCCCGAGTTGTTGATCGATCATCCCGACGGCCCCCGCACCCTCGCCGACCTGCTGCCGGATGCGTTCGGCCCGGCCGATCTGGAGCGCGCGTGAGCCCGAGCGTGAGTTTCGATGCGCCCTCGGTGATCAGGACCAAGCGCGACGGCGGCGTGCTCTCTGATGCCGCGATCGACTGGGTGATCGCCGCCTACACCGACGGTCGGGTCGCCGATGAGCAGATGTCGGCCCTGCTGATGGCGATCTTCCTGCGCGGTATGACCAGCGCGGAGATCACCCGGTGGACGACGGCCATGATCGCCTCGGGGGAACGGTTCGACTTCGGCGATCTGGGCCGGCCGCTGGTCGACAAACACTCCACCGGGGGTGTCGGAGACAAGATCACCATCCCACTGGTACCGGTGGTACTGGCTTGCGGCGCTGCGGTTCCGCAGGCCGCCGGGCGCGGCCTCGGCCACACCGGCGGCACGCTCGACAAGCTGGAGGCCATTCCCGGTTTCACCGCCGAGCTATCCAAAAACCGCATCCGCCAACAACTGTCCGAGATCGGCGCCGCCATCTTCGCCGCCGGGGACCTGGCGCCCGCCGACCGCAAGATCTATGCCCTGCGTGATGTCACCGCGACCACCGAGTCGTTGCCGCTGATCGCCAGTTCGGTCATGAGCAAGAAGCTGGCCGAGGGCGCCCGGTCGCTGGTGCTGGACGTGAAGGTGGGCAAGGGGGCGTTCCTGAAGACCGAGGCCGAGTCGCGGGAGCTGGCCGCGACGATGGTGGCGCTCGGTAACGACTCCGGGGTGCCGACGAGAGCCTTGCTCACCGATATGAACCGGCCGCTGGGCCGTGCGGTCGGCAACGCCGTCGAGGTCGTGGAGTCCCTGGAGGTGCTGGCCGGCGGCGGCCCGGACGACGTGGTGGAGCTGACGCTGGCGCTGGCCGCCGAGATGCTCGACGCCGCGGGTCTGGACGGGGTGGATCCGGCGCAGACGTTGCGGGACGGTACCGCGATGGACCGGTTCCGTGCGCTGGTCGCCGCGCAGGGCGGCGATCTGTCCGCGCCGCTGCAGATCGGGGCCCATTCGGAGTCGGTGCCGGCCCCCACCGGTGGCGTGATGGGCGATATCGATGCGATGGCCGTCGCGATGGCGGCCTGGCGCCTCGGGGCCGGCCGGGCCGCACCGGGCCACCCCGTGCAGTTCGGCGCCGGCGTGCAGATCCATCGCCGGCCCGGCGAGCCGGTCGCCGCCGGCGAGACCCTGTTCACGCTCTACACCGACACCCCCGAACGGCTGGCGCCCGCGCTGGGTGAGCTCGACGGTGGCTGGACGGTCGGGCCGCAGGACCCGGTGATCGGACCGCTGATCATTGACCGCATCGGTTAGCGGTCAGGTCGGCGACGGTTGGGTGAACTGGCCTGCCGGATGGTGGCGCCGCGGGCAAGATGGATAGATGAGTACGCCATTGACGCTGGATCTCATCCAACAAGCCCCCAAGGCGCTGCTGCACGACCACCTCGACGGTGGTTTGCGGCCGGGCACCGTCGTCGAGCTCGCCGAGCAGTTCGGCTACGACGGGCTGCCGACCACCGACGTCGAGGAACTGGCCAACTGGTTCCGTACCCAGGCTCACAGCGGTTCCCTGGTGCGTTACCTCGAGCCGTTCGCGCACACCGTCGGCGTGATGCAGACACCGGAGGCGCTGTATCGGGTCGCCAGGGAGGCTGTCGAGGACCTGGCCGCCGACAACGTGGTGTACGCCGAGATCCGCTTCGCGCCGGAACTGCACATCGACCGTGGGTTGTCCCTGGACCAGGTCACCGAGGCCGTGCTGGCCGGGTTCGTCGACGGTGAGAAGGCGGCCGAGGCCGAAGGGCGCCCGATCGTGGTGCGGTGCCTGGTGACGGCGATGCGGCACGCGGCCCGGTCGCGGGAGATCGCCGAACTGGCGATCCGCTTCCGCGACAAGGGTGTCGTGGGGTTCGACATCGCCGGAGCCGAAGCCGGCTACCCACCCTCACGGCACCTGGATGCGTTCGAGTGCATGCGGAACAACAACGCGCGTTTCACGATTCATGCCGGAGAGGCGTTCGGGCTGCCCTCCATCCACGAGGCGATCGCGTTCTGCGGTGCCGATCGGCTGGGGCACGGAGTGCGCATCGTCGACGATATCGACGTGCATTCCGACGATGATGCGACGCTGGGCCGGCTCGCATCGCTGTTGCGGGACAAGCGGATTCCCTTGGAGTTGTGCCCGTCGTCGAACGTGCAGACCGGAGCGGTGCCCAGCATCGCCGAACACCCGTTCGCGTTGCTGGCCCGCCTGCGCTTCCGGGTGACGGTCAACACCGACAACAGGTTGATGAGTGACACCACCATGAGCCAGGAGATGCTGCGGCTGGTGGAGGCGTTCGGCTACGGATGGAGCGATCTGGAGCGGTTCACCATCAACGCGATGAAATCGGCGTTCGTGCCGTTCCGGGAACGGCTGGCGATCATCGACGGGGTGATCAAACCGCGATATGCGGTGCTGATCGGCTGAGCACCCTTGCGACGTGTGGCGTCTGAGCCGTCATGGTGACGGCTCAGACTCCACGGATCACTCGGTGCGCAGCCGGGATTCGACGAAGCGCTCCAGCTCTTCCCACTGCTCGACGGCGTCGACCGAGGAACCCTTGGGCCGGGGCTTCTTGGCGTCGAGCACATGGTCGACGAAGGCGCCCAACGGCTGATCGGACTCCAGGGCCTTCGACACGCTCGGGTCCTCCGCGTAATCGCCGACGTCCCTGAGGAATTCCAGTGCGAGATCGAGCTGGTCACGGTCCACGGCTTCGGGGCCGTCGGCGATGTCGTCGGCCAGACCGGACAGCACGTAGATGTTCTCGTCGGTCACCTCGACGCGCAGCGAACCGTCGGTCGCCGCGGTGCGGATGATCTCGTAGGAGCTGAAACCGGACAGATCGCTCTCGTGTTCGTCGGCCAGGTAACGGGCCAGGGCACGCTCGGAGCTGAACACGCTGATGCGGCCGTTGCGGCCCAGGAACCGCGGCTCGTCGCCGAAGTAGCAGCGCAGCGTGTACAGGGTGCCGCTGCTGGTCATGATCCGGATCGGGTCGATACCGACCTGGGTCCAGAAGTCCTCGTCGCTGCCGAGTACCTGGCGTTCGGCCTCGGCCTCCAGCGCGTCGCTCTCCTCGTCGGTGTCCACCACGCCCTCGATGACGACATCGTCGTCGTCGTCGTCATCGATGATGATGTCGTCGATCTCGGGGGCGGGCTCGGCCAATTCGGCTTCGGCCTTCGCCGACTCCGCCTCGGGAACGTCCGGGGTCTTCACCAGGGCGTCGATGGCGTCGACGACACCGTCCCAGGCGCGGCCGATCACCGCCTCGATCTCGGCCCAGCGTTTGCGTCCGGCGCGGCCGCTGAAGGCCTCTAGGCCGCCGCCGATCGTGCCCAGCACCGGGTTGCCGTTGAACATCTTGGTGACCGTCGGCAGGTCGCACACCGATCCGATCGCCGAGACGAAGCCCAGGGTGCCGCGCAGCGTCGTGATGGACTCCTCGGTGGGCTTCTCGGCGACGAGTTCCGGCACGCCGATCAGGTCGTGCTGCTGGTCCTCGGCGGGATCCAACCGGTGCGCGTTGGCCTGGGTGAGCTTCTCCCACGCCGGGTGATCGGTGAGGTCGTTGTCGCTGTCGGTGCGCACGAACGCCGCCAGGTCGGCAACCGACTCGAACGCGAAGATGTCCTCGTCCTTGCCGAGGAACGCCTCCCATTCGTCGCCGGCGTCGCGCCAGCGTGGTGCCCACAGGGTGTACAGGTCGCCGTTGGTCAGCCCGATCCGGACCGGGACGATGTCAGCCGCCATGGCGCACAGCGTAGCGATGCCACCTGGGGTCTTCGGAGGGTCATCCACCCAAACGGTCGAGTCGTCCGGTTCATCTGCCGGCTCGAGCCACACCGCGGCGCACCGACGGTCACGCGGTGGGCCGCCAGAAACCCTGGAACCCCTGCCCGGCGTTGGCCGTTCGGATGGGGGACAGCTGCACGGGGTCACCGGCCTCGATCATGGTGCCGTTCCCGACGATCATCGCGACGTGGCCGTCCCATACCGCCAGGTCGCCGGGTCGCAGTGAGCCACTGTCGACGGCTGCGCCGATGTCCTGTTCCTGTGCCAGCCGCGGGATGTTCAGCCCGGCCTCACGGTAGGCCCACTGGGTCAGCCCGCTGCAGTCCAGTCCCACACCGGCGGCGGTGCCGCCCCACTGATAGGGCACACCGAGCTGGGTGAGTGCGTGCCGCACGGCGCCGGCGGCCACGGCGTTGGGTGCCATGGCGGTGCTGCCGTCCGGCAGCGTGACCGCCTCGCCGGCGCCGAACTGCGCGGCCTCGGGCAGGTCGCCGCGTTGGGCCGCCAGTATCGCCTCGGTGGGCGCGGCATCGAACCCCGGCGTCGGGCCCGGCGAGAACCCGGAGCCGAGACCGCCCGCCGGGGCGAACCCGCCGCCGCCCGCGGTGGACAGTCCCGCCGACGTGCCTGCCGGAGCGGGCGGAGCGGCCTGCGGCGACGCCGCGGTGACGGACTGTGCGCCGCCCGAGAGCTCGGCCCGCAAGCCGTCGAGCAACTCTTCGGCCGCCGCCAGGGCGCGACGCGCTTCCTCGGCGAGCTGCTCGGCCGCGCCCGGTGTGTCCAGCTCCGCTTCCAGGGAGGCTGCCCGGGCCTCGAAGTCGGCGATGAGGCGCTCCAACGCGGCGCGCACCCGGGTCACCGCATCCGCGGCGGCGCGAACATCCTCGCCGAGTGCACCGACCCGGGCGGCGAACGTGTGGGTGTTCGCGATGGCGCGTTCCAGGCGGTCCCCGGCCGATGCTGCACCTGCTCCGGTCCACGACCCCAGCAGGTGTCCGGCGGTGCGCCCCAGGGCGGCCGCCTCCTCGTCGAGGCGCTGCTGTGCAGCGGCCAACGCGGCCGACGCCGGGGCGGCCTGCCCGCTGCCGACCAGCGCGAGCAGCCGGTGCAGCGGCGCGCTGAGCGCGGCAGCGACGGCGCCCGGCATCGTCACCCGCCGAGCACGACGACCGACCGCCGTTCGGTGTCGACGTAGGACGCGGCGGTCTGGGCGGCGATGCCCGCCGCCCCGGCAAGGTCCGCGCCCAGCCGGGCCAGCTCCCGCGCCGCCTCGCTCAACGCAGATGACAGCGCGGCCAGAAAATCCGCGCCGACCGGACCGAGGGCCTCAGCGCACGGATCGGCGGCGGCGGGCAGCGCGGCGGCGATGGCCTCGAACTCGGCGGCCGTGCGGTGCAGGCCGGCGCCGGCGGCTCGGATGGCCGCGGTATCAGCGAACATGTGGTTATGACGCGCGCCGCGGCCGTTCGGTTCCATTAATCTTCGCCGTATGGACTGTCGCGTCGTTGACCACCCGCTCGCCGCTGCCCGGCTCACCACGCTGCGTGACGAGCGCACCGACAACGCGGGCTTCCGTGCGGCACTACGTGACCTGACACTGATGCTGATCTATGAGGCGACGCGCGATGCCGCGACCGAACCGGTGCAGGTGCGTACCCCGCTCACCGAGACCACCGGCGCGCGGCTGGCCAATCCGCCGCTGCTGGTGCCGGTGTTGCGGGCCGGCCTGGGCATGGTGGACCAGGCGCATGCGCTGATCCCCGAGGCGCAGGTCGGTTTTGTCGGGATGGCGCGTAACGAAGAGACACATCAACCCACGCCGTATCTCGCGTCACTGCCCGACGATCTCAGTGCGCGTGCGGTTTTCGTCCTCGACCCCATGCTGGCCACGGGCGGGTCCATGGTCCATACCGTCGATCTGCTGCGTGAGCGCGGCGCCGTCGACATCACCGCGGTGTGCGTGGTGTGCGCGCCGGAAGGCATCGCCGCGCTGGAGAAGGCGGCTCCCGGGATCAGGCTGGTGACCGCGACCGTCGACGACGGACTCAACGAGATCGCCTACATCGTGCCGGGTCTCGGGGATGCCGGGGACCGGCAGTTCGGGCCTCGCTGAGCGTCACCACATCGAGACGGCGGCCACCAGTTCGGTGCGCAGCTGCTCGGCCCGCGCGCGTGCAGTGAACAGGTCGTCGGTCGGCGCGCGGCGCACCTCGATATACGACTTCAGTTTCGGCTCGGTGCCCGACGGCCGCACCACCACCCGGATTCCGTCGCCGGTGAACACCAGCGCATCGGTGCGTTGCAGGCCGCGGCGCTGCCCCAGGTCCTCCAGGTGCACTGCGATACCGGCAAGACGGGCAGGGGGGTCGGCGCGCAGCGCCGCCATCGCCACACCCGCATCCTGCACCCGGCGCGAGACCGACGACGTGAGGTGCACACCGTGCCGCCGGGCCAGCTCGTCCAGTGCGCCGGTCAGCGTGCGCCCCTGCGATCGCAGTGACGTCACCAGATCGCAGATCAGCACGGCGGCGCTGATGCCGTCCTTGTCGCGCACGGCATCCGGGTCGACGCAGTGCCCGATCGCCTCCTCGTAGGCATAGATCAGTGCGGCACCGGGCGCGGTGGCGCGGGCCAGCCACTTGAACCCGGTGAGGGTCTCGGCGTGCTGAGCCCCGTATCCCGCGGCGATGGCGGCCAGCATCCGGGAGGACACCACCGTGCTGGCCACCAGTGCCGATGCCGGATCGTTGCGCAGTGATAGCAGGTAATCGCCGAGCAGCCAACCTGTTTCGTCACCGGTCAGCATGCGCCAGCCGTGTGTTCCCCCGTCGGGTATGCCGACCGCGCAGCGATCCGCGTCGGGATCCAACGCGATCGCGACCTCGGCGCCCACTTCGGCGGCCAGCGTCAGCAGCAGGTCGGTGGCGCCGGGCTCCTCGGGGTTGGGGAAGGCGACGGTGGGGAAGTCCGGGTCGGGGGCGAACTGTGCATCGACGACGTGCACATCGTCGATTCCCGCCAACGCCAGTGCATCCAGTGCGAACTCACCACCGACCCCGTGCATCGGGGTGAGTGCCAGCCGGACGTTGCCGGCCGCACGGCGCACGGTCGCGACGCGCTCCAGGTAGGCCGCGACGAGGTCGGCGCCGGCCGGTTCGACCGGGGAGCGGGCGATTTCGTCGGCATACGGGGCGCGGGTGATCGCCGATTCGATCTCCCGGTCGGTGGGGGAGACGATCTGCAGGCCGCCGTCGACGAAGACCTTGTAACCGTTGTCGGCCGGCGGGTTGTGCGATGCGGTGATCTGCACACCGGCCGCCGCGCCGAGGTGCCGCACGGCGAACGCCAGTACCGGCGTCGGCGCCGGGGTGTAGAGATAGGTGACGGTAAACCCTTCGGCGGCAAGGACTTCCGCCGCAGCCCTGGCGAACTGTTCGGAACCGTGCC